>JARGPE010000013.1 GCA_029212835.1 Alphaproteobacteria bacterium | reverse complement strand
CTCAAGATCAGACATATCCCCAATCGAAACCAGGAATAGGCACTGTCGGTCGCATCGGGATGGTCAGCAGAAACCTGTGACATAGAAAAATCCAACTTCAAAAGACGCGCGGTACGATATCCGTATCCCAGCTTTCGAAGCGGAGCAAATACAGAGTAGCGTGGATCAAGAGTTTTGCTTGCCAAGCATACATCAATTGCAAAACCACCTGAAAATTACCATCAGATTGTCAGTGGCACACGATGTTTGGGTCAGCTATATTGAATTGTAAGTCGTATTATTCATTAATCATTTGATAATCCATGCAAGATGCACCGCAATCACGTCACCCCTAAGCTGACGAAACAGCGGGATCACGCAAGCGCCTGATCCAGGTCCTCGATCAGATCATCGACATCTTCCAGACCGATGGACAGGCGGATAGTGCCGTCATTGATGCCCAGGGCCTGACGTTCTTCGGCTTTAAGTTTTTGGTGGGTCGTTGTGGCGGGATGGGTTGCCAGGCTCTTCGCATCGCCAAGATTGTTGGAGATATCAAACAGGCTCATACCATTCAGGAACTTAAAGGCACGCTCCTTACCGCTAGGCACCGCGAAGGTGACCAGTGTGCCAAAGCCACTCATCTGCCGCTTGGCGAGATCATGCTGCGGGTGGCTTTCCAATCCGGGATAGCGAACGAGATCGACGGCCGCATGGCTCTCCAGGAATCGCGCGACTTTGTCGGCATTCTGACACATCCGCTCAACGCGCAGAGGCAGAGTCTCAAGACCTTTCAGCATGACCCAGGCGTTAAACGGGCTCATCGACGGGCCGGTATGGCGATACAATGGTTCAAACACATCCTTCAGGAAAGCATTGGTGCTCAATACAGCACCCCCCATCGTGCGCCCCTGACCATCGATATGCTTGGTCGCTGAATAGGTCACAATATCGGCACCCAAAGCCAATGGACGTTGTAACATCGGGGTGGCGAATACGTTATCAACGACAACGCGAGCACCCGCCTTTTTAGCGAGTTTACACACTGCCTCAATATCGACCAGATCCAGCATCGGATTGGATGGGCTTTCCAGAAATACCGCATCGGCAGGCTGTTTTAGAGCCTCTTCCCATTGATTGAGGTCATGTCCATCCACGAAGGTGGTCTGCACGCCAAAGCGCGGCAGGATATCATTGCAGATATTGTAGCAGGAACTGAACAGCGCGCGTGAGGCGACCAGCCGCTTGCCCTGTCCCAAAAAGCAGGCCAGCGCATGAAAGACAGCGGCCATCCCGCTGGACGTTGCGCGGCATCCTTCCGCGCCTTCCAGCAGGGCCAGGCGTTGTTCAAACATCCCGACCGTAGGATTGGCGTAGCGGGAATACATGAAATTGGTAGTCTCGCCTTTAAACGAGGCTTCCGCCTGCTCCGCATTGTCATAGATATAGCCAGAGGTCAGAAACAGGCCTTCACTGGTTTCACGAAAATCCGTGCGCTCCAGGCCGCCACGTACCAATTCCGTCTGTTGGCGATATCGCCGACCTGCACCGATTTCAGGTTTTCCGCTGTCCATTGTCTTCTCTTTCTAAACTATGAGATCACCCCGTTCAGGGTTCAACCTTGGCCCCAAGGCAGTCCAGCCACCTTCCAACCACCAACCTTGCCACGCTGGCCATCGGCATTCTTATCGCCTTCAAACCCCTCAAGGATATTGAAGCACCGGCTATACCCTTCTTGCGTCAAGGCCGCAGCAGCGCCCTGGCTGCGCTGGCCGGACCGACACAGGAAGACAATCGCCGGGTCGCCATCTCCGACATTCTCAGACACGGCCTCTTTCACCTGGGCGGTAAAATCTGGATTTGGCGTGCCGCCGGGGAAACGAATCCATTCGACCAACACGGGCTGTTTCCCTAGAGCATTCAAAACAGGCACACCGACAAATTGCCATTCCGCCGCGGTGCGCACGTCCACCAACACGGCATCCGGCTCGTCCTGCAACAATTTCCAGGCTTCCTTTGGCGTTATGTCGCCCGCATATCCAGTGCCCATCTTCGCATCCCTTTTCTCACCAAAACCACCCCTTGTCAGGGTAGATGGGCTTTAGCAGTATTTCACACAACAGAAAAGGGAAATTACGCTGCATAGCGGGTGCTGGGAATGACGGTCACGCCATGATCGGCCATATCGGCCAACGCCACCGCCAGCGATCCATCCATATCAATCGCGCGGCACCCGTCATCCAGAACAGTCACCTGAAACCCCAGCTTTGCTGCATCAACCGCCGAAAACCGCACACAGAAATCTGTCGCTAGCCCTGCCATGACCAGGGATTTCACGCCCCGCTCTCGCAGATATCCTTCCAGACCGGTGGGAGTCACATGGTCATTTTCAAAGAAGGCGGAATAGGAATCAATATGGCCGCGATAGCCCTTTCGGAGGATCAGATCGGCACAATCTGTATTGAGATTAGGATGAAATTCAGCCCCAGCACTGCCCTGAACGCAATGGGTCGGCCACATCACTTGCGGGCCATAAGGCGCATCGATAAGACTGAAGGGCTGGGCACCGTCGCTGTTGGCGGCAAAGGAAAAATGATCAGCCGGGTGCCAGTCCTGGGTCAGAACCTTTACCGAAAACCCAGGCATCAATTGGTTGATCAAGGGCACGACCTGATCCCCCTGGGCCACGGCCAAGGCACCGCCTGGACAAAAGTCATTCTGCACATCAATCGCCACAAAGGCTGTATCCGCCGGGATCATCAGAAACCTCTTTTCCTTGGAGCCAGTCGTTAGTTTTCCACATCCCACCAGTCCTTCGCAAGAACCGGGTGTCGGGTCGCAAGCCCAAGCATTAGCTTAGGCAACCTCAACCCTTTCTCAAAGGCCACATCATGCCCTATCACTTTGCCGCCATTGATACCGAAACCGCGCGCCGCGCCCAACGGGGGGAGCCAGATGCCAATGGGCAAGTGCCGGAACTTCAAACTTCCGACGGGAATGGCAATCCCTGTCGTCATTGTTTGCGCGATATCCCCGAAGGGGCGGGGATGCTGGTTATGGCCCACCGCCCCTTCCCCGCGCCGCAACCCTATGCAGAGATCGGCCCCATCTTTCTATGCGCTGAGGCCTGCCCCCGCCATCCGGACCAAGCCGCACTCCCCGCCCTGTTTCAGGAGTATGCCCAGATCCTCATCCGCGGCTATGGCTACAATGACCGCATCCGCTATGGCAGCGGTAAAGTGGTGACCATAGACGCCCTGTCCCCCGCCTTGGACGCGCTGTTTGCAGACGACACGATTGCCTATATCCATATGCGATCAGCTACAAACAATTGCTTCCAATGCCGGGTGGAGCGTTGTTAAACCAGCGCTTCTAATCCCTGTTCAAATCCCGACATAGCGGTGCAGCAGGCTTGGGTCGTCGCGCAGCTGCTGCACCGGCACGGTTTCCCGGTTCATACCATTTTCGATGAAGGCGACGTGATCAGCGACAGGTAAAACGGCATCGACACGCTGTTCTACCAGAACAACGGCAACGCCCGTCTGCTTCAGGGCCACCACGACCTCCCTGATTTTTGCGATCATGGAGGGCTGCAAACCCTCTGTCGGTTCATCCATCAACAGAACGTTAGGTTCCGTGCACAGCGCGCGGGCCATAGCCAACATCTGTTGTTCGCCGCCGCTCAATTTACCAGAGACTTGCGAGAGCCTTTCCCGCAGCACCGGGAACAGGTCCAGCACCCGATCCCGGGTGGGTTTGCCTTGTCCGGTAGCCATCAGGCCAATCTCGATATTCTCCGCGACCGTCAGTTCGGAAAACAACCGTCGACCCTGAGGCACATAGCCCAATCCATATTTCGGGGCGGCATGGGCGGGCAATTTGGTCAAATCAACATCATCGACAACCACGCTGCCGGATCGGGGCGGAACCAATCCCATAATCGCCTTCAAGGCCGTCGTCTTGCCCGCCCCATTGCGCCCCAGCAAACACAGGATTTCGCCGGACGCTGCCGAGAGCGAGAATTGCCGCAAAACCTGCACATCGCCATAAAAGCAATCGATATCCGTAACCGTCAGCATCGCCTATCCCCCCAGATACGCGGATTGAACGGCAGAGTTAGCGCGGATTTCTTCTGGCGTCCCTTCGGCAAGAATTTCGCCAAAATTCATCACTGTGATCCGCTGTGCCAGATCCATCACAACGGTCATGTTATGCTCAATCAACAGCACCGTCGTATCCTTGGACACCGCGCGGATCAGGTCGATGAAATTGGCAATTTCAGAATCTGCCAAACCCTGCGTTGGCTCATCCAGAATCAGCAATTTCGCATCCAGCGCCAATCCCATTCCGACTTCCAACAGGCGCTGATGCCCATAGGCCATCTCTTTTGCCTTGGTATCAGCCTTATCGCCCAACCCCACACGCGCCAGAATATGTTCGGCACGATGCTCCAGTGCGGCTTCATCCACACGCCCGAACAGGCCGGATGCAGCAACCGAAGCGCGTTGGGCTGGCAGCAGAATATTCTCCCGGCAAGTCAGATTGGCAAAGATGCTTGTGATCTGAAATGTGTAGGCGATCCCCCGCGCGACCCTGGCATGGGCTGGCAATTGGGTGATTGATTTTCCATCAAATGTAATGCTGCCCCCACTGGGGGTAATGCGCCCACTGATCAGGCCAACGAGAGTTGATTTCCCGGCCCCATTGGGTCCGATGATGGCACGAATTTCACCCTGTTGCAGATCGAAATCAACGGATTGAACCGCCGCCAGGCCGCCAAAATTCTTCGACAAGTTTCGGGTTTGCAGCAATGTTGTCATGGCAGCCACGGCACCCAACGATCGCGTATGGTCCCTAGCACGCCCTTTGGCGCGACCAGGATCAGCAGCACCAAGGCAAGACCAACAAAGAAGAGATAAGCCGAGGTCAGGCCGCTGGCGATATCAATCAGATAAAACATCGCAATCGTGCCCAACAGTGGCCCTAAGACAACCCCCGCCCCGCCCATCAAGACATAGAGCAGCGGCAGAATTGAATATTGGATGGAGGCGAAACTGGCCCCGACATAGCCAAACAGAATGCCATAGGCCGCCCCTGCCGCCCCCGCAAAGCCACCCGAAATCACCATTGCCATCAGCTTATAACGGAATGGGTCATAGCCGAGCATCCGGGTGCGTTCCTCATTCTCCCGAATGGCGACTAAAATGCGCCCCGTGGGCGACCGCACCAATGCCAACTTGATCAGGATTGCAGCGGCCAACAATGCCAAGGCCACCAGATAGCGCGTCCCTTCTGCCGACAGATCCAGCGGGCCCAGCATCCGCAGCTCCCGCAGGATCACAAAGCCTTCATCCCCTCTGGTATATTCATTGTAATACAGGATCAACAGATAGCCGACCTGGGCGAACATCATTGTCACGATCATAAAGGAGACGCCCACGGTACGCAGCGCCAGCATGCCAATCAGTGTTGCCACGGCAATGGCGCAGAAAAGACCAAAGACAAATCCGGGTCCCGCCGTCCATTGAAAGAACTGCATCGACAGCCCCGCGCCATAGAGTCCTGCTGCAAAGAACAGTGCATGACCCAAACTGAGCAAGCCCGTATAGCCAAACAATAAATTGAACCCCAGCGCATAGACTGCCAACACCATGATCCGCGCCAGACTGACATGATGGTAGTCCGGCAAAATAAAATGCAGCAGCAACAACAGCGCAATCAGCCCCAGATGCAGACCCAGTGATTTGCTGATCAACCCCTTCATCGCGTTGCCGTCCCAAACAGGCCGGTTGGTCGAAATACCAGGATCATCGCAACCAGAATTGTGGAGAGGATTTTTGCAAGCGTCGGATCAAAGAAGATGGTGATAATACCGTCACTCAACCCGATCACCGCCGCGGCCAGAACAGTGCCCTTCAAGCTGCCTAACCCACCGATGATAACAACGATAAAGGACAGCAACAGCGGGTCGAGCCCCATCAGGTAATACGCCTGCTGTGTTGGTACGATCAGCACGGCAGCAACGGCAGCCAGCATCGCCCCAAAGGCAAAAACACCGGTATAGACCCGCGCGACAGGAATCCCGAAGGCCTGGGCCGTTTCGCGATCAAACTGGGTTGCGCGCATGATCAACCCAATCCGGGTCCGCGTCAGCAGTGCCCAAACGCCCAACAGCACCAGGACACAGGCCAGGATCACAAAAATCTTATATCCAGAATAGCCGAACCAAGGAAAGCTGACCCGGAAATCGAAAGGAGCAGCAACCGGACGCGCATCTGGCCCAAACAAGGTTAGCGCGCCCTGCTGAATGATATACAGCAACCCAATGGTGGCAACGATTGTCGCCTCAGGGTCATAGCTCAAACGCTTCAAGATCAATCGATCTGCAACCGCAGCTAAGCCCGCCACAATCAACGGGGCAAAAATCAGCGCTGCAAGAAATCCGAAAAGAGGGGAGCCAGTCAGCATGTTTGAAATCCACCAGGCCAACACCGCGCCCAACATGAAGAATTCCCCATGGGCGACATTGACCACACGCATGACACCAAACACCAGCGACAAGCCCACAGCCGTCAGCGCCAGAACCGCCGCCTGAACGGCCCCTTCCAGCGAGGCAAGAAGCAAATAGGGTCCAAAATCCATACAGATGCTGCCGTCCAAAAGTTTCCGTCATCCCAGCAATTTGCCGGGATGACGGAGAGTCATAAATCTAAGCGGCGCAAGCCCTAGAATGCCATCTTCGTATAGTCGACTTCCGGCTCATACAGGCTGTCTTCGATGGAGGTGCGGTGTACCACCTTCAATTTCCCATCGGTGACCTGACTGATATTCTGAATGCCGAAGACTTGGTGGGTCTGACCATTAAATATCTTCGCACCCTGCGGATGTTCCGGACCTTCTGGGAAATCCGTGAAACTCTCAACCGCTTCGATCAATTTCGCGCGATCCGCCGGACCTTTATAGTCTGCCGCTTCCATACCCTGCTTGATGATATACAGGGTCTCCCAGCACCCAAACATATGGGCATAGGTGGAAATATCCTTCGGATCGCTCAGGCTGGCTCCATTGGCATCAACGCCAACCTTTTCCCGATAGAAGGCATCATGGGGATTGGCCCCATCATTCTGGGCATAACGCGGGAAGCCTTCCCAGAAATAGGTGCCTTCCAATGCTTCTAACCCCGGATTGGCGAGATCAACCGCTTCAAGACTATCGATAAAGCCAAAGATCTGCGGACGATCCTTACCAAAGAATTCACCCAGTTCTTTTACAAAGGTCAAAACAGCGGGGCCGACCATGACGTGGTACAGGACCTCTGTTTCCTTCGGAATGCGTGGGAAATATTTGAAGAAGGATTGTTCCGTTGGTGGGATTGCAATTTTCTCAATCACCTCGCCCCCCTGGGCAGCGATGGCGGCAGAGAAATAGTCGCGGTGATCATGACCAAAGGCAAAATCTGGGAAGATCATCGTAACCTTTTTACCCAGATTGCTGCCAACCCAAGGTGCCATGGACTGAACCTGGCTCTTCACATCGGTGATGCCGGGCTGCAGGACATAACGGTTCAACTTGCCGCTGGCGACATGATGTCCTTCGCTGACCACGAAATAAGGAATCTTCAATTCGCCTGCACGCGGGGCAGACCCGATCACGACATGGCTGAACAAGGTGCCAAAGACGATATCGGTTTTATGCTGAATGGCGAATTTTTCGACCACTTCCGCACCGCGCTTGGGATCTGTGCCGTCATCTTCCGTGACGATTTCAACCGGGCGACCATTAATCCCGCCAGCATCATTGATCAATTGAGTAGCAGCCATTGTCGTGCGCTCATACCAGCGACCATAAGAGGCACCGATACCAGTACGGTGCGCTTGAAAGCCAATTTTGATCGGCTCACTGCTTTGTGCCTGGGCGTAGCGACCGCTCAACAACTGCGATCCTGCCGCCAAACCAGCGGCTGCGCCCATCGTTTTCAACGTATCCCGACGGGTAAAGAATTTGGTTATGGTGCTCTGTGTCTTCTGCTCAGTCATCACGAAGTCTCCTGTTCAGACCCTGTTTTTCATGGCCATTTGCAGGAGGATGTGCCCGCAACAACCATGTCCCGAAAAATCGTACGCATACAAATGAATTTGTGTCTAGTGCCTCTCGTAAACTTTCCCCCATTATCCACCCGTTGGGGAGGACAGAAGCCACAAGCCAAACAACGTATAGGCCACCATCAGCAAGCCAAGTGGAATTTGCCCCACCAGATGACGCGCAGGCCGCCCACCGCTCAATCGACTGCTGAGGCCATGGGCCAAAATAACGGCCCAGATATGGCCAATGCTGATCGCTGCCACCTGAATTTGCCAAATCCGTTCCACCGAGTCGGGCGAATTGAGAAATGACGCTGTAACGCGGAATCCCTGAAGACCCAATAAATTCGCACCGGTTGCCAGGGGATCATTCAGGGCAATCAGTACCCATTGCGCATTGACCAAAAAATACGTCAGGTAATGGGAGATATGATAGGCCAGTGCGATGGGCAGGATCGACAAAACCATCAACCCTAAGGCCGGTTTAGCATCCCGTGCACCGCGCAGCCATTCCCCACCCCATACCGACGCGCCATACAGCGCTGCAAGCGTAATCCAGGCCAATAGTAACCCAACAGAATTAATCCCGGTCACCGCAGAGCGCCCTGGAAATTCTAAAGGATTGATGTCGTTCAACCCCAACCACCAGAAGGTCATGCTCAAGCCATCAAAACTGACTGTGGCGAGGCTGAGCAACAGAAACAGCGATATCGCCAGGCTTGCCGGTTCTGAATCCAACACCCGACTGCCTGGCTTCGAAAGGCACAGCACGCGTCTCCCATCTGGATTTGTCTTTACGGAAATTGGGGCGAGCAAGGATAAATAGCGGAACAACACGGAAAGCGGTTCCCCCGCCCGCAGCCACACGGCCTCGCCAAACAGCAGGCAACCGATGAAACCAATTCCCCAAAAAATCAAAACCCAGAAGGCCAGAAGATCCGGGTCTTCTGGCGAGAGGGAAACCAGCTCATACCAGGCAATCCCCATAAACAGTAGGATAGCAGGCCAACCCTTGGCCCAGTTAGGCAGGGATACAGGCCCGACGCCCTCTGCCGATGCCCCCACCAAACGACGCACCAGCCGCACAGGAAACCGCCAGGGATTGAGCACTGACCAGAAATTCCCAAATACCGCATGGGCAACCGTCACCCCGATCCAGCCAATGGTCCAGATCACCATCGGCAGCGGATTTGTGAGTGGATCACGCGCGCCCTCGACACCGCAATACAACAATCCAGCAAATGACAGAAAGCCAATCGCCGATAAAACTGTGTCAAACAACCCAGCCGGAATCCAGGGTAGGTTTAGTCCCCCCCGGAAAGCCTCTATCACCGCCCTTGGCTCTGACAATGACAGGATCATAAAAGAGAGCGCTACCGACAAGGTACCACCCAAAAGATAATATTCTGTCGGCAGCAACAGAATATAACCACGCTCTGACGTATGAGCATAGGCAGTGGAAGCCAGCCCCAAAAAAGCGAGCAGTGCAATCAACCCCCAGAGCGTCTTCGTGATCCGCATTCAATGCCCTCCGCTCCATTCCCCATCATAAAGGATGGAAAAGACGCGCGAATTGAGCGTGAACCGGACACAGGATGCAAGGGGAAATCACCCTCTTCATGCTCCAAACTGCTGCGATCCTCTCGACAAATTCATCGAATCGCTGGCTGCTGATCCAAACAGAGGATGGGCCGTCAATGAACTATATATTCTTCGCCATGGTTGCCATTTCATTCGTGGTCGCGGCCTATCAACAGGTGACCTGGGTGACCCCAATTGTGGCCGCAGGTGAAGAAGCCGCCAAGGCCCCGATGGAGCATTTGGGTCTGTCGATGATCAGCACGGCGGAATCTTCCGTCACCCTGGCTTTGGGCCTGATCGGCGTCATGGCGCTGTTCCTAGGGTTGATGAAAGTGGCGGAGGCAGGCGGCCTGTTGCGCATCATCGCGAAACTGCTGCGCCCCTTGATGGTGCGCCTGTTCCCAGACGTGCCCGCCGACCACCCAGCCATGGGGGCGATGATCATGAATATCTCTGCCAATGCCCTGGGCCTGGGCAATGCGGCCACCCCCTTTGGCATTCGCGCGATGCAGGAACTGGACCGGCTGAACCCTCATAAAGGAACAGCGACCAATGCCATGGCCCTGTTCCTGGCGATCAACACATCCTCCGTCACATTGCTGCCGACCGGTGTGATTGCAATTCGTGCAGCGTCTGGCTCCAACGATCCGGCTGGTATTGTTTCCACTACCCTGATCGCAACAATCTGTTCCACCACGATTGCCATCGTAACCGCCAAGCTGCTGCAGAGTCGGTTCAAAACCCCGGCCCCCGATGAGGGGACAGAGCCAGATGAACCAGCCGAGTCTCAAGAGGCCCTGCCCGCCGATGCCAGCGAGGCTTATCCGCTTTGGGCCTCCGCTCTGGCGCTATTGGCCTTGATTGGATTTGTGCCGCTGACAATCTTTTTTGGCCCCACCATCGCGCCCTGGATCATTCCCGGCCTGATGATCGCCTTTCTCAGCTTCGGCATGCTGCGCGGCGTACCGATCTATGAAAGCTTTGTGGAGGGTGCGAAAGACGGCTTTGGCGTTGCGATCAAGATCATCCCCTATCTGGTCGCAATCCTGGTGGCGGTTGGCATGTTCCGGGCGTCTGGCGCCATGGCGCTGTTGATAGAACCCATCGGCCTGATCACCGCCCCCTTTGGCCTGCCTGCAGAAGCATTGCCCATGGCCCTGATGCGCCCGCTCAGCGGCTCAGGCGCTTATGGTATCATGGTCGCCATTATCTCCGATCCGACGATTGGGCCGGACAGTTATACCGGTTATCTGGTAACCACCTTGCAGGGCTCAACGGAAACGACATTCTATGTCCTGGCGGTTTATTTCGGGGCAGTCCAGATTCGCCGCGTCCGACACGCCCTGTTCGCCGCCTTGGCTGCTGATGCCGCCGGTATCGCCGCAGCCGTGGGGGCCTGCCTGTTGTTGTTTGGTCACTTGCAATAGGAATCCCGCGTCGTGGGGTTGTCCTGAAGGGATCTCACCGCTACCTAGTGAGGCAGACATTCACTCAGACAAGAGGAGCTTCCGGCTCATGGGACTTCAATATCTGCACACGATGGTGCGCGTCACTGATTTAGACGAAAGCCTGGATTTCTATTGTAACAAGCTGGGCATGGTGGAACACAGCCGCACGGAAAGCGAAAAAGGCCGCTTCACGCTGGTCATGCTGTGCGCGCCCGACGATAAGGACAATGCGGACGCCGAAAGGGCGCCTTTGCTGGAATTAACCTATAACTGGGACCCGGAGGATTATCAGGGCGGTCGCAATTTCGGCCATCTCGCTTTCCGTGTCGATAATATCTACGAGACTTGCCAGAGTCTGATGCACCAGGGCGTCACCATCAACCGCCCACCCCGCGACGGCTATATGGCCTTCATCCGCTCCCCCGACGGCATCTCCATCGAATTGCTGCAACGGGGCGAGAAACTGGCCGTCGAAGAACCCTGGGGCTCGATGCAAAATACCGGCACATGGTAAAGCAGCTTTAAGGCAAACACACACTTGGTAAGCCAAAGCTACCTGTGCTATAGCCCGGTTGCGTGTCCTCGTAGCTCAGTAGGATAGAGCGCAGGATTCCTAATCCTGAGGCCACAGGTTCGATTCCTGTCGGGGACACCATTTTTTCATAATAACAATAACTTAGTGCGCAATAAAGTCATCAGAACTGCATACGCAATTTGTGTGTACCTACGGGAAAATGCCAGAATCTAATTCTACGGGTCTGCCGCCCGTCTTTTCAGGTCAGCCTGAGTGGTCGCAGCGCTGATCTCCGCCTTCAGCCACGTTGTGAACAAGTCAACATCCTGCTGATCGGCCAGTGGGTTCGTCGCAAGAAAATAACCATCCTTGGTCGGGGCTGTCATGGCGTGAGCCTGGACCAGGTCCCCTGAGGCGAGACTTGGAGCGGCCAGCAAGGCGCTGGTCACGCCAACCCCCAATCCCGCCCGCGCAAAGTCAATCACCAGTCCGTGGGAATCTGCCATCAAATCCGGCTCTGGCAGAGAGGCGATGCGACTATGTTGAGCCCAGCGTTTCCAGTTATCGCTGGTCCCAACGGCCTGGATCAATCGCTGTTGGCGCAGTGACTCAGTAGATAGGAAGGGCTGCCCCACGCGTTTCATCAAGTCCGGCGCAGCGACGACAATCAACTCATCTGGCCCCAGATGTTCCGCCCCCTTGCCCATATGAGACTCTGTCCCGAACCGCAGTTCCACATCCGCTGAAGACCGGCTGAATTCGTCCGGCCAAACCGTCGTGATGACACGCAGTGACAGGGTGGGATTCGCATCCATCAAACGCGACAATCCGGGTACAAAATACCATTGTGCGAAACTGACACTGGCTGCGACCGTCAACAGCCCAGAGTCTGATGCCCGTTCAAAAATACCCGCTGCATTGCTCAGGCTGCCCATGGCTGCCGTCACATCTGGTAGAAGCCGCCGCCCCGCATCGGTCAGTGCCAATCCACGTGGCTTGCGTTCAAACAGGATTGTGGAAAATCGCAGTTCCAGAGACCGCACATTCTGACTGATGGCGGACTGAGTCAGGCCTAATTCTTCCGCAGCCGCCGTAAAGCTCAAATGCCGCGCGGCGCTTTCAAACGCTCGGAACCAAGCCACAGGAGGCAATGCGCGCGCCATAAGCATCAACTCAGCCATTAGTAATAATAATGACAATGACGTCAAAAGCATCATTTGTCAATTTTTGCACCCAGTCCGACACTCCCCCTTAACAAATATAAGGATGGATAGGATGAAGCCGGAAATTCGCAAAATTGTGACCTTTGAAGAAGAAACGCTGATTGAGGGATTCAAGTCGATAGAGACACCCTGGCGTCTGTTCGCAGTCGCCGCTGTTGTACGCAATCCCTGGGCTGGACGCTTCGTCGAAGATCTAAAACCAGAAATCCAAGCCTATGGACCGGTTTTAGGAGCCATGCTGACTGAGCGTATTCTGGCAATGGCAGGCGGCGGTGAGGCAATTGAAGCTTATGGCAAGGCTGCTGTCGTCGGCCTAGATGGAGAGATTGAGCATGCATCGGGTCTGATCCACACATTGCGCTTTGGCAATCACTACCGCGAGGCGGTTGCCGCTAAATCCTATTTGTCTTTCACCAATACCAGGGGCGGTGCGAATGCCCCGATCAGTGTGCCCTTGATGGATAAGAATGATGCGGGCCGCCGGTCCCATTATATGACCATCCAATTTGCCATCCCCGATGCGCCGCGCGCCGACGAGATTGTCGTCGTGCTGGGCGGTGCCAGTGGGGGACGGCCTCATCATCGCATTGGCGATCGCTATCAGGACCTAAAGGATCTGGGACATGACCTGGACAACCCTGCCGCGGTCTAACAGTAGCTCCGGCCTGGCCTGGCACCAGCGTGGATCGGGACCCGCTGTAGTCCTGATCCATGGCGTTGGCCTGCGTGCCGAAAGCTGGGGCGGTATTCTGCCGGGGCTTGCTACACGGCACAACGTCTATGCCCTTGATTTGCCTGGGCATGGCGACAGCCCCTTGCTCGACAAGGCTAACCCGACAGTGACCGACTATACCGATCAGATCGCAGCCAGCCTGCAGGATATTCCTGGACCCGTCTCTATCGCCGGACATTCCCTGGGGGCGCTGATTTCCCTGGACCTCGCGGCACGCTATCGGGAAAAAATCCATGCGGTCGCGGCGCTGAACAGTATCTATCGCCGCAGTCCGGACTCCGCCCAGGCGGTCCGCGCCCGCGCAAATTCATTGACCCAGGCACAGTCCGGTCGGGATGCTGATCCACAACCAACCCTGACACGCTGGTTTGGCAATCCACCAAGTCCGGCCAATAAAGCCGCCAATGATGCCTGCTATGACTGGTTAGTGAATGGATCCCTGCCGGGATATGCGGCAGCCTATAATGCCTTTGCCTATTCGGATGGTCCAGACGATGCGGCATTGGAAAAGATTGCCTGTCCAGCGCTGCTCCTAACCGCCGCTGGCGATCCCAATTCAACACCGGAAATGTCAAAAGCTCTGGCCCGGATCATTCCAAAGGGGAGCGCCCATATCATTGAGGACGCCGCCCATATGGCTCCGATGACCCATGCCAAGATGATCACCAATATCCTGGCAGAATTTTTCGCGATGGCAGAGGGGGAGGTCTGATATGACGCTGGATCCAATCGCCCTGCGCAACGCCTTTGGCAGTTATATGACCGGTGTGACCGTCGTGACCATGATGAGCCCGGACTCCGTTCCTGTCGGTTTCACGGCAAATTCCTTCACCTCGGTCTCTCTGGACCCACCCTTGTTGCTGGTCTGTCCCGCAAAACGTTTGAGTAGTTATGACCTATTTCATACCTGCACCCAATTTGCCGTAAACATTCTGGCCGATGATCAATCTGCAATCTCCACCCTGTTTGCCGGTCGGACAGAAGATCGGTTCGGTCAAGTGAACTGGACAAGGGATGATTGGGGCAGCCCCTTGATTGAGGGCGCAACCGCACAGTTCTCCTGTCGAGTTCACGAGCGTGTGGAAGCAGGCGACCACGATATTCTGATCGGGGAAGTTCTGAATTTCGACACCAATGACAAGCCGGGCCTGGGTTATGCCAGCGGTGGATATTTCAGCCGCAGCCTGGAGCACAAGGCACAGACAGGTGTCGCAACAGAAATGGAGAAGCGCTTCGTTGGCGGCATTATTTCATATGGAGATCAGCTTCTACTGACACCCACAGAAACCGGCCTACGTTTACCTCATTTTCGGGTCCCGGCGCGCACAAGCGCCCTGGATACCCTGACCCACGCCCTAGATGGAACAGGCATCGAAATCGGTGCCGTCTATTCAATCTATACCGATACAAAGGCCGATCGCAGCTACACCTTCTATCGCGCCCTAGCCCCCTCCTTAGAGGTAGCGAATCTGGGCCGCTTCATGCCGTTGGAAAGTGTGCCCGACTCGCTTTCCGGGCCATTGGCGGAGCGAACCATCATCGAACGATACATTCTGGAAAGTCAGAACCAACAATTCGGTTTGTATGTCGGTGATGACGAATACGGCGACCTGCATCCTGTTCACCCCGTCCAAAGAGGAAGTTAAGTATGGAATTTTCACTATTTGCCCATATGGAACGGCTGAACGCGGACCAACCCCATGATGTTCTGTATCAGGAATTCCTGGATCTGTGTCAGATGGCCGACGAGGGCGGAATGCGCGCGGTCTGGACCGGGGAGCATCACGGGATGGAGTTCACCATCGCGCCCAACCCCTTCATCACCCTGACCGATGTCGCGCGTCATACAAAGAACCTGCGCCTGGGAACCGGCACAGTGGTTGCCCCCTTCTGGCACCCGATCAAACTGGCGGGAGAAGCCGCAATGACCGATCTGGTCACCGGGGGGCGGCTGGAGCTGGGGATTGCGCGCGGTGCCTATAGTTATGAATATGAACGCCTGCATCCCGGCCTGGACGCTTGGCAGGCGGGCCAGCGGTTGCGGGAAATCGCACCTCTGTTGCCGAAACTCTGGGCGGGGGATTGCGCCCATGAGGGGGAATTCTTTCAATTCCCCAGCACGACGGCCTCTCCAAAACCCAAACAAGCCAATGGCCCACCCATCTGGGTTGCCGCCCGTGATCCCAACAGCCATGAATTCGCCGTGCATAATGGCTTTAATGTGCAAGTGACGCCGCTGTGGCAGGGATCAGACGAAATCGAAAGCCTGATGCAGCGGTTCAATGCGGCCTGCGCCAGCCATACCGGCCCCAGACCCAAAGTCATGCTGCTGCACCATACCTATGTTGCGGCCGACGAGGACGATGCCCAAGAAGCTGCCAACATTTTCAGTCGCTTCTATTGTTACTTCGGTGCCTGGTTTCAGAACAAGCGTCCTGTCTCTCAAGGCTTGATCCAAACACTGGAAGAGTCTGAAATTGCAGGCAATGCCATGATGGCCCCAGAAAACATGCGCCGCGACCTGACCATGGGGACGGCTCAGGAGGTGATTGACCGCCTGAAACGCATTGAGGATCTGGGCTATGATGAATTTTCATTCTGGATCGACAGTGGCATGACGGCGGAGCGGAAACGCGCTTCCCTGTCCCGCTTCATCGATGACGTGATGCCTGCCTTCAGCTAAAGGAGCCACCATGACCAACCTCCCCCATTTTCAATTGTTCATCGACGGCACCTGGTGCGACGGCGCGACGGGACAGGTGATGGAAAGTCGCAACCCCGCCACCGGGCAGGTCTGGGCGACTTTTGCCTGTGCTGCCCCGCAAGATATCGACCGTGCCATCGCTGCGGCTCTCCGGGTTCTGAATGACCCTGTCTGGCGCGATATGACGCAAACACAGCGGGGGAAGCTGCTGTACCGTCTCGCGGCCTTGATTGAAGAGAATGCGGAAGAACTGGGCCGATTAGAAACTACAGACAGCGGGAAGCTGGCGACGGAAACTGTCGGGCAAACCCGCTATGTCGCCGATTACTATCGCTATTTCGCAGGCTTGGCCGACAAGATCGAAGGGGCGGTTCTACCCATCGATAAGCCAGACATGCATGTTTATACACAGCGTGCGCCTATCGGTGTGGTGGCGGCCATCGTTCCCTGGAATGCGCAAATGTTCCTGACCGCGACAAAGCTGGGACCGGCCCTGGCGGCAGGATGTGCCGTCGTGCTGAAGGCCTCAGAAATCGCCCCCGCCCCTATGTTGCATTTTGCCAAATTGATCGAACAGGCGGGCTTTCCGGCGGGAGTCGTTTCTGTCGTAACCGGGGATGCGGACGGATGTGCTATCCCCCTGACCCGGCATCCAAAAGTAGATCGCATCGCCTTTACTGGCGGCCCGGAAACTGCGCGCCATGTCGTGCGCAATTCAGCTGAGAATTTTGCCGTCACAACCCTGGAGCTGGGCGGGAAGTCGCCGATTCTTGTCTTCGAGGATGCCGACCCGGACAGTGCCGCCAATGGATTGATCGCCGGCAATTTTGGCGCATCGGGACAATCCTGTGTTGCCGGATCTCGGGGCTACGTCCACCGCTCATTCTATGAAAAGGTCGCTACTCTGGTACAGGAGAAATGCAAGGACCTGATCGTGGGCGACCCACAAGACCCCAAGACGCATATCGGCCCATTATGCAGCATGACCCAGATCTCCCGGATCGAGGAGACCCTGCAAAAGGTCATTGATCAGGGAGGGAAAATTCGATTTGGGGGCGTGCGCAAGGAGGGGACAGACGGCAACTATTTCATGCCCACCCTGGTGACCCATGACCAGCCCGACCTGGAAACCTTGACGGTCGAAATGTTTGGACCCGTCATGACCCTGATCCCCTTCGATACCGAAGAAGAGGCTATCGCTCTGGCCAATGACAGCGATTATGGTTTGGGGTCTGGCATTTTTACCCAATCCCTAGCACGCGCACACCGGGTCTCATCGCGCCTGCGTGCCGGGATCTGCTGGGTCAACACCTACCGCGCCATATCCCCAATCGCGCCCTTTGGCGGCTTCAATCAATCCGGTTATGGACGAGAGGCCGGCATGGAGTCCATCCTGGACTATACCCGTACGCGTACAACCTGGATCAACGTCTCCGACGCGCCCATGTCCAATCCTTTTGTGATGCGCTAACCTTAATAAGACCGTGGCAGCCCCAGAACATGCTCGGCAATATAGCTTAGGATCAGATTGGTGGAGATGGGGGCCACCTGATAGAGGCGGGTTTCGCGGAATTTGCGTTCCACGTCATATTCTGCGGCAAAGCCGAAGCCACCATGGGTCTGCAGGCAAGCCTCTGCCGCCTCCCAGGAAGCATCGGCGGCCAACATTTTTGCCATATTGGCCTCTTCTCCAGGGTTTTCCCCAACCTCATACAATTCAATAGCACGGTGCAGCATCAATTCTGCTGCCCGCATATGGGCATAGGCCTTGGCGATGGGGAATTGAATACCCTGATTTTGGCCAATGGGGCGGCCAAAGACACTGCGGTCTTTGGCATAATTTGTCGCCGTTTCTGTGAACCATTTCGCATCGCCGATACATTCCGACGCGATCAGGATTCGCTCCGCATTCATGCCACTCAGGATATAGGAGAAGCCTTTGCCTTCCTCCCCGATCAGGTTACAGGCAGGAACACGCATGTCGTCGAAGAAAACCTCAGTTGTTGCATGGTTCATCATCGTACGGATTGGGCGGATGGTCAGGGACTTGCCGCGCACCTCACGCATATCGACCAGCAGGACCGACAGACCGTCCGTGCGTTTCTTCACATCCTCTCGCGGGGTCGTGCGGCACAGCAGAACCATCAAATCAGATTCCTCTGCGCGAGAGGTCCAAATCTTCTGACCATTTACGATATAATCATCGCCATCCCGCCGCGCAAAAGTGCGAAGTGCCGTCGTGTCAGTGCCGCTGGTCGGTTCTGTCACACCAAAGGCCTGAAGCCGCAGGTTACCGGCTGCAATCTCTGGCAGATACATCTGCTTCTGCGCATCATTACCATGCCGTAGCACAGTCCCCATAGTATACATCTGGGCGTGGCAGGCAGCCGCATTGCAACCCTGTTTATGGATTTCTTCTAGTATCGCAGCGCCAGCGGACAGACCCAGACCAGCCCCACCAAATTCCTCTGGGATCAAGGCTGCCAAAAATCCAGACTCTGTCAGAGCCGAGACAAAGGCAGCGGGATAGGCCTGTCTCTGGTCCAAATCACGCCAGTATTCGCCTGGAAAACCTTGGCATAGACGGGCAACAGAGTCTCTGATTTCTGGATGGGATTCAGACGATGGCATTACTTATTTCCTTTATTTTCAGCACCACTAACATTGCAGCTATGTAAGAGCGCGGCAATATGGACGGATTTAATTATCAATTTCATCTGAAAGTTCAAATTAGAGTTTTCGAATATCTAATTTAAAGCCTACCCTTTACAAATATATTGAATTAATCAACTTACGAGGAAGCACAATATGGGATCGCATGCATCTGAGATCGCCGCGTTTATGGATGATCTGAAAGCAAAAAATCCAGGCGAACATGAATTTCATCAGGCTGTTCATGAAGTAGCAGAATCAATTATTCCTTTCATGGACACCAAGCCAATCTATCGCGATCTTAAAATCTTTGAACGCATGTGCGAGCCGGACCGCACCATCATCTTTCGCGTCTGCTGGCAGGCAGATGATGGTACCGTTCACGTCAATCGCGGATTTCGTGTCCAGGTTAACAATGCCATTGGCCCGTATAAGGGCGGTTGTCGCTTTCATCCAACGGTCAACCTGTCGGTTCTAAAATTCCTGGGCTTTGAGCAACAGTTAAAGAACTCCTTGACCGGCCTGCCAATGGGGGGCGCAAAGGGTGGTTCAGATTTCGACCCTAAAGGTAAGTCAAATGCTGAAGTCATGCGATTCTGCCAGGCCTTTATGTCGGAACTGTTCCGCCATATCGGCCCAGATGTAGACGTCCCTGCGGGGGATATTGGCGTTGGCGCTAAAGAAATCGGTTATATGTTCGGTCAGTATAAGCGCCTGACCAACAAGTTCGAAGGTGTGTTGACCGGGAAAGGCCTGGAATATGGCGGATCACTGATCCGCACAGAAGCCACCGGATATGGCGCGGTCTATTTCATGGAGAATATGCTGGCCGTTCAGGGTCTGGATTTTGAAGGTAAAACCGTTGTCGTCTCAGGCTCTGGCAATGTTGCGATCCATGCGGCGGAAAAAGCCTGTCAGATGGGTGCGAAGGTTGTAACCCTATCGGATTCCGGCGGGTTCATTCATGATCCGGCTGGTATGACGGAAGAAAAGATCAACTGGGTCAAAACCCTGAAGAAGAACAATGGGCGTATTTCCGAATATACTAAGGAGTTTTCTGGCTCGACCTTCCATGAGAAAAAACGCCCCTGGTCGGTGCCCTGTGATTACGCCCTGCCCTGCGCAACACAGAATGAAATCAGTGGCGAAGAGGCAAAGGCCCTGATTGCCAATGGAGTCAAAGCTGTGTCTGAGGGGGCAAACATGCCGACAGTGGATGCCGGTGTGAAGGCCTTTCTGGCAGCAGGTGTGTTGTTTGGCCCTGCTAAGGCGGCGAATGCAGGTGGTGTTGCGGTGTCTGGCATGGAAATGTCTCAGAATTCCGCCCGCGTTTCCTGGACCGATAAGGAACTGCGCAATCTATTGAAAACCACTATGAGCACGATCCACCAGACCTGCCACCAATTCGGGGCCGGACATGGCGTCAATGGCACTGTCGACTATGTGCGAGGTGCCAATATCGGCGGCTTCGTAAAGGTTGCCGATGCCATGTTGGCATTTGGGGTGATGTAAGGGCAGGTCCCTTTCGCTCGAAATTAAGGGCGAGGCGTGATACACCACGCCTCGCCATTTTCATTTTCGAGCGATATTGGGAGTTTCCTGGTTTTGACCGACGCATCCTTGCCCTCTTCAGCCAAACACAATCCAGCGATTGTCGTCGCGGCTTTGTACAAGTTTATCGCCTTGCCAGAGTATACGCGCTATCGGGAGCCAATCCTGACGGCCTGCCTAGGGGCTGGCGTGACCGGGACCCTGCTATTGGCAGAGGAAGGCATCAACGGGACCATCGCTGGCAGTCGCAAAGGCATTGACGGAGCCCTGGCCGGAATCAAACGGATCTTAAACTGCACCGATCTTGAGCATAAAGAATCCCATGCAACGGAGATCCCCTTCTATCGTATGAAGGTGAAGCTGAAGAAAGAAATCGTCACGATGGGCGTGCCGGGGATTGATCCGACCCAAACGGTTGGTACCTATGTCGCACCAGAGGATTGGAATGCCCTGATCAGCGATCCCGATGTGATCGTGATCGATACCCGCAATGAGTATGAGGTTGGTATTGGCACTTTTCAGGGTGCGATTGATCCAAAGACAGAAACCTTCCGTGATTTCCCAACCTGGTTTCAATCCCAACCGGACCTGACGCCCGATGCTCTGGCGGGGAAAAAAGTGGCAATGTTCTGTACCGGAGGAATTCGCTGTGAAAAGGCGACAGCCTTTGTCAAACAACAGGGTATTTCCGACGTCTTCCATCTGAAGGGCGGAATTCTGAAATATCTGGAAAAAGTCCCGGCAGAAGAATCTCTTTGGCAAGGCGAGTGCTTCGTATTCGACCAGCGCGTTTCTGTTAAACAGGGGCTGGAACTGGGCAGCTATCAGGTCTGTCACGCTTGCCGTCAGCCGGTTGATGCAGGGGATATGAAGTCCTGGAAATACGTACCCGGCGTCAGTTGCCCTGCCTGCTATGATGCCCATGATGAAACCCGCAAGGAGCGCTTTCGAGAGCGTCAGCGGCAAGTGGAACTGGCACAGGCGCAGGGTCGGATGCATATCGGCGATCAGTCCAGGGTAAATGCGCAATCGCAGATACAAGCGCACGCCAAGGCCGATGACTGACACATTGCCAATTCTATATAGCTTCCGGCGCTGCCCCTATGCGATGCGTGCCCGTCTGGCGCTCAGCGTCAGTCGCCAGAAATGCGCACTACGGGAAGTGGTGCTGCGCGATAAGCCGGCCCAGATGATTGAAATTTCCCCTAAAGCCACGGTTCCGGTACTGCACTTACCGCAAGGAGATGTGTTGGAAGAAAGTCTGGATATAATGCTGTGGGCGTTGAACCAAAATGACCCTGGTCACTGGTTATCCCCGCCACAAGGGACGCGATCAGAGATGATTGACTTGATTGACCGGAATGACGGTCCCTTCAAACATCATCTGGACCGATACAAATATCCCCATCGCTACGATGACGTGACCGACGCGACAGAACATCGGCAGGCAGGTTTTGATATCCTTATTGAATTAAACGACCGGCTGGCAGAAACAGATCAGCTTTTTGGGGCGCAGATCAGCCTGGCGGATGCGGCCTTATTCCCCTTCATCCGCCAGTTTGCCAATACCGATCGGGACTGGTTTGACGCGCAGCCCCTGCCCCATCTGCAGCGCTGGCTTACTGGTCATCTCTCATCCCCTCTGTTCGAAGGGATCATGGCCAAATACCCAGCATGGCAGGCCGGTGACAAAGAGCCAGTCTTTCCCGGTGATATCTGATCAATATCCTTTCTTGGGATCAACGATGTTGTTCAGCGGCTCTCCGGCCAGCCAGCGGTCCAGATTATCACAAAAGGCGCGAGCATTGTTGATATGCCAATCTTTTACCGAATCAGCCATATGCGGCGTGATAATCACATTTTCATGCGTCCATAGGGGATGATCCTGAGGCAGAGGTTCCTGCTGGAACACATCCAGGATTGCCGTCTTTACCTTCCCGCTGTCTAGGGCACGCAACAGGGCATCTTCATCCACGACAGCACCACGGGACGCATTCAGAAAAATCGCACCATCGGCCATGGCCGCAAAGGCGTCATCACTGATCAATCCCCGTGTCTCTGGTGTCAGCGCGGTGTGAACCGACACGAATTCAGCCCCAACCAAGGCGCGCATAATATTGTCCGAATCATAGACCTCGTCCACATTTGGGGTCGGGCGCGCGGTGCCCCGTGTGCCCACAACGCGCAGTTTCAGCGCCTTGGCATAGCCAGCGACGGCCTGTCCGATATTGCCAAGTCCAATGATGCAGAATCGACGCCCATCAAAGGGTTGCCATTCCTCCATACGCCAGAGTTTCTTTCTTTGTTGCCGGGCATAAAGTGGCATCCCGATATTTGCGGACATATGGGCGGCAATTGCATATTGCGCCAGAAATGGAGCATTCACACCGGAAGCATTCGTGACAATCTTTTGCTTTGGATTCCAATCCCCCATATGCTCAACACCAGCGCCGCTGTTGGAAATCCATCGCACAGATGGATGGTTAATCATAACCGGGAATTTGGCCTTCGGAACCGGCTCGCCGGGATAACCGAAAATCACGGTCGGGTTGAATTCCGCCAGCGTCTTATCCAGTTCGTCAGCAACGCTGAGGAATCGAATTGGTAAATCCGGGAAACGTTCTTCAAATAATGGTGCCAATTTCTCTGGATTGTCGTTGGTGATCAGCACTCTGTGTTCTTGTTCCATTTTTTCCTATTTCTCCCATGCAATATCTTTGTGACAGAACGCTAGCCTACTGATCCAATTTCTAAAAGCATCTATCGCCCCACAAAAAGAGAGAATTTCATCCTTCGGGCTTTCACAGAATGGCGAGTCATTGCATACGGGAAAACAGCTGACATAAAACTTTCTATTAAAAAGTCTTTGCGCCGCGAAACCCCCTATGGCAGTCTAGTTCTTGTGTGGTGAAACGTTAGATCTCACCAGATGTCGCATAGATACCTATATATTGATGTGACATCTGGACACTCTGGAGAGAGGTGGAAATCAACGCGGATCGCGGCACGGACGGTTGCGGATAGCAGAGTTTTGAGTCTCATGCCCTGTCATGACTGTCAAAATTGGCATTCCCCATCCTCCGAGCCTTCGAAGGGGAGAGAACCAATGACCAGTTTGCAGGTCGATCATTCCGGACAACTCGCTAACCCGCTCGATATCCTTGAAGCGATGTTTCAAGCCAATGAATGGCCGTTTGAACGCTCTGACGATGAAGAACTGATCGTCGAGACAACGGGCGGCTGGTGTGATTATCGGATGCTATTCGTATGGCGTGAAGATATGCATGCCTTTTACTACACATGCACATTTGATTTGAAGATCCCGGGCGACCGCCGCAAGGGCGTGGTGGAGCTGCTGGCCCTGATCAATGAGAAAATGTGGATGGGTCATTTTGATCTGTGTTCCGAAAGCGGTTCTCCGACCTATCGGCATACCATCCCAACCCGTGGAATGGGCGGCTTTTCTGTTGAGCAACTAGAAGACTTGATGGATATCGCCCTGGCCGAATGCGAACGCTTTTATCCTGCCTTCCAATTTCTGCTGTGGGGCGGTTACAAGCCAGAGGAAGCCGTGCAAGCAGCCCTGCTTGATTGCCAAGGCGAAGCATAAGCAATTTCATTCACTTTACTGCCAGATGGGTGACACTATCTGGCAGTGCATTTATCATGTGATCAGGTTTGACAACTGTTGAACACTGTGGCGAATACCATACGCTTGGACTTGACGTTTCGACGCGGTCCCGGTGCTAAGGGAGGGCTTCACATGATTGTTTTTGATAAACTCAGCTTGCGGCAAAAAACCGTTCTATTGGCCCTCGCCAAACGGATGATGATTGCTGATGCCAAAGTCGTTGTTGAAGAAGACGCCCTGTTTTCAATGCTTCATGCTGAATTGGGGGCTAGTGTCTCAACCCCGACGCAAGATGTGTTTGGAGAGATCGACGTCTCCGTCTTTGACGATACCCATTCGCGGATCGTTTTAATCCTGACGCTTGCAACCATGGCTTTTGTCGATGACAATTTCCACCCCAACGAATCTTCCGTACTCATGCAAGTAACTGAGCAGGTGAATTTCTCAGCCAGCGATATTGCCCGCGTGATGGATATCGCCGAACGCCAGGGGCGCTTGGTGAAAGATGCGGAAGAACTGTTTCAGCGGATGAGTAACCGCTGATATTAATCCTGCCCAGTCAGAAAGGGATGACTATGGCCGAAAAGCTTGTAAGACCACTCTTGCTCATCGGATGTGGAAAAATGGGTGGGGCGATGCTGGACGGCTGGCTGAAGTCAGGCATTGTCGCTGCGAGCGTGACCGTCGTTGACCCGGTTGGCGGCGACGCTTTCAAGGATCGTGCGGGTGTCACCGTTGTTGCAAGTGCCGCTGATGTGCCCGACGACCTGAACCCGGAAGTCATCATTCTGGCTGTGAAACCACAGCAAATGGATGCTCTCTTAGCCGATTATCGACGTTTTTCAGGACCAAACTGTCTGTTTGTTTCCATCGCGGCCGGCAAAACCATCCGCTATTTCGAGTCTCACTTGGGCGACACAGCCGCAATTATTCGTGCCATGCCGAATACGCCAGCCGCAATCGGTCAAGGCATCACTGTTGCCTGTCCGAATGCGATTGCAAGCGATGCCCAAGCCACCTTGGCTGAAGCCCTACTGCGAGCCGTGGGAGAGGCCGCAACGGTTCAGGATGAATCCCTGATTGATGCCGTAACCGCACTGAGCGGCGGCGGGCCTGCTTATACCTTCCTGTTGATGGAATGCATGGCCAAGGCTGGAACGGCTGCAGGGTTACCAGAAGATCTTGCTGCCCGACTGGCCCTGGTTACGGTTGCCGGGGCCGGTCAACTGGCGCTTGCCAGCGGTGATACACCCCCGTCAACCCTGCGAGAGAATGTCACCAGCCCTGGTGGCACAACCTTGGAAGCACTCAAAGTCCTGATGCGGGAGACAGACGGTCTGGAGCGTTTGATGGTAGAGGCAATTGCAGCAGCCACCCGTCGGTCCAAGGAATTAGGCGCTACGTCGTGAACTCCGCGCCAGTCAGCATTCCGTATATTCCCCAGCGCGGGCTGGGGATTCTGGCAATGTGTCTGGCGGTATTTCTTTTTGCCATCATGGACACGACTGTAAAATGGTTGGGGGATGGCTATCCCACATCCCAAATCGTTTTCTTTCGCTGTGCAGTCGCCCTACCCGCTCTTTTTGTCGTCGTTGCCATGAAGGGTGGGATCTCCATCCTCAAGACATCGGCCCCCTTAGTACACCTCATGCGCTCAATCATCGGCCTGAGCGCGATGAGTTTGTGCTTTTGGGCCTACAGTCAAATGCGACTAGCGGATGCCGTGGCTATTCTATTTGCCGCACCTATTATTATGACAGCCCTGTCCGTTCCCCTTTTGAAAGAACGTGTGGGAATCCGTCGTTGGGCCGCTGTTCTTGTGGGGTTTACGGGTGTCTTGATTGTCGTGAACCCTAGCAGCGGTGTTTTCGATTGGGCCGCGATTGCCGCCCTCGCCGCCGCTGCCTGCATGGCCCTGGCCATGATCCTGATACGCAAGCTCTCCGCGACTGAACAAACAATCAGCATTACATTCTGGTTCACAACGGCCGGAACCATTTTTGGCAGCATCTGGGTCTATGTCGATGGTTGGGTTACGCCGGTTGCCCCGCTTGATTGGGCATTGCTGATCAGTGTCGGCTTGGTCGGGGCGGCAGCCCAATTCTTGATGACACTTTCTTTCCGTCATGCAGAAGTGGCAATCCTGGCACCACTGGATTATCTGGCGATCTTCTGGACTACCCTAACGGCTTATTGGATTTGGGGCGAAATCCCCGTGCTTAGGGTGTTCATCGGGGCGGGCATCGTCATTGCCAGCGGGATTTACATTGTTCATCGCGAAACCCGCGTGGCAAAGGTACGCCCGGTTAAAACGCCCAAATTACGCGGGCGTGTGTAATCAAAATCGCCAAGGCACCTGTCTGGGATTATCTTATCCCGACACAACTGGCGCACGCAGCCAACCATCTTCAAAGCGAAGTGTCGACAGGCCGCCGAAGCGCCGTTGGCGGTCCAACTCCCCTTCCAGGCGTTTCATCCGACCCTTCCCGAAGGATATATCCGGTTCAGGCCACACTGCTGTGATTTGCAGGGCGTCTGACGGTCGGTCCGCTTTCATATCGATACGGCCGATCAGGCGATCCCCTTCCAATATAGGAAAAACGTAATAGCCGTAGGTCCGCTGAGGGGCCGGCACGAAAACTTCAATGCGATAGGAAAACCCGAACAGGCCCTGCAACCGCTTGCGATCCCGCAAGACAGGATCAAAAGGGTTTAAAATACGCAGGCCGGGCGGCGGCTGTTCAATCTGATTCAATGCGGTTTCCAAATCTGGTCTGGCATAGAGCAACCGGGGGCGTCCCGTCGTCTGGTCCACACTGGCCTGAATAACGGCCCTACCAAGATTCTCCTCACACCAGGCCTTCGCCTCATCCGCCGTGATATGATCCCAGAAACCAGCAATCTCTCCCGCTGTGCCGAAGCCCAATCTCTCCAACGCACTGCGGCAGGACCAGTCGACCAGATCCGCATGCTCCGCCGGGGTTTCCCGGTGTGGTTCGGGAATGACACGGTGGGTCAGGTCATAGACCTTCTGAAACCCTTCCCGTCTCGCCACCGCCAAGGCACCCGTCCGCCAAAGATACTCCAGGGCTGTCTTAGAGGGATGCCAGTTCCACCAGGCGCCCGGCCCTTTGCGTTCGTCTGGTGATAAGTCACGAGACAGGATTGGACCATTCGCCTCGATATGGGCGATCACGCTTGCAGTTTCGTTCAGGAATTCCGGGCCATGCCAACGGCTGTAGCGATCCGCCAGAGACGCCCGGCGATTCTCAAACCGGCGCATCCAATAAGGAAAGAAGTCGGACGGGATGATCGCAGCATCATGGGTCCAGTTCTCAAACAACGCCCCCTGCTTTTCCAAAAGACGCTGCAGCTGCTTGGGCCGATAACCGGTGGCTCGGGATGACAGAATCATCTGATGCGCCCGCTCCAGCATATTGATGCTGTCGACCTGCACGAACCCCATCTGACGGATCAGGTCCAGTAATTCCCCATCCGACAGCCTGCGACGATGAGATTGCCCCAAACCCTGGAGATTAAGCACAAGCGCCCGAGCGTCTTTCGTCGAAACAGGAAGAGGCTCGCCCATGACGGAGCTAGCCTGCATTGGGCGGCGTGGTTGACCGACGGCGGCGTGGGCGCAAATCGCTTTCCGACACCCGGCCAGAGGCGATGCGCCGTTGCTTCAGTTCCAATACAATTTCATAGCGACGCTCGTTGGACGCACGGGACCATTCCACAATCTCACCCAAGGTGCGCATACAGCCCTGGCACAGGCTGGTGGTTGGGTGCATGACGCATACCCCAACACAGGGAGATGGAATATTTGGCAATTGCGCCATGATGAAACTCGGTCTCCGTATGATCACATAGTCACCTTCTGAGCTAAGACGGCCAGCAAAAGAAAGCAAGGTCGTTTCTTTATTTCGATAATTCTAGAAATACCGTTGACTCGCTTTAAATCTCGATCTATGGTCAACTCCATGAGCGATCTTGATGAAACAGCAGTGTGTTTAGTGGTCTTAGGAAACCCACCGCGGGTGGCGATGTTTCGGGGGCTGGTGCGTGCTGGAGAGACTGGGAAAAGCGTTGGTGAGATTCAGGCCAGCCTGTCTATCCCTGCCTCCACCCTGTCGCATCATTTGAAGCATCTGGAACTGGTGGGATTGGTGTCACGTCATCGTGAAGGCACAACGCATACCTGCCGGGCGGATTATCGTACCATGAATTGGTTGCTGACCTTCCTGACCGAAGAATGCTGCGTCGATAGTAGTAGCGCGCCCAAGATCCCTCACAGCGCCCATAAATTAACCGCTTAACCTCCTAAAAGGATTCCAGCGATGGCCGATCAAAGTTTAGATCCGATGTCTCATAAATTCGATATTTCTGGAAATATCGTTCTATGGGTTAAATCCCTGCCACGGGATCGGGTGGTTTGGAGCATTCTGATCCTTTTGATCGGAACAGCGATTCTTTCAAGCGGCCGCCAGGCCTTGGATTTTGCTGGAACAATGGGCGACAGCCTGCTGCATACCGGCATTTTCATTCTGGCCAGCGTTCTGCTGGCTGCCTATATCAAGGCCAGCGGCGCCGACCAATTGATTGCCCGCGCGCTGTCCGGGCGCCAGGAAAAAGCCGTGCTAACTGCTGCTGTGTTTGGCGCATTATCACCCTTCTGCTCCTGTGGCGTCGTACCCTTGATTGCGGCCCTGCTCACGGCAGGCGTGCCTTTGGCACCGGTCATGGCGTTCTGGCTGGCCTCTCCCATTATTGATCCGGAAATGATGGTTCTAACCTGGGGCGTTCTGGGATTAGAAATGGCGATCGCTAAAACTATAGCCGCCATTGCCATTGGATTGTTGGGGGGCGGCACCGTCATGCTGTTACAGCGGGCAGGCTATCTGAGCGACGTTCTGCTCGCCCGGGCAAAGCCATCCTGTGGAACATCCACTTGCGGTACGCCAAACCTGCCCAAGGGCAAGCCCGTTTGGACCTTCTGGAAAGAAACAGACCGTCGCGCCAGTT
The DNA here is from genome assembly GCA_029212835.1 of Alphaproteobacteria bacterium. GTDB lineage: Bacteria > Pseudomonadota > Alphaproteobacteria > UBA8366 > Aestuariispiraceae > Pacificispira. Next base: position 3,069 of record JARGPE010000013.1, on the reverse strand, counting down.
TTGTCGGCGAAATCGGCACGATGGGCTGGTTCTTGACCCGCTGGCTCAGCCTCGCCTTCCTGTTAGAGGCGATGATGGTGTCTTGGGTTCCGCTGGATCAGGTTGCCGCCCAATTGACAACTTTGGGGGACTGGGCCGTGCCCGCCGCCGCCGCGGTCGGTGTGCCCGCCTATCTGAATGGCTATGCCGCCATCCCGCTGGTGCGTGGCTTAATGGATATCGGGTTACAGCCCGGCGCAGCCCTGGCCTTTATGGTAGCAGGCGGTGTGACCTGCATCCCCGCCGCAATTGCGGTCAAGGCGCTGGTCAACACGATCAGCGTTGGCTTCCTCTATGCCGGATATGTCACTCTGTAATTTATCCCTAACCTTTCGACGGATACCCGATCCGGCTCAAGCTCTCTGAGATTTCATCCAGTATTGCCGGATCATCAATCGTCGCCGGGGCTTTCGTTTCCAACCCATCCGCCAGAGACGCCATGGAGCGACGCAAAATCTTACCAGACCGCGTTTTCGGCAACCGTTTCACAATGGTTGCCGTCTTAAAGGCGGCAACCGGGCCTATCTGATCCCGAACCATGGCGATGACATCTTTGACAATGTCGGCCTCGCTTCGGGTCACGCCGGATTTCAGCACCAGAAAGCCAACTGGTAACTGGCCCTTCATTGCATCAGCCGCACCAATTACGGCACATTCCGCCACATCGGGATGACAAGACAAAATCTCCTCCATCGCGCCGGTCGATAGGCGATGGCCCGCGACATTAATCACGTCATCGATGCGCGACATGATATAAAGATACCCGTCTTCATCCATATATCCGGCATCACCCGTCTTATAGAATCCCGGATAATCGACAAGGTAGCTGTCGATATAGCGTTGATCTGCATTCCACAATGTCGGCAGACAGCCTGGGGGCAGCGGCAATTTGATACAAATCGCCCCCATCTCGCCGCGTGGCACTTCGTTCAGTGCATCATCAATGACCTGCACATCATAGCCCGCAACAGCGCGCGTTGGAGACCCCGGTTTCACAGGCAAAGGGGTCAGACCCATGCAGTTTGCCGCAACCGGCCAACCGGTTTCCGTCTGCCACCAGTGATCAATCACCGGCACTTTCAGTTTTTCCTGTGCCCAGGCCAGCGTGTCGGTATCACACCGCTCTCCTGCCAGGAACAAGGCACGAAACTTGGACAGATCGTACTTGCCAATCAACGCGCCTGTCGGGTCTTCCTTCTTGATCGCGCGGAACGCCGTGGGCGCTGTGAAGAAGGTTGTCACGCCATGATCCGCGATGACCCGCCAGAAGGTTCCCGCATCCGGGGTCCCCACCGGTTTTCCTTCAAACAGGATCGATGTGCAGCCATGCAGCAGCGGGCCATAAACAATGTAGGAATGCCCAACGACCCATCCGACATCCGAGCCAGCCCAGAAAACTTCTCCCGGATCAACACCATAGACCGCCTTCATGGACCATTTCAGGGCAACCATGTGACCGCCATTGTCCCGCACCACGCCCTTAGGCTGACCCGTTGTGCCGGATGTATAGAGGATATACAGCGGATCGGTCGCCGCCACCGGCACACATGCTGCGGGGGTCGCTGCGGCCAAAGCCTGATCCCAGTCATGATCGCGCCCAGCTTTCAGCTCCCAAGGAGCCTCGTCGCGTTTAAAGACCAGAACAGATTCAACGATTTCTGGCGCCAGGGCCAAGGCCCCTTCGATCAGTTTCTGATAAGCAATGATGCGCCCAGGCTCCAACCCGCAGCTTGCAGTCAGAATAGCCTTTGGACGGCAATCTTTGATGCGGGTTGCCAGTTCATTGGAGGCGAACCCACCAAATACCACCGAATGGACGGCACCGATCCGGGCACAGGCCAGCATCGCAACAGCGGCTTCAATAATCATTGGCATATAAATGATGACGCGATCACCCTTTACCACACCCAGGTCAGACATCGCACCTGCACAGCGCGCGACCTGATCTTTCAGTTCGGAATAGGTAACCGTCTTTGTACGCCCGGTTATCGGGCTATCATAAATAATCGCGGCCTGATCACCCCGCCCACCATCGGCATGTCGATCCACAGCATTATAGCAGGTATTGCACTGGGCCCCCGCGAACCAACTATAAAAATGAGGCGCACGGCTGCTGTCTAGAACCGAGTCCCAGGGTTTGATCCAATCAATAGCGGATGCTGCCTCGGCCCAGAAAGCCTCTGGCTCGGTCAGGCTGCGGTGATAGATTTCATCCAATTGGCTCATGATGTCGCTCCCCAAAAATTGCTTTGACGTCTTTTACTAAAGTGTCTGGGAAAGCGCGGTTATCGACAAGGGTCTTTTTATCGCAGGGGGCCGGAAACATAAAAGTGCCGGCCTCCAACGGAAGGCCGGCACATATACAGGCGAAACTTTACTGGATTACTGAGGAAGCTCTTCAACATTCACGCCAATCGTCACAGCGCCAATGGCGGCACCAGAGGCGTCGACAATGGTGTGGCTGACTTGGCTGACGAAGCTGTTTGCCGAATCATCGAATTCAACATCATCAATCAACATGCCGCCTGGCCCAGCGCCGAAACTCTTTTGAAATTTCGCTTCATCGCCCTGCCAATAATCGCTCGTTGGATCGCTTTGGCCAACATTGAGGCCCTTATTGTCCATCACAAAAACTTCACCAATCAAGCCATTGCTGTCAGCTTTAATCTTTTTCAACCAGACAGAAAGATCGTTGCTCAGAACCTTGTCGATCATTGGACCTGACCCGGCATCCTTTTCGGCCCGCCATTGCTTGTCCATCGCATCCACATCCGCATCGGACAGGCTCGCGTGCTCAACATTCTGCGCTTCAATGGCCGAAACCACTGCTGGGTCCTGAATCCAGGTTGCTTCATCTAAGAACTTCTTCAATTGCACTTCAAAATCATTCGCCATGCTGTTTCCGGCAAAGGCGAAGGTGCAAAGTGCCACCATCATCGCAAATAACTTATTGTTCATCGTGTTTCATCCCTTTGATTTCCTACAGGCCAAAATTGATGCCGCCACCGCGCCTCAGACCTGATGAATAAC
>JARGPE010000250.1 GCA_029212835.1 Alphaproteobacteria bacterium | reverse complement strand
GTCTGGATTATCGATACCCAGAAATATTTCATACACTCGTTTTTGCGGCTGGTCGGCAACAGCCGTTAAGCGCGCTAATTCTTCATCAATTTCTTCCTCACCCACATCAACTTGTCGCGACAGTCGCCGCCCAACATATTTAGCCCAGGCAATTTGTGCACTGTACTGGTTTTTTAGGGTTTGGATATCGATACCCCGACTGGCCAATAAGGCGACTAACTGGTTCAGGGGCATGTTGTTTCGTTGCGCTAGGTTGGAAATCTCATTCTCGATTTCACCATCGGTCGCGGTAACACTGTTTGCTGTGGCTTCCTGCAACTGTAAACGTTCATCAATCAGACTGCGTAACACTTGAGGCATCAGACGCTGACGTGTTTGCTGATCCAGATTTGAGGAGAGGGCCGCTAGTCGCAATCGCTGCTCTAGGTCCAGCACAGAGATGATATCGTCATTTACAACAGCGGCGATGCGCATCAGGTCGTTTTGTGACTGTGCCTGGACGGATGTGCTTATTGAGGAAATCATCAACAAGCCAACAATCAACGCAGCCTTGATCGGCATAAACCAAACCTTGATGTTAACTTCTAAAACTGTGGGCAGATAGGGCATTAAAAGGTAACCTCTCCCAACGTCTTATACGTGAGTGTGAAAAGGAATGCATCTTCCTGTTCAATATCAGCACTGTTGATATAGCTGCGTAGATATCTGCCCAGGAAAATAAAGCACTCATCTTCGTATTTGAGACCCGCCGTGTGCTGAAGAGATCCGCCCCCATCTCTTAAGTCCTGCAACGTTCCCAATTGTGTCGTCCAGTTGTCTGTCAATTGTGTGCTGAGGTTTAGAGATAATTCTTCAATCGATTTCGAATCTGGGCTCAAGCTGTCTCGTATATAGGTGTAGTTGGATGAAAAGCGAATACCATCTCCGCCAGCGGAAAAACTAAGCTCGTTTCGGTTGGCCTCAAATTCATCGGCAGCGTAGTTAAAGCGATAGAAAAGAGAGAAATACTCATTCGGTGTGATTTCCAGCCGTCCAACCCAATCGGAACGGTCGTTTTCCACGCCCGTATCCACGGAAAGGTCATAGTCACTGCGGAACCGATAGCTTTGACCAACAAAGAGCGCTAGGCGGCCACCATTGTCCTGATAATGAGACAAGTTGATGCCCGCCACTGCCTTTTGGCCGGTTTCAACCCGGTCCAGGCCCGGCGTTCTGTCAGCAGAAAATACATTAACATCATCCGTTTCAAAAACGGTGCTATCGCTGTTGGGAATATTCTGTGAATTGCCGCCGTTGGGTGCGGCATACAGCGCCACCATGGGCTCAATGACTTGACGGCCACCAACAGAATACCGCGCGAAGGGATAGCGGGATTCCAGTCCAACCCTGGGAATAATACGTCCCGTTATTCCGTCATCAACGGTCCGCCCGGCCCCATCAGTCGCTCCTGTTTGATCAACATTATAAAGGTCACCGCGCAGGCTGCCGGATGCTGTTGAGACCAGCCCCCAATCTGAAATAAATTCCTTCTCATAGCCTGCCTTGAGGGAGAAACGCTGACTGTCTGGATCATCCCCATCGGTCAGGCCGCGTGCATTCGCGTCCAAGGTCCAACGACCACCATATTTTCCGGCTTCCCCAACACCATTATAATCCAGTAATGGCAGGATAATGGGCGTGTCAGAGCGTTGCCCAAGACACAAATCCTGAAAGGAAAGGGCCTGGGCTGACATGTAATTACGCCCTCTGAAACCCTCAGCATAGACCTTTGAAGTCATTGAGTTACCGGGATCTTCCCAGAAGTTAAACTTGCGCAGATAGGTCTGATCTGTCGAGCGATTGATATCCCAACCCGCACGATAGGTCTCATTCAGATCAAATCGACCATCAGTAAAGATGTGCCCACGGAAGACATCATCTTCTTTGCGTATAAAGGTCGGGCTGCCAATGACCTGATCTGCATAGGTAAAGCTACCGGATAGATTGATCTCGCCGGTGTCAAAGGCTTGGCGATATTCCCCGCCCATGAAGGCTTTTTGCTTTTCTGTCAGGATTGGATCCAATGTGATGTCGACATCAGGCCCAATATTCCAGAAATAGGGAGTTCTAAGAAAGAGTCCGGTATTGGTTTTTGTTCCAAATGATGGCGTCAAAAATCCACTTTTGCGCTTCACGGTCGGGTCTGGATGGGTCATGTAAGGTGTGTAGAGAACAGGTACCCCAAACATTTCCAGAGAGGCATCGTAATAGTCGATGCTTTTCTCTGTCTTGTTATGAATCACGCGATCCGCCTTGATTTGCCATAGCGGTGCGGCATCTGGGGTTTCCTTACATACCTTGCATGGGGAATAGACACCGCGCGCCATTTCCATGGTGGTACCATTTGTGCGTCGCCCACCGGCTGCGGCGATACGGGCATTGCCGGTCAGCAGAATGCGTAAATTTTCAATCGTGCCATTCCGCATGTCGTCTGACAGCTCGACATAGTCGGCGAATATGACTTGGCCATCTGGCTCAAGTATTTGGACATTGCCAGAGGCGGTCACTGTCTTGGCATTCTGATTATAGCTCAAGGTATCTGCCAGCAGGACGCGGTCACCTTGCGCGATTTCAACGCCGCCGCGTGCCACCACGACTCCGAGTTCGCGGTCTTGTGTAACTTCGTCAGCCTTCAGCAGGATTGGCAAACCATCCTCGTTTATGGTTTGGGCGGTTTTGGGCTCCGCTGGTTGTGTTTGCGACAAGGCTGGGACCGCAGACAAACCAATCCCACTCAGCGTAAAGCAGGCCAACACGACAAGCCGATGTACAATGGAGGAATATGCCACCATTAACCGTCCTCCAAATGCAACAAAGCGGTTATGCCCAACATCATGGCGACACCCGCAGGCATCCAGGCCGCCAGGGCGGCTGGAATGCTGGTCGACATACCAAGCGCATGAACGATGTTGGTAAAAAAATACAACAGGAAACCGCTGGCAACACCGCCAATGATCATCATCCCGGTTGAGCTTCGTCGCGAAACCCGAATAGAAAAGATCGCCGCGATCAAGACCATGGCACACAACAGAACCGGCATCGAAAGCAAACTGTTTAGATACAATCTGTGGGCATTTGCGTTAAAGCCCGCTTGCTCCATCGTTGAGATGAACTTTGGTAATTCCCAGAAAGAAAGCGTGTCAGCTGAAGCAAAGCTATCTTGAATGCCTTCAATCGTCAGATCCGTCGCCAGGCGATAGACGTCAACATGACGTGTGACTTCGTCCGGCGCGGAGATATAGGCATCATTGAGTTCCCAATAACCCGCGCGCAATGTGGCACTGGCGGCGTCAATTCTGCCGACAAAGCGGTCCTCGCCTTCCAGTTCAAAGACGATGACTTGAATGAGACGAGCCTCGTCGCCACTGCCGCTAACGGTATTGGCATGGATGACTGCATGGGAATCCTGCTTGCCTTGTCGCAACCAAACGCCGGTCGACCCCATGGCAAATTCTGTGCGGCTTTTGCCCAGATATTTGCTTTCCATATTTTCGTAGTTGGAGCGCATCGCAGCGGCAAAAGGATTGAAGGTGGTGATCATGACCACCCCAACCAGGAAGGTGATGGCAATTGGAGTCATCAAAAACTGCCAGACGGATACACCCGCCGCGCGAGAGATCACCAATTCGTTTGCTTTTGCCATCCGCCAAAACGCCATCATCCCCCCCAATAATACTGCAAAGGGCAGCATATCCTGTACGAGGTTTGGCAGTTTAAGGAGGGACATTTGGATGATGACATCAATGGTCACCTCTTGTTGACCGGATGCCCGGCGCAACAACTCTACGATATCGAACATGGCGGCAATGGCGATAAGAGTTATGAAAACGCAAACCATCCAGAAGATGAACTGGCGTCCCATATAAAAGGCGAGTGTTCTGGATAACCGCATCGCTTTGCCCTGGCCCTAGCTCATTACGGGCGCTTGAACAGCGCGCTTATGTCGGGTTGGGCGGAATATAAAATATAGACCTACCAAAGTTGGGACCACAGAGTTCAGATAGATTAGAGGGATCAGTCGATTGTCGGAACCCGCCGCCGAGACAAGGCTCATATGGCCAATCAGCAAGGCGGTCATCGCCACGATTGCACTGATCAGAGCTGAAAAATTGCCCCGTCTTGAGAATCCACCTCGCAGGATAAAGGCCAAAGCTGCGACAGAATAGGCGATAGGCAACATCGCGGTTGCCAAACGGCTGTGGCCTTCGGCGATCAGCTTGCTGTGATAGTATACATCGTTTGAATTATTTGGGTCAGGGGACAGCAGGTCTGGCAGCAGCCTTTCTTCCGGCTGTGCCCATACCGCGCTGGCGGCGGAGGCTGGAACCCCGATATCAATCATGGTGCGGTCAAACTCAACCAAGTGAAGCTTGCCGTCCTTAAACGTTTGGCGGCTGCCGTTGACGACCAGAATGCGGGGTCCATCGTCGGTTTCAACGACCGCGCCCCGTTCCGCCATGATCGTATAGGGCGCGTCAGGGTCTTCCCGGTTATCGTATAGCAGCCCAAAAAGTTCCGACCCTTCGCGCTCTTTGACGAAAATGGTGATCGCCTTTCCGACTGTTGTGAACTCACCTTCATGCAATAGGGCAGCCCCCCATTGGGATCGGTTCTTGTCCACATGAAACCGCATTTCCTGAGCGGCCATTGGCATCAGATACAGCGTCATTCCCAAACAGACGATGCAGGCAGTCGAGGCAACCGCCAAGCCTGGCATGGCCAGTGACGACGAACTCATCCCCGCAGAGCGCATCACGATTAATTCGCTGTCATTG
>JARGPE010000012.1 GCA_029212835.1 Alphaproteobacteria bacterium | reverse complement strand
GAAACTCAGAGTGAAGACGGGGCACCCCATGATAGCCTACGCATTCTCTATTCCGGTGATGATCGCTTGTTCTTGCCGGTCGAGAACTTGGAAGTGCTGTCACGCTATGGTTCAGAAGATTCGGGTGTCCAGTTAGATAAATTGGGCGGTGCCGCTTGGCAGGCCCGGAAGGCGCGGCTGAAGGAACGTGTTCGGGAGATTGCCGAGTCGTTGATGAAAATCGCGGCGGTGCGGGCCCTGCGAATAGGCGACCCCGTCGTCCCACTAGCGGGGGGCTACGACGTATTCTGCGCACGTTTCCCATTCACTGAAACCGAAGACCAGTTGCGCGCCATTCAGGATGTGTTTGAGGATCTGGGCTCTGGTAAGCCGATGGACCGTCTGGTCTGCGGGGATGTTGGGTTTGGCAAAACCGAAGTCGGACTGCGTGCGGCCTTCCTGGTGGCTTTGTCCGGCAAGCAGGTCGCTGTCGTCGTGCCGACAACCTTGTTGGCTCGCCAGCATTTCCGGAACTTCAAGGAACGATTTGAAGGCTTGCCTGTGCGTGTCCGGCAACTTTCCCGCCTTGTGACAGGGAAAGAGGCCGAGGCAGTCAAAGAAGGCCTGGCCGATGGTACCATTGATATCGTGGTGGGCACCCATGCTTTGTTGGCGAAATCCATCAAAATCCGCGATTTGGGTCTATTGATCGTCGATGAGGAACAGCATTTCGGTGTGCAGCAGAAGGAGCGCATGAAGCAATTACGCGCCAATGTTCATGTGCTGACCCTGACTGCGACACCCATTCCGCGGACCTTGCAGATGGCCCTGGCCGGGGTGCGCGAAATGTCGATCATCGCCAGCCCGCCAGTGGATCGTCTGGCGGTTCGTACCTTCGTATTGCCCTATGACCCTGTCGTCCTGCGCGAGGCCATCCGACGGGAGCGGTATCGCGGCGGTCAAATCTTCTTTGTCTGTCCCCGACTTGCCGATATGGATCGTGTGCGGGAGCGTATTCGTGAACTCTCGCCAGATTCTAACGTCGCCATGGCCCATGGCCGCATGGCTGCGCGGGAATTAGAAGACGTGATGACGGATTTCGTGGCTGGGAAATACGATATCCTGCTGTCCACAAACATCGTTGAAAGCGGCCTGGATATTCCCAATGCCAATACGATGATCATTCACCGAGCCGATATGTTTGGTCTGGCGCAGTTGTATCAATTACGCGGGCGCATCGGGCGCGGCAAGCAGCGGGCTTATTGCTATCTGACCTTGCCGCCGGGCAAGATCCTGACCGAAACCGCTCGCAAGCGCCTGGATGTGATGCAGACCCTGGACAGTCTGGGGGCGGGATTCACATTGGCCAGCCATGATCTGGACATTCGGGGTGCAGGCAATTTGGTGGGTGAGGAACAGTCAGGCCATATCAAGGAAGTTGGCGTAGAGCTGTATCAGCGCATGTTGGAAGAGGCCGTCGCGGCCGCCCGCGATCACGTTGCCGCCGATGAGATTGAAGAAACCTGGACGCCCACCATTAATGTCGGCATCGCCGTGCTGATTCCTGAGAAATATGTGCCGGATCTGTCGGTGCGCCTAGGCCTGTATCGCCGCCTGTCTGACTTGAAGGATTCGCGGGAGATTGATCGCTTTGCGGTTGAGATGGTGGATCGTTTTGGTCCAATGCCCGACGAAGTTGCCAACCTGTTGCAGATTGTTGCGATCAAGCAGGCGTGCAAGGCAGCAGGCATTTCCAAGGTCGATGCAGGGCCAAAGGGCGCGTTGATATCCTTCCGCAATGATGACTTCGCCAATCCTGGCGGGTTAATCGGCTTTATTCAGAAGATGGCAGGGGCCGCGAAGCTGCGCCCGGATCACAAGATGGTTATCATGCGGGCGTGGAGTGACTCCGAACGCCGTTTGTCTGGGGTGCGCAAAATCGCAGAAGCGTTGGCGCGGGTGGTCGCTTAAAATCTATTCTGGAAACCGCGGGCTGTCTTTCGCCGTAAAGGCACAGCGACGCAGGACATCCCAATAGGTGCTGAACCAATGCCCCTGAGTCTTTGCAATCCAGTAATCTCGATTGCTGTAATAGGCTCCGGGAATGTCATACCACGGCATAGAGGGATGGGTGTGATGTACAATGTGAAAATTGTTGTTCAGAAACAGCAACTGCATCATTGGACCTGATTCAACTACGGCACAGCGTGCGTCTTGATTTTCCGCCGGGCGATGTTCGGTAAAGGATCGCACTGTTCCCAAGGCTAAACCGCCATAGATAGCTAATACCACGTGCCAGACGGGAAGAGCGCTGACCACGAAAAGCCAATATCCCAGGACTAAATTGCTGATCAACAGGATGATCCAAGCCCCGATATATCGGGTGTCCCCTCCGGCAAAACGCCGAATTTGGGAAAACCAGAAGCGACTGACCATCAGAACTGGACCTATCACCATGCGCCCGATCAGGCTGTTATTTGCGCGCAGAATAAGTTGCATCAGGCGAGAGGTTTTGTCCCATTGCCCGGGCATCAGGTAATAGCTTTCCGGATCCAGGGTCGGGTGACTCAGATGATCCGTCTCATGATGTGCGATATGGCTGTCACGATAGATTTCGTAAGGGATCCATCCAATTAGATTAGGCAATACCAGCAGTCGATTGATCAGTCTGCTGCGGGTTGGATGGCCGTGCAGGACTTCATGCATCAAATGGCCGTTCCAGCAGATCAGATAGGCCAGGACCGGAATTGTGATCCAGGGGCTGACCGATGTCCAGAAGGCTGTAAGGGCAAAGAACCCGCCATAAACCCCGCCCCATACCATCCAGGTAGGCCATTCCGCCAATGCGGCCCGTCCGCGCGATTGAACCGGATTGGGGGCGAGATTGGGAGAGGAGCCGGCGAGGGAAGCCATATATATCCTTTATGAACAGTCAGCATTATTGTGCGGCGCACTAACACATTCATGTGATTGTCGTGTTTTGAAAATAAGTTACTTGTCATCATAAAGTATCATGTGTTTATATTTTATATTATATGTTGATAATTATAAACATTGGAGCAATGGTGAATAGATCATCGGAAGCCGCAGCAGGACGTAATCTGGATCGACGTGAAACGGTTTCCTCCTTTCGGGGGCGGCTGGAAAGCGCGATGACCGATGTTGGCATCAATCAGTCTGGACTGGCGCGGGCAATTGGTGTCGATCGATCGACACTATCGCAGTTATTGTCCCGCAGCGCGGATCGGCTGCCCCGCGCCGATACGGTGGCGGCGATGGCTGTTGCCCTGCAGGTCAGTACGGATTGGCTTTTGGGCCTGGCGGAAGAGCCTGGGCAGGGTGCCGCAATCCTGCGGGAATCTATTGAGATTGCGCGACCGGATACCTTTAATGGCTCTGATGCTTTGTTGGAGCAATGGCATAAGGATGCTGTCGGCTATAAGGTGCGCTACGTTCCCTCATCCTTGCCAGATTTGGTAAAGACCGATGCGGTATTGGCTTTGGAATATTCGATTTATCAGGCCAAAACGACAGAGGATGCAAAAAACTCCATTCAGAACCGTTTGGCTTTGTCCCGTATTCCAGAGATGGAAATGGAAATCTGTTTGTCCTGGCAGGCCTTGCGCACCTTCGCCCTTGGTCAGGGGGTCTGGGATGAGTTTCCGAAAAGTGTTCGGCTGGAGCAATTGGATTATATGGCATCCTTGCTCAGTGAGCTGTATCCCCGTGTCCGCCTGTTCCTGTTCGATGGGCGAAAGGTCTATGCGGTCCCCTATACAGTGTTTGGTCCCAGACGTGCCGCAATTTTCCTGGGCCAGATGTATTTCGTGTTCAACACGCGAGAGCATATCCGAACGCTGTCGGATCATTTTGACTCTTTGGTGCGTGCCGCAAAGGTTCAGGCGCATGAAATGCCCACCTACATCCGCAGTTTGATGGTGGAATGTGAAGAGTCCTAGACTGATTGTAACGCAACCCGGAACGGGGCTGAAGTTATCCCCCGGCTTATCCCGATAAAACGGGTTTGTTCACGACGGTTCCTCATGACAGCGCCAGAATCAGTCCTACACTGTCGACTATGACAAACCATGCTCAATTCGTTCATTTGCGTGTCCACTCTGCCTATTCATTGGCGGAAGGGGCGATTCGTATCAAGGATCTGGTGAAGCTGTGCGCCGAGCAGAAGATGCCGGCGGTCGCGGTCACAGATACGAATAATATGTTCGGTGGTTTGGAATTCGCACAGGCAGCTTCTGGCGCTGGTGTTCAGCCAATTACCGGGGTGCAATTAAGTTTGCGCCGGGAAGAGCGGGAAGGGGCTGGTACGGGCCTTCAGGGCGGTATCCGTCCGCCACCGGATAAGATTGTGCTGCTGGCTCAAGATGAAGCTGGCTATATGAATCTGATGAAGCTGGTCAGCGCAGCCTATCTGAAGACCACGCCGGGCGAGACGCCCCAGATCGGCATTCCGGATCTAGAAGCCCACAATCAGGGACTGATTTTCCTGACGGGAGGACCGGAAGGTCCCATCGGTCGTCTTTTGGGAGATGGTCAATCTGAGGCGGCAGAGGAATGCCTGACCCACTTGGCCTCGATTTTCCCTGGGCGTCTGTATGTTGAAATCATGCGTCACCACCTGGTTGAGGAAGATAAGATTGAGCCAGAATTAATCGATCTGGCCTATCGGCATGATCTGCCCTTGGTTGCTACCAACGACTGTTATTTCCCGAAAGAGGAAATGTTTGAGGCTCATGATGCCCTGTTATGTATCGCACAAGGGACCGTCATCACTGATCCAAACCGCCGAAAGCTGACCGCCCATCACCGTCTTAAAAGTGCCGAAGAGATGCGGGCGTTGTTTTCCGATCTGCCAGAAGCCGTTGATAATACAGTTATCATCGCCCAGCGCTGCGCCTATATGCCAGAGAAGATCAAACCGCTGCTGCCAGAGTATACCAAGCGCGGTGATCGCACGGCGGAAGAGGCTCTGAAAGACCTGTCCGTCCAAGGGCTTAAGGTTCGATTGGAAGAAGAAGTCTACACACCCGATATGGATGAGGCCGCCCGCATTGCGACCGCCAAGCCCTATGAGGAGCGGTTGGATTTTGAGCTGAACGTGATCGGGCAGATGGGATTCCCTGGCTATTTCCTGATCGTTGCGGACTTCATCCAATGGACCAAGGCACAGGAGATTCCTGTGGGACCGGGGCGTGGGTCCGGGGCTGGGTCGGTAGTGGCCTGGGCGCTGACCATCACGGATTTGGATCCCCTGCGCTATAATTTGCTGTTCGAGCGGTTTTTGAACCCTGAACGTGTCTCCATGCCTGACTTCGATATCGACTTTTGTCAGGACCGCCGCGATGAGGTGATTTCCTACGTCCAGAAGGAATATGGTGCCGAAAAGGTGGCGCAGATCATAACCTTTGGAAAGCTTCAGGCACGCGCTGTTCTGCGCGATGTCGGGCGGGTGTTGCAGATGCCTTATGGTCAGGTTGATCGCATTTGTAAGTTGGTGCCAAACAATCCAGCCAATCCGGTGACTCTGACCCAGGCGATTGAAGGCGAGCCGCTGCTACAGGCGCAGATATACGAGGACGAGGCTGTCGCTCGCCTTGTGAAGATGGCAAAGGCCTTGGAAGGCCTGTATCGCCATGCCTCAACCCATGCCGCCGGGGTGGTGATCGGTGATCGCCCGCTGGATGAATTGGTCGCTCTGTATCGCGATCCTCGGTCTGAAATACCGGTCACCCAGTTCAACATGAAATATGTCGAACAAGCCGGTTTGGTTAAGTTTGACTTTTTGGGTCTCAAAACCCTGACGGTTATCGACAAGGCGCGAAAGCTGATTGACCAGCGCCCGGACCGAACCGAGCCGCTGGATATTGCCAAAATCCCACTGGATGATCCCAAAAGCTATGAAATGCTGTGCAAAGGCATTTCAACTGGCGTGTTCCAGTTGGAAAGCTCTGGCATGCGCGATGTTTTGAAGACCCTGAAGCCCGATAGGTTGGAGGATCTAATCGCCGTTGTGGCCCTATATCGTCCAGGGCCGATGGAGAATATTCCCACCTATATCCGCCGTAAGCATGGCCAGGAAGAGCCCAAATATCCGCATCCAAAGCTGGAGCCTGTGCTGGCCGAGACTTTTGGTATTCCGATCTATCAGGAACAGGTCATGCAGATGGCCCAGGTTCTGTCTGGATACACATTGGGCGGGGCAGATCTGCTGCGTCGGGCTATGGGGAAGAAGATCCAGTCAGAAATGGATCAACAACGCGCCTTGTTCGTCACCGGTGCAAAAGAACATTCGGATGTCGATGCCCCCAAGGCCAATGAAATATTTGATTTGATTAATGCTTTTGCTGGATATGGGTTCAACAAATCGCATGCTGCCGCCTATGCCCTGGTCGCCTATCAAACGGCTTGGTTGAAGGCGAATTATCCGGTTGAGTTCATGGCGGCCTCCATGACGTTGGATATGCACAATACCGACAAGTTAAATGTTTTCAGGGAAGAGATTGCACGACTGGAAATTGGTCTGTTGCCGCCGGATGTGAACAAATCCGCTGTCGATTTCTCCGTGGAGACGACGGAGGACGGGGTGCGCTGTGTGCGCTATGCTCTGGCCGCACTGAAGAATGTTGGCGCTGGCGCGATGGAAGGCGTCATCCGTGCCCGCGCTGAAGGCGGTCCTTTTAAGGATGTCTTCGACTTTGCCGAACGGGTGGAGCCAAAGGCCCTGAACAAGCGATCTGTCGAAAACCTGATCAAGGCCGGAGCCTTTGACAGTCTGGATGGCAATCGCCGACGCTTGGTCGAAAGTCTGGAAAGCGTCTTGGGACACGGGGCCGCCTTGCAGGCTGATAAGGTCAGCGCTCAGGCTGCCTTGTTTGGCGGTGATATGGCTACGGTCAACCGTCCGAAACTATCAAATGTACCGGAATGGGGTCCGACGGATAAACTAGCCTATGAGCTGGATGCCATCGGCTTTTACATGTCGTCTCACCCGCTTGAGGCCTATGCCGCCAATTTTGGAAAACTTGGCATCAGCCAATGGGTGGATGTTCAGGCCGGACGGGTGCGCGTCTCTCAAGGGGTGAAACTGGCAGGGCTGGTTAGTTCCAAACGCATCATGACGACAAAGCGCGGCTCAAAAATGGCCTTCGTCAGCATGTCGGATGCCAGCGGCAATTACGAAGTTACGATGTTCCAGGAAACGCTGGGGACCGCGCGGGAGATTTTGGACTCCGGTCAGCCGCTGCTGGTCACGGTCAATATTGATAAAAAGGGCGAGGGCGCGGATGCGGAATTGCGCCTGACCGCCAGTTCTGTGAAATCCCTGGATGAGGAAGCCGCCCAAGCCGCCAAGGGCATGCGCATCGTTCTGGACACGACCGACCCGATTGAGGCCCTACGTAAAGTATTTGAAGGGCATGCCAAACCAGGTCGTGGCCGCATTGAAATTCGCGCCTTAAACACCGTGGAAGGCGATGTCGACTTCACGCTGGACAAGCCCTATCAGGTCAATGCTGCCTTCCGACAGGCAATCAAATCCATCGCAGGTATTGTCGACGTGCAGGATTTGTAAAAATTGATATGTTTTTCAAATCAGATGGTTGCAAATTAACCTTCAACTGAACTCTGACCAGCTGCTTGCTCTTGAACCGCCATGTCTAGTAGGGGCAGGAAGGCTTCAGGTTCTTGGGCACCAGACAGGGCGTATTTACCGTCGATGATGAAACAGGGCACACCCCCAATGCCAAGGCGGCGGGCAAAGACGTCTTCTGCCTGGACTTCATCTTCTTCTGCGCGGCTGTTCAAGTATTCCTGAACTTCTGGTCGATTGAGTCCAAGGCTTTCGGCGATATCCAGTAGGACAGAAATATCCCCGATATCCTTGCCCTCCATGAAATAGGCCTGGAACAAGGCGGGCATCAGTCCCTCTGCTTTGTCCACATCGGGGCGCTGTGCATAGCGGATCAATCTGTGGGCATTCAATGTGCTGGGCGTGCGGGGGATACGATCAAACTGAAAGTCGATGCCAACCTGTGCGCCAACGCGCTGAATTTGCCCGTAGACTTCAGAGGCTCGATCCTCGCCGCCAAATTTGGCAGACAGATAGGACTGCCGGTCCATGCCGTCGCGCGGCATATCCGGATTGAGCTGAAACGCGCGCCAACGCACAGAAACTGGCAGGTCAGGGCGCGCCGCAAGCGCAGCATCCAGGCGCTTTTTACCAATATAGCACCAGGGACATATAGGGTCGGAAAACACATCAATTGTTATCATAAACTTAATATATGTTGTTTATCCACAGGATTCCAGTGGGTTTGGAATAAACGTAACCGAATTGTGGTTTTTAATAGCCTGGGCTGAGGATGCGGACAGATTTTGGGATGTAGCCTTCTGCCACGGGGTCACCTGTCTGTTTTTTCACCTGATCGACAACTTCGAAGCCCGCCCGCTGATAACCGCTCAGCGCCTTTGGGTGGTCCAGGGTGCATGTATTGACCAAAAGGCGCTGTGGTGCCGGATCGCGATTCCAGGCGCAGTCTATGCTCCATTCCAGTAGATAGGGTCCCAATCCATGGCCGATGAATTCGGGCAGAAGGCCGAAATAAGCAATATCAGCTGTTTCTGGCATATTACGGAAATCCAGTTCGACAAAGCCAGCCGGAACGCCCCCCATGGTTAAGGTATAAAGCTCAACCTTCGGATCCTGCACAATCCGCGCGATGGTCTCGTCCGGCATGGCGCGGCGTTCCCACCACAGCCAGGGGTCGCCCACCGTGTGCTGTAGATATCGGTAGTAGGAAACCGTGGGATTGTGAACCCGTTGTAGCGCCAGCGGCTTGGGCGTGATTGGTGCAGCCCGCGGCGGACGCGGCGGTGGCGCGGTCATTTCCAGAAAGGTGATGGTCACATTCAGCTTGCGCGGAGGTGCCATGTCAGGGGATTGCGCCGGAGGCTCGATCAGCCATTTCGACATCATCGCCCGGGGTTCTTGGACATAGTCCAGCAATGCATAGAGATCGAGAACCTTCTGATTGTCAGCCCGGATGATTAGAAGGATCTTCGGGCATCCTTGTCCGCGCAGCCAATCCTCACCCGCCGTGATAATTTGCCGACCATACCCATTGCCCTGTAGATCAGGACGCACAGCGACATAATACAGCCATCCGCGGTGACCATCGAATCCAGCCATAACGCTGGCAATAATGGCCCCATTGAATTCACCCAGCAGAACGGTCGAGGCGCTGTATTCCAGAGCCATTTCCATGTCTTTTGCTGGATCATTCCAGGGGCGGGTTAGGCCACAGGCCTTCCATAGATTGATGACATGCGGAATGTCCGCCGGGGTGCAGGGGCGAATTTTCATGGGGATCGTCTCAAGCTTTCGAAGGGTTTGTTATCGGGGTATCGCTGCGCGTGCCCCATTCTGACCAGGACCCATCATAAACGGCAACCGTATCATCACCCAGCAAATGTAGCCCCAATGCCAGGACACAGGCTGTAACGCCAGAGCCACAACTGGTCACAACCTTGTCACGGCCCAATTTGATACCCGCTTTGCGAAAGGCGGATTCCAACCCATGAACGTTGAGCATTTTCTTAGTGTCAGAATCCAACAAGGTCGTGAAAGGCAAGTTCAATGATCCTGGAATATGACCGGACCGAGTGCCGGGGCGGGGTTCGGGGGCGCTGCCGTCAAATCGATTGGCGGCGCGGGCATCCAGCACAACCTCTTTACCACCCTCCAGATTGGCCTGAACCTCCGCAACGCGGCGCAGCAGTTCCGGACGAAAACTTGGGCTGAATTCTGTTGGCTCTGGTACGGGCGCCGGACCCGATTCCGTTTCATAGCCAGCCGCCTGCCATGCGGGCAGACCACCATCCAAGACGGATACATTTTCATGGCCATACAGACGAAACAGCCACCAAGGCCGTGCGGCAGAAAAAATGCCATAACTGTCATAGCAAACGACATGGCTGTCATTGGAAATACCAAGGGCACCCATCATTTCCCCAAACTGTTCCGGGGTTGGAACCATATGGGGCAGGGGGTCTGTCGGGTCTGCGACTCCATCAACGTCAAAGAAGCGCGCACCTGGAATTCTACCCGCTATATATTCTGCCCGTGCATCCCTTGATACGGTCGGTAGATGATATGTGGCATCCAGGACAACGACCTTCGGGTCGGACAATGCACCTTTTAGCCATTGAACGGAAACGAGCGGAAAGTGAGACATAGAATGGTACTTTCAAAGAGTTAGGGAGTAAATATTCGCGGGTAGGAAGCCGCCCGCGTCCAATCATCCCTCCAGATGGATATTCACACGGCGGTTCTTTGCGCCCTTGTTTTCGATTTTCCCAATACGCAGGGCTCCGATTTCCCCCGTATGGGCGATATGGGTGCCACCACAGGGCTGCAGATCAACCGACTCGCCGACTTTCACCAGACGAATGCGCCCGGCATTCCGGGGCGGCTGTACGGACATGGTGCGCACCAGTTCTGGATTGTTATCCAGTTCAGCATCGCTGATCCACATCGTTTCCAGGGTATGGTCTTGCGCAATCAACGCGTTGAGTCGTTCCGTCAGGGCGTCTTTATCCAGCGTATGGTCGCCGACATCAAAATCCAGACGGCTTTTGTCCTCGCCAACTTGCCCACCGGTCACGCCACAGGGAACAAGGGCACATAACAAATGCATTGCGGTGTGCATCTTCATCAGGGAATAGCGACGGTCCCAATCAATCTCCGCGGTGACTTTGGCCCCAACGGCGGGCAGTACCTGACCTTCTTCCGGGATATGGAGGATGTCGTCATCGACCTTAATTGTGGTCGCAATCTGCACCGATCCGCCATCAAATGTCAGGGTTCCTGAATCGCCGGGCTGTCCGCCGCCTGTATAATAAAAGACGGTGCGATCCAGAATGACCGCACCGCGATCCGTGACCTCTACGACAACGGCTTCGCACGATTTCAGATAGGAATCATCCCGGTAAAGTTCGTCCGTTCGGTTTGTCACACCGTTCATCCCCATAACAAATTGTTTCCAACAGCCTAGTCATAGAGCCGGAGAATGCCAGTGCGATTTTGCCAGAAAGGCAATTCGCACAGCAATTCCCTTACCCTGGAAGTTCTCCAGCAGCTCACATGCGGATGCAATGGAATGCCCAAATAGGATTTTGGCCTCTTACAGCCAATCTGGGAAGGGCAGGCCTTTTTCTTTCAGGAAGGTCGGGTTCCAAACTTTGCCCATATATCGATGGCCCCAGTCACACAGGATGGTGACGATGGTATGGCCTGGGCCCAAATCCTTGGCCAGGCGAATGGCACCGGCAATATTAACGCCTGTCGACAGGCCCATGCACAGCCCTTCTTCTTTCAATAGACGATGTACGATCGGCAAGGCTTCGGCATCAGGGATTTTATAGGCATCATCAAACACGGCCCCATCGATATTGCCGGTAATTCGACCCTGACCAATGCCTTCTGCGATGGAGCCGCCGTCTTCTGCCTTCAACTCACCGGTCTTGATCCAGTTATACATTGCGGCCCCCATAGGGTCCGCTGCCGCGATTTTGACATCCTTGTTTTTGCCCTTCAGATACAGGCTCATGCCAGCCAATGTGCCGCCAGTCCCCATAGCGCAGGAAAATCCGTCGACCTTGCCTTGCAGTTGTTCCCATACCTCTGGGCCTGTGGAGCGGATATGCGCCTCCCGATTGGACAGGTTGTCCCATTGGTTGGCATAGATGGCCCCGTGGGGTTCCGTCGCCTTGCGCTCTTCAGCAATGCGCTGCGCGGTATGGACATAGTTGCGCGGGTCTTTGAAGGGAACAGCGACATTTTCCACCAATTCGGCCCCCAGCAGGCGCAAGGCGTCTTTCTTTTCCTGGCTTTGTGTTTCCGGAATGACGATTAGGGTACGATATCCTCTGGAATTGCCAACGCTGGCCAACCCGATGCCGGTATTGCCAGCCGTACCTTCGACGATCAAGCCACCGGGCTCCAGTTCGCCCCGCTCTTCAGCATCCAGAATAATGTATTTTGCCGCGCGGTCTTTTACGGAGCCACCGGGATTGAGGAACTCCGCCTTGCCTAGAATGGTACAGCCCGTCTCTTCAGACGCGCGTTTCAGTTTGATCAGCGGTGTGTTGCCCACGGCATCGGTGAAGTCGCTGCGGAAAGTCATTGTCCGGTTCCTTTGTGTGAATTCCTAAATACCCTCTTAGTTGAATGGTAAATAGGTTACCGCCAGTCCTGACGCAAGACCTCCCGCCGTCCATCGAACAGCAAAAGGGCAAGGGCTGTCATTGCATTTCGGATGCGATTATCTCTCGCCATGGCGATTGCCTCATCGGCTGAAGTAGAGAAAACACGGATATCCTCGCCTTCTTCGTCCAGTCCATGCACGCCGCCCAAAGTGGAGAAATCTGCACGTCCCACAAACATAGCAATTGTTTCAGAACTGCCGCCGGGCGTCATATAATGCTTGCCCAGGTAATTTAGGTCCGTGATCGTCAGGCCTGTCTCCTCGCTGGATTCTCGTCGTGCGACCTGTTCCAGGGACTCATCGGAGTCAATAATCCCGGCAACAACCTCAATCATCCAGGGATCGGAATCGCCCGCAGCATAAGCACCGGGGCGAAATTGTTCGATTAAGGCAATTTCATCTCTGATCGGGTCATAAGGGACCACGCAGACAGCGTGGCCTCGCTCAAAGACCTCGCGACTGATTCGAGGCCCCATTCCGCCTTTGAACTGACAATGGCGCAGATGATAGCGACTGATCTGGAAGTAACCCTTGAAGGGAATTTCCCGTTCAATCAACTCTACCTTCCGCGCCATTGTCTCAATTAACCCAGCACGGAGAAGGTGCTGTCTTTATTGATTTCCCGCCGACGGGAGAAGAATCCCAGGTTGAGGTCACGATTGGTGTAATCCATGTGGAAAATGACCGGGTCCTTATCATGGTCCTGGCCTTTTTGATCTTTGTCGATCAACTCCGCCATCATCTTTCCGGCAACAGGTGCATTCTTGTACTGATTACCTGAAGAACCGATTGCCATATAGAAGCCCGGCACCTGAGACTTATCGTATATTGGAATCCAGTCATCTGATACGTCATAAAGTTCCGTCACGCCCTTCATGACGCTGGGAATGCCCAGTGACGGAATGCGTTGTGCCACGCGCAGTGCCTGAATGCGCCATTGTTCGCTGAAATTGCGATCCCAATTGTCTGGATCGACCTCAATCTGGGTATCGCAAGGCGGATCTTCTGAGCCGATCAGCAGGAAGTTACCTTTTTCCGGGCGGGTATAGCAGGCGATATCGCTGTCTGAGGTTACGAACCCATTCTCATACCAGCCTTCGACCGGCATGGGGATATGGGTGACTTCCTGTTTCAGGGCACGGGTTTTGACATTCATGTCGTCCAGCGCACCGGCCATGGCATTGACCTTGGCGGAATGAGGACCAGCGACATTAACCAGGATCGGTGCATCGATCTGGGTGCCATCCTTTAAAGAAACACCTGTGATGGAGCCATCTGAATTCTTTCTGATTTCAGTTATTTCCGCATTGAACTTAAAGCTGCCACCGAGCTTTTCTGCCGCCTTACGAATGTTCTGAGCAGAGAGCTGAGGGTCGTTGATATACCCGCCTTTGGGGAAGAATACCGCACCGCCAACTTCGCCGCCGGTCGGCTCGCCAAAGCCATCTTGTTCAGGGCGTTTTGGGGGGTGGAAGCAGTTCAGGTCGTAATGAGGCATTTTCTTGCGGATATCGTCATTGGTCCATTCCTCGTAAGGAACGCCAATTTCATCCGCGATACTCATGGCTTTTTTCATGAAGCCATTTTCTTCGACCTTCATCACCATGGTGCCGGTTTCGTGGAAATAAGCCAAGTCCTCACCATCGCCAAGTCCCAGATATTCCTGCCAATTTTTCCAATAGTAATAGCCTTCATAGGCTAAAGCGGACCCATCGACAGTAGAGTAATAGGTACGAATGATGGCGCAAGAGCCAGACGTCGAGCCATAGCCAGCCGCTGGCAGCTTATCAATGTTGATGGTCTTGTATCCCTTGCGGGTCAGTTCCAATCCAACAGCGGCGCCAATCACGCCCGCCCCAATCACAATTGCATCAAATTGCTCAGCCATACTGCACCTGTTTCCGCTAGAAGATTTTAAGATGCGCGACTATGGCATTGGCAAGGGGACCGTCTCAAGCGACTTTTCTAACGATTTTGCGCCATTCTAAGAGCGTCTGGCGTATCCAGATCCAACAGCACGCCTGGGTCATCGACGACGATTTCCGCGACTTGTTCCTCATAGGCCCCGATCAGAGATTTTGCCCCGGTATCGCCTGAAAGGTCCATGATTTCGGCAAAGAAGCGTCTGCCGAACAGGACGGGATTGCCACGCTTGCCAAGATGGACAGGAACACAAATCGTGCGTCCCTCTGTGGGATCGAAGGCCGCGATCAGGCGGTTTAACGTTTCGGTTTTCACGCGGGGCATATCGCCCAGGCAAATAAGGACCCCGTCTGCTGATTCAGGCAGGGCGGCAATGCCACGTTTCACGGTTTCCGCCAAACCACTGGCATAGTCGGGACTGTCGGTGAAGGAGACAGGCAGGTCTGAGATCGCTTGACGGACTCGTTCCGCCTCGTGCCCTGTCACAACAGTGACACCGTCGATCTGTGCTGCCAGGAGTATCTCCAGAGAGTGGCGCAGCATCGGCTTCCCATCCAGATTTTCCAGCAACTTATTCGCCTTGCCCATACGGCGGGATTGCCCGGCTGCCAGCATCAGACCGATTATGCAGGGTGCATGGCTTGTTGCCTGTTTGGGCGCGGCTTCGGCACGGGGCAGGGGCCGCACGGGTATCTCTTTCAGAAACCCGCCAGATCCCATTGCCATAATGCCGGGTCCATCGACAGGCAGGCCCGCAACCAGTCGTTCCAGTACCCAATCATAGCCATTTGGCTTGGGTGACCGCACACAGCCTGGGGCACCGATCACTGGAATATCGCCAATTCTCCCCAATAACAGCAGGTTCCCCGGATCAACAGGCATACCAAAATGCTCTACGGTTCCACCGCATTGAGAGATTGCGGCCGGGATTACATCGCGGCGATCTACAATAGCAGATGCCCCGACAATGGTGATGATCGCAACTTTTTCCGCGGTCATCGCTGCCAGCGCCAAGGTTAGGTCATCTTCTGAATGTTTGCAGCGGACGGGCGTAATTTGAACCGCGCCAAGGCTGGCCGCGCGCGCGTTCATAATCTGATCGGTCTTGTCTAAAACACTGGGCTTCACGCCAGGAAGGATGGTTTGGATCAATCCCAAAGACAGTGATTGGAATGCGGCGATCCGAAACAGCGGGGATTTGGGGCAGGCTGCCTGAAGCATTTGTTTTGGCACACCAAAGGGAATGATCTTGGCTGTCGCCACCATCTGCCGTGCAGCCACCCTGGAATAAGGTGGCAGGGCGGCAAAGGTGATCCCCTCATCCACACGGTTCAATGCGTCCAGAAGAACAGGATCATAAACCAGAATGCCATCCTGTTGCGCGATCAGGTTCACACGACCGGTAAAGGCAGCGCTGCGGCTAAATCCATCTCCTGTCGCGGCCATGGCCAGGGTATCTGCAGCATCGTTTTCAGGGACATCATCGGGAGCCAGGCGACAGACCGTGACAGAGGTGATACCGGCGGCTTTCAGCGCCTCCACATCCTCTTCTGTCAGCCAATGGCCTTTTTTAAGCGCCCGATCCGACAAGCGAATGGAATGCGCCAGGATCGCGCCTGTGGCGGTATCAGCGGAAATAGGACCGAATTCCATCAGCTCCCCTTCGGTCCCCGCAGAGCCAGGGTCATTTTTGCCAGAATAGAGACAGCGATCTCTGCTGGAGAGACCGCGCCAATATTCAATCCAATCGGTCCGTCAATTCCTGCGATAGCGTCGGGATCACTGCCGCCAGCCTTCAGGCGCTCGGCACGCGCTGCAGCGGTCTTTTTGCTGCCCAAGGCGCCGATATAGAAAGCATCGGATTTCAAGGCGACGGCCAGGGCCGGATCATCCAGCTTCGGGTCATGGGTCAGCGCCACTATCGCGGTGCGGCGGTCTGGCTTCAGGGCAACCATCACTTCTTCTGGCCAATCCTGCAGCACCGCAACGCCAGGAAAGCGTGCCTCACTGGCCCAGGCCCCCCGCGGATCAATGACTGTGGCGGCATAGCCAGCAAGGGTTGCCATAGGCACCAGAGCTTGGGCGATATGGACTGCGCCAATTACAATCAGGCGTAAAGGCGGATTAAATATTTGCAAAAAACAGCCATCCACCATTCGGGACTTGTCCTGACGCAGACAGTCTTTGGCGGCATCTTTTAGCGCGGTGTCGGGGGCCAGGTCCCCTGTGACGACCGTGTCCTCCACGATCAGGGCCTGCGCCCCATCCTCCAGCCGCGTGATCAACACGGTGGGCAGGACAGCATCGCGGGCGGATTGCAATTGTTCCAGAAGAGACCGCTTCATGGCGTCGTTACGCCTCCAGCTTTTCGACGAAAACCCGCACCGTGCCGCCACAGGCCAAGCCCACTTCCCAGGCCATGGCATCGGACACCCCAAATTCCATTAGCTTGGGCGTGCCACTTTCCATGATATCCAGCGCCTCGGTCACGACAGCCCCTTCGATACAGCCACCAGAAACGGAGCCTTCGAAGCCAGCCTCTTCATTGACTACCAATTGACTGCCAGCGGGGCGAGGGGATGACCCCCAAGTCTCAACAACCGTTGCCACAGCGACTTTTAGCCCTTGATCCTGCCATTCTTTCGCTTGGGTTAAGGGATCAATGAGGTCACTCATGCTGCCATCTCCTTCCAGCGCGACAAATTTTGCACCGGGGTTTCTGTGCTCAGAGCATCTGCCAGTTTTGAGAGGGAGTCCAGATTGTGGATAGGGCGGAAGCTGTCGACATTACGGATCATCGCCTTTGCTCCACTGGCCTTTGGAGAATAACCATCCCATCGCAACAGCGGATTCAGCCAGATCAACTGGCGACAAGACTTATGCAGGCGCTCCATCTCTGCCTCCAGCCCCTTTGCGCCATCACGGTCCAGGCCATCTGTGATCAGCAGGACAATTGGCCCCTGGGTCATCACCCGGCGAGACCATGTGCGGTTAAATTCTGACAAGGTGATGCCGATGCGGGTGCCACCAGCCCAGTCTTCCACCTGGGCGGCGCATTGATCAATGGCGACATCGGGGTCTTTGCGCCGCATAGTGCGCGTGATGTTGGTCAGGCGTGTTCCAAATAGGAAGCTGGAGACCCGGTCCCGGTCATTGGTCAAGGCATGTATGAAATGCAGCATCATGCGGGCATAACGATCCATTGAGCCTGAAATATCACACAGGATCACCAATGGCGGCACGCGACGGCGGCGCTTGCGCATGCTCAGTTGCGACAGATCCCCACCGGATCGTGCGGCACGGCGCAGGGTGGCGCGAAGATCGGTGCGGCGTCCCTTGGGGTCAGGATAGAAACGCCGTGTTGGAATAGGATTAAAGGCGAGATGCATCCTCTGAATCGCCTTGCGGGCAGCCTCCAGCTCTGCCGTGCTCATTTTCTCAAAGTCTTTTTCCGTCAGAACCTCTTTGCGGGAGAAGGTGAGGGATGCGTCGATGTCGAATTCTTCCTCTTCTTCCTCGTCGGCCTCATTCTCCGGCGCAGGGGGGCGTTCCTTAGTCAGGGCCTCCGCCAGTCGGGTCGACATTTCGGCCTTTTCTGGCTGCTGTTCCCCCTTCATGGCGGGCAACAGCATCGCCATCGCCTTTTCTAAGAGATTGGGATTCTTCCAGAAAAAGTGGAAGGCCTGATCAAATATTTCCCTTTGATCGCGGCGATTTACGAATATTGCGTGCAGGGTCCAGTAAAAGTCCTTACGGCTGTCGACACCCACCGCACTAACGGCTTCAATCGCATCCAGTACTTTGCCAGTGCCAACGGGCAGGCCCGCCGCACGCAGGACGCGCCCAAAATACATGATGTTTTCGGCCAAACGACCGCCATCAGCCTGGCCGACAACCAAATTGGCAGCTGGTTGAGATGCCTCTGGGGTCACGACCTTTTTGGTCACGCAGCATAGCCCGCCTGGGCGAGTTCAACTTTTGCTTCTTCCAGAATGCGCGCCGCTTCCGAGCCACGCAGACGTGCGATGTCATCTTGATATTTCAGCAAGGCCCCCAGCGTATCGTTAATCGTATCGGGGTCCAGTGCTAGCCGATCCAATTGTGTCAGTGCTTGAGCCCAATCAATGGTTTCCGCAACACCCGGCAACTTGAATAAGTCCATGGTGCGGATTTTCTGAACGAAGGCGACGATTTGACGGCTCAGGGCTTCTGGTGCCTCGGGGGCTTTGATCGCCAGAATAGCCAATTCCCGTTCAGCATCAGGATAATCGACCCAGTAATAGAAACAGCGCCGCTTTATCGCGTCATGGATTTCACGGGTTCGGTTCGAGGTCAAAACGACCAAAGGTGGCTCTTCTGCCTTCACAGTGCCAAATTCCGGAACCGTGACCTGAAAGTCTGAGAGGACTTCCAGCAGAAAGGCCTCAAAGGGTTCATCCGTGCGGTCCAACTCATCGATCAACAGGACCGGTGCTTTGCCTTTCTTGGCAGATTCCAGAGCCTGTAGGATCGGTCGTTTTATGAGGAAACGTTCAGAAAACAGATCGGCTTCCAGCGCAGCACGATCACCCCCACCAGACGCTTCAGAAAGGCGGATTTCCATCATCTGGCGGGCATAGTTCCACTCGTAAACAGCGGATGAAATATCCAGCCCCTCGTAGCATTGCAGACGAATCAATGGGCGATCCAGTGTTTCGGACAGGACTTTGGCAATTTCCGTTTTTCCGGTTCCTGCTTCCCCCTCTAGGAATAAAGGGCGGTGCAGCTTGAGCGACAGAAAAAGTGCCGTTGAAAGCGACCGATCCGCGACATAACGACCATCGGATAGAAGTTTCTGTGTTTCATCAACGGATTGGGGAAGGGTGCCAGACATAAAACCTCACGAAATAAAGAATCACTGCCCCACGATATAGGGTTCCGGGCGTCAGCCTCAACCGATTTGGTGTAACCCAACGGCGATGATGACTATTTCTGTACCCAACCACTTTCGGTCAGGAACCACCAGCCGGAGGGAGCCTTGTCATAGATGGCCTTGGCATAAATCGCTTGAATAGCGGTGATATCGACGCCCTGTTCGGTCGCCTTAGATTGATAGAATTCTTTGCGCTTTGCATTGATGGAAGCGACCAACTGCTGGACATCTCCCTCAGCGCCATCCCGAACCACGGCATAACCGTCATAACGTTCACCGACTGTACCCGCAGATCGAGGGCCATCCAGCGAATCTGCGGCTTGTGCCCCAGGCAGGTTTCCAAAAAGCATCGGAGCCGCAAACAACAGCGCAGCAAAAGCAATCATTACGCGGCGACGCGAAAAATCTTGCGCAGACAGGGTGTTAGAATATCGGATTTGCTTTAACATCTTCTTGCGCCTCTTGAATCAGCCGTAAGCGGACATCTGCGTCCAACTTGACGTTGAGATTGATTGTGATCGGCTCCCGCGGGGCCTCTAACTGAACGGTCGGCGTGCAGGCCGATGCGAGCGAAAGGCTCAGCAGAGCAGCAGCAAGGCCAAGTTTTCTGGGGGCCATTAACACGGGGTGTCCATCCGATCGTATGCGGTCAAAGTCGTTACAGGGACTCTACAACTGATTTATCGCAATAGAAAAGGGCAACATCAGGGCGACGATAAATTAGCCGAGTTTAAAACCGAACCATAAGCTTCCATGAATGCCAGAAGTATCTGGAATAAGTTCCTGAAGTCGCTTTCTAAATTGACATTGATCTGGAAGGGATAGCCATCCATTACTGCCGGATTTCGTCCGCTGAGAGATAATCCGATATGGCCGTTCTTCCCGGCGGGTAATGCCACGGTGGCAGTCAGGCCGTCATAATGGAAATCTTTTAAGGTCTCGGACAGCAGTTGCACTTCCTGCTGATCACTGGACAAGGCTTGATTGACGGTTTCATTGTCGATCTTCAGAACACCACCGCCCTCGGCTGCCAGGCTGCCATCATTCAGGATAATATCCCCCTGGGTCACACGAACTGGCATCAGCCCGGAAATCTTGCCGGTTCCCTCGACCCCCTCAATTTCCAAATGTTGCAATGCCTGCTGCAGGTCGACCCGGCGCAGGCGTAAAGTGCCGTTCAGGCTGACCTCTGCCGGGTCTAACTGTGCGTCGATTAAGGCAATCTCCCCATCAAAGAGGTCGAGTGTTGCTTCCTTGATCTGCACAACACGAGATGGGTCGATGGAAAATGTGATCGCAGTTGGCATATCGGGCAGGCCGGGTGCGGACAGGATACCTGTCAGTTTTTGAATTCCCTGGGTTGCGCCGGGAGAGGACATATCAAACAGCACGGTTCCATTAATGGATTTTGGCCCGATTTCCGCATCCATAACGCCGACATTATCCAATGCGATGGTTAAATCGCCGGATTGTCCGGCTTGTGTCAGCGTCATATCCAGCTCGGCGTCGATCTGGCCGGTTACCAAGGGCAGTTTCTGATCTGCATTCAAAGTAGCCGCAGGTACAACATCGCCCAGGGCCAGATTTTCCGGGCCAAACTGAATGGGTGCTGCTTTCAGTGTAATGTGACTGATACCGGCGGGCGTGTGGGACGCAGATAGGCTGGCCGTAACGCGTCCTTCTGCCAGAGAAATAGGCCCATCAACGGTTAAGGTTCCGTCCGACAATTCATTCATCGCCATGCTGGCTGTCAGCGTGCCGGGCAATAGGGGTTTACCTGCGATCTTTATTCCATCAGCGGATAGGGTGGCTGTGCCTGATTTACCACCATAGTCGATATGCAGCACGGCGCGACTCAGGGATGCATCCAATTCCGGCACTGTCACATCCACAGGTCCCATGGCTAAGGTCGCGGCTCCTTTTTGATAGCGCAGGGAGACGGGCTGTCGGTCCAGTTCAAGGGATAGGGGCGGGTCTGCACTGGGGATTGCGAGGCTCAGCGCACCCAGGCGAAAGGCCCCTTCAACTGAAAGACTGTTGATGGGGTCAGCAAAATCCAATCCAACCCGCAATGGATCACGCCCCGCAACATCCAGACGCAATCGTGGGGACAGTCTCACATCACCGGTCCCTGTCAGCCCGTCCAGCTTCAATTGACTGCCACGATCTACGGTTAAGTCCAAGCCCTCCAAACTCTGTCTAAGATGTGCAGTGCCTGCGGATTTCAATGCAGAGGAGCGGGCCCAGATCGGGGGAAAGATATCGCCATATACCATTACTTCAGCCTGATAGGGGATATCAAAGGCTGGATGTGCAGAGGGGGAGGATATCAGAAGTGGAAGATCGACCGCGAGGGATCCAATATCGACATGTCCAGTGATTTCTCGGGGAAGATCCAAGCCCCGCACCATATCAATACTGGCAGATGACAGAGTCATCCTGCGCGGGGCGAACTGATCTGACAGAGTCAGGCTTTCCGGAGTGACGCGGGTTGAAAGCGGTCCCAGGGCGATACCGGCATCCAACGCGAATTCCGTGCGCCACCCTCCGCCAGCATCGGGGCGCAGGATAAGGGCTGGCCGGTCATCTGTCTGGGATAGGGTTAGTTGCGGGTTGCCATCCGCATAGGCATTCACTGCATCAGGTAGGGTGTGGCGCAGATTGTCTGGAATTGGCCCGCTTTCTACTTCAATGTCGGTGGGTAGGGTAAGCTGAAGACGCCCCCCCTCAATCGTGATCAGGCCGATGCCATCATCTGGTGTCAAAGTTGACCAATCGTAAGGCTTCACACTTGCGCCGCTCCAGGCGATTTCTGCTGATCCTGTCAGGGCCGCCATCAGACCGGGCAAACCGATTTCCTCAAACTGGTCTGTGTTTAAAGGACCGCTGGTCATATCCAGTGTTGCCGTTGTGCGACCTGTTGCCACCTCAATGCCTGGCAGGAAAGGTAGCCAGTGAGCGAGGGATAGGTCCACAGTCGCATTTGCCACCAATCCTCGGGAACCGGCTGTGATTGTCGCCAGAATGGCGCTTTGGCTGTCTGGGGCATTCAGATGAGCCGTTAATGTCATGGGCATCAGGCTTGGCGCGGCGTCCAGGGAGATTGCCAGATTACCGGTCAACAATTGTGGGCCGATCGGAGTCGTTGCCTCAATCTGGATGTCTGAAACCTTGATATTCTTTATGGGGATCTGGGGGAGGGTGAGTTCTGTGTTATCAGATGTGTCGGACACAAATAGCGTATCCAGTCCATTTATCTCCGTGCCTCCAGCCTCTGTCACATGCATTTGCGCACGAATACCATCGAGAGTCAGAGAGTCCAGATAGGTGCCATCCGCAATCGATAGATTCGGCACCAGATCAATATGGGCGATGCTGGGGCCATTCTGAATCGCAAAGTTCTCAATCTTAACTTCAGTTGACTCAATCTTTGTGACCTTCAATGTAACAGGCTGATCTAAAACGCTTTCCAGCAGGATTGGCAGGACAGAGTTTGCCATGGGCAACCGAAACAACCACCCCAGCCCCAACAATACGCCAAGGATTATAAGAAGAATCAGGGCGGAGCGTAGGCCAAGCCACAACCAGCGGCGAAAACCTCGACCCTCTGGCGTTTCTTCCTCTATCAGCCGATCGCCGATTTTGAGTTCTGGGTCGGGTTTTTCTGTCATGGACGAATGATCGGTCCGCCAATGCGGCAGCCCGCCAGAAGACATTGTTTCAGCGCCTCTTCCACCAGAGACGAAAAGGACCCATCAAGCGGCCCCTTATAATAACCAGCGGCATTCAGGTAGCTTTGAAACTTTTGTCCGGCGCGTGGATCCTGACCAGCCACTGTGCGGTAGGTGCTCATAGCCCCATCGATATCGCCGGATTCCGCCTGGACGGCTGCATAGACGACTTGATTTGACTGCGCGCCTTGTTGATCCACAAGGCCAAGCGCACGCGTGCCATCTCTGAGACTGCGATCGGGGCTGACCGACAGCATCCAGGCGAGCGAACGCCGTGCGGATACATTGGTCGGATCATAGTTAAGCGCGGTTTCCAAATCTTTGATGGCTGCTGCATATTCCTTATTCGCAAATAAGGCCAGGGCACGCTGGGCATAGGGTTCTGCGATCAGTGGCTCCAACCCCGCAGCGACACTGAAATCCAGGATCGCGCGATAGGGATCGTTCTTAAACAACAGAACCATGCCTCTTTGGATATAGGCCTTATAGAGATAGGGGTCATAATCTAACGCGGTATCCAAATCTGTCATCGCGGCATCCAGGGCACCGGTCTGCATCAGCGCAATTCCGCGGTGGTGTACGCCGCGCCTTCTATCAGGCTGCCACAGGCGCTCAGTCGCTGTTCTGCAGCTGTATCTGTGGCTCGGCACAACGTTTCCCGCTCATCAACGGACTGCGCCACTGCAGAGGCACTGCCAATCAGCCATGTTATCAGGCAGAGAAGGGGAAACGGATACGGCCGCATAGTTAGGATCCAGTGGAAATGTCCATTCGGACAGTGTGCCGACCTATGCTGGAAAAAGAAAGAGCCCCGCCGCGTATATACGCAACGGGGCCGCTTCTTAAATGATCTTGTGATCGGATCAACCAGCCGCCGCAACAGCACGTTTGGCCATAACACCGATCAGATGCTTGCGATAGGCAGCAGTGGCGTGGATATCGGCGTTCAGGCTGTTTTCGGCGATACCGCTGCTGTCCGGGGTTTTCCCGGCGGCAATCTGTTCCTCAATATCTTTTGCTCGGAATACACCGCCTTGGGACGCGCCCGTCACGGCTACGCGGGGACCGTCCGAAGTCTTTGCAAAGAATACACCGACCAGAGCATAGCGAGAGGCAGGATTGTCAAACTTTGCATAGGCGGCGGCCTGCGGCACCGGGAAGCGGATGGAGGTAATGATTTCATCTTCTTCCAAGGCGGTTTCAAACATGCCCGTGAAGAAATTATCGGCTGATAATTCCCGCTTGGTTGTGACAATGGTTGCCCCCAGAGCCAAAGCCGCCGAGGGATAATCCGCAGCTGGATCATTATTGGCCAGTGATCCACCGATCGTGCCTCGGTTGCGCACTTGGGCGTCACCGATATTGCCCGCCAGCGCGGCCAAAGCCGGGATTGCCTTTTGGACATCCCCAGAGGCCGCAACCGCGGCATGGGTCGTCATTGCCCCGATGGTCAGGGTTGATCCATCTGAGGAGATCCCAACCAAATCACGGCATCCTCGCAAGGAGACGACATCACTGGGGGAGGCGAGGCGTTGCTTCATTGTTGGCAGCAGGGTTTGCCCGCCTGCCAAGATTTTTGGGTCATCCGCCGAGCCCATGGCCTTTGCCGCATCGGCGACAGAGCTAGGTTTGTGATAGGAAAATTCGTACATGTTTGTCTTCCTTTCTATCCGCGCCGGGCTTATTCGGCCGCGGCAGGCATTGAGGCGGCCTGAATTGCCTGCCATATTTTCTGCGGTGTTGCAGGCATGGAGATATCTTCAACCCCCAATTCATGCAATGCATCCAAAACGGCATTGATTACCGCGGGTGGAGAGCCGATCGCACCAACTTCACCACAGCCCTTCACGCCCAGGGAATTGTGGGCGCATAGGGTCGATTCCGTTGTTGCCATGAAGTTAGGCAGATTATCCGCCCGGGGCATGCAATAGTCCATGTAAGACCCGGACGTAAGCTGACCGCTGTCGTCATATTCACAGGATTCCAGCAAGGCCTGCCCAATGCCTTGAGCCAGACCGCCATGGATCTGACCTTCAACGATCATTGGATTGATAACGCGTCCAACGTCATCGACGGCAGTCATGCCGACAATCTGGGTCGTTCCGGTATCCGGATCGATCTCTACCTCGCAGATATGGCATCCGCCCGGATAAGTGAAATTCATTGGATCGTAGAACGCGTTTTCTTCCAGACCCGGCTCCAGCGTTTCGTGCGGATAGTTGTGCGGAACATAGGCGGTCAGCGCCACGGTTCCGAAATCAACTTCTTTATCCGTGCCGGCCACTGTAAATTTGCCATCCTTGAACTCAACATCCTCGACGGAAGCTTCCATTAAGTGCGCCGCAATCTTACTGGCCTTGTCGACCACTTTGCCAAGCGCCTTCATGATTGCCTCACCGCCTACGGCGAGAGAGCGGGACCCATAGGTGCCCATCCCGAAGGCGATCCGATTCGTATCCCCATGCTCAATATTGATATTTTCCAAGGGGATACCGAGGGTTTCTGAGACCAATTGTGCAAATGTCGTCTCGTGTCCCTGACCATGGCTGTGCGACCCTGTATAGATCGAGACAGAGCCAGTCGGGTGGACTCGCACATTGGCAGATTCGAACAGACCTGCCCGTGCACCCAATGAACCAACAACCGCAGATGGGGCGATACCACAGGCTTCCAGATAGGTCGAAATCCCAATACCACGCAGCTTACCGCGTTTGGCAGCCTCTGCTTTCCGTTGCGGGAATTCATCCCATTTCGACAGTTCCATCGCCTTTTTCAGCGTCGCCTCATAGTTACCACTGTCATATTGCAGGGCGACCGGGGTCTGATAGGGGAAGGCGTCTGCGGGAATGAAATTTTTCTGACGAATGGCGACCTGATCCATGCCCAATTGCTTGGCGGCCTTGGTCACCAGACGCTCCAGCAGGTAAGTTGCCTCTGGACGGCCCGCGCCACGATAGGCATCGACCGGCACGGTATTGGTGAAAATCGCCTTCACATTGACGTAGATTTTCGGCGTTGTATATACGCCCGCCAATAATGTGGCATACAGATATGTAGGCACACAGGTGGAGAAGGTGGAGAGATAAGCCCCCATATTTGCCTTTGTATAGACCTTAAGGCCCAGGAACTTCCCGTCCTTGTCCAACGCCAGATCGGCATGGGAGATGTGATCCCGCCCATGGGCATCTGATAGGAAACTTTCGGAGCGTTCTGCCGTCCATTTGATCGGGCGGCGCACCTTTCCGGCTGCCCAGGTGACAATCGCTTCCTCGGCATAGTGATAAATTTTGGACCCGAACCCACCGCCCACGTCAGGGGCAACAACGCGCAGTTTATGCTCCGGCAATTGCAGCACGAAAGCGCCCATTAACAGCCGAATGACATGAGGGTTCTGGCTGGTGGTGTAGAGTGTATATTCACCAGTCCCTTTGTTGTAATCACCAATGGCGGCGCGGGGCTCCATGGCGTTCGGGACAAGTCGGTTATTGGTCAGATCAATCGATACGACATGGGCGGCATTTTTAAATTCCGCATCCACTTCCGCCTCGTCCCCCAATTCCCAGTCATAGCACATGTTGTTGGGGGCGGCGTCGTCATGGACCAGCGGTGCACCGGGCGCGATGGCCTTTTCCGAATTGGTGACAGCAGGCAGCTCTTCATAATCAACTTCGATTAATTCTGCTGCGTCTTTTGCTTGGGAATAGGTCTCAGCGATAACGACGGCGACCTGATCGCCAACATGGCGGACCTTGCCCTGGGCCAGGGCAGGGTGGAACGGCTCATTCATTGGGCTGCCGTCTTTATTGTTGACCCCCCATCCGCAGGGGATGGAGCCAACCTGCATGTCTTCGCCCGTGAAGACCGCAACAACGCCAGAGGCCGATTTTGCAGCGGCCGTATCAATGCCCTTGATTTTCGCATGGGCATGGGGGCTGCGCAGGATATAGGCATATGTCTGATTGGGTTGGTTGATATCGTCAGTGTAATTGCCGCGTCCGGTTAGAAAACGGAAATCTTCTTTGCGCTTCACAGAGGCGCCGATCCCAGTTGCACTCATGACGTTTCTCCCTTGGGTGATCCCGTCTATGCGGGACTGCCTGATTGCGGCGCCGGAGCTCTTGATAAGCCCTCTTAAGGCGCGCGGATAATCCTGTGACTACTCTGCGGCAGCCTTTTGGCCTTTCATTGCGGCCGCACCAGCGGTGATTGATTTGACGATGTTATGATAGCCGGTACAGCGACAGATATTGCCTTCCAGCCAGTCCCTGATTTCATGCTCAGACGGCGCGGGATTGTTGTTTACCAGATCAATCGCGCTCATCACCATGCCTGGCGTACAGAAGCCACATTGCAGTCCATGATTGTCGCGAAAAGCCTCCTGCATCGGATGAAGAACATCTCCATCACCCGCCAGACCTTCAATTGTGGTGACCGTGGAGCCATCGGCTTCGATGGCCAGCATTGCACAGGATTTGACCGAGGCGCCATCTACATGAACCACACAGGCACCACATTGGCTGGTGTCACAACCGACATGAGTTCCTGTCAGATGCAGATTTTCGCGGATGAATTGGACGAGCAGAGTCCGGGGCTCAACAGTGCCTGATACTTGCTTCCCGTTCACCGTCATTGAAACGGATGGCATAGATTAATCCTCCCTTATGACGTGATATGCATGGCTATAACGAGCCATGTTCTTACCAATGAGTGTGTAACCGACGGCGCGTGCGGTCAAGACCGGTTGAGACCGCGATATTGTGAATTCATGATGACAAGCAGGACCGCTGTAAAAATCCATGCTTGGTGACTTATTTTCCGGTGCCGGGCATTTGTGCATCATTCCCGAAAACCAAGGATAGGCCCAGCATGATCAAGACCAGGATCATGATCCATTGCATTGGGGTCAGTCCCCAGCGCTTCGCCGTTTGCTTGTGAACAGCGTCTACAGCGGCCCGTTTTGCATCGGCCTTGATGGCGTCCCTATCCACGGTTTCAGGCTTTTGTGGGGCAGGTCGGGGTGGTTGTTCTTCTTCTGGTTGGTGCATTTCCGCAGTCCCAGACGCTGCCGCCTGAGTTGGCTCTTCCGGTGCCGCGTCCGATGGGGTAACCGTCGCATCTGTTGCACCGGAATCACGTTCTTTCGCGATGACAACGAACTTATCAAAAAAGTCTGTTGCATATTTCTTGGCTGTCGAATCGACCAACCGAGCACCGATCTGCGCTAATTTGCCGCCGACCTGAGCATTCACGATATAGGTTAGGATTGTGTCACTGCCGTCTTCAACGAGCTTCACATCTGCACCGCCCTTGGCAAAGCCGGCCGCGCCGCCCTTGCCTTCGCCAACAATGGTATAGCTTTCGGGCGCGTTAACATTTTCCAGTCGAACCGCCCCTTTGAAGGTCGCGCTGACAGGGCCAACCTTGGCCTTCACCGTGGCTTCAAAGCCTCCTTCATCGGTACGATCCAGGGATTGGCAGCCCGCAATGCAGGCTTTCAGAACTTCTGGATCGTTCAGGGCTTCCCATACGGTTTCACGCGCCGCCGGAATTCGATACTCGCCAGTCATTTCCATCAGATATTCCCTTTCATTTCGTCGCGTTCATTCGTTCTTCTCATGAATATCGCCACTTGGCACCCCATTTGCTATACCAATCTGGAACGGATTTGAAAATCGGGAGACGAATAAGGCATGACAGTACCGGTTGTTCCCTCTGCCTTGGACGTGGCGCTGTGGTTTTTTGACCAATCGCGCCGCGACGACAAGCATATGCCCGCGCAGAAATTGCAACGATTGTTGTGGATTGCCCAAGGCCTGTATGCGGCGGAAAATCATGGCCGTATGTTGATGCCTGCCACCTTTGTTGCTGAGGAAACCGGCCCGACTGAACCGACTGTTTTTCATGCCTTTGAAGACAGCCGCCCACAGATCATGATGCGCAAGATGGTGCCTGTGGCCGATAATTTTCTGAATCGGATTTGGAGCAAATATGGCCACCATTCTGCGGATTACCTCAATCGTATGATGACCTATAATGACGTATACCGGCGCGCCTATCGCAAGGAAGTCGGGACCGTGATTCCCTTTGAACAGATCGCGCAACACTTCACGCAAAAGCCAGAGCCTAAATCTCAGGTCAAAACGTCAGATGGTCGAATTTTGCGAAAATGGACTCCTACGGCAAAGCCTGTCCTGCGTCAGGGATAATGTCGCAGGCCGTCAGCTAAGTCTTTCCCATATCCATTTTCATTGGTTACAGTAACGTCGTGGGGTTTCCCATTTCGGTAAGGAGTTTTTTATGCCCGGACTCTTCGGGTCCTTTTTTGCATTACTCTCCAGCATAGCACTGCTGTACGGCGGCAATACCCTGATGGGAACTTTGTTACCGGTGCGTGCAGGACAGGAAGGCTTCAGTGCGCTGTTTGTTGGCGGCATGGGGACCGGTTATTTTATCGGCTTCATTCTGGGATGCCAGCTAACGCCCTGGTTGGTTAGACGGGTAGGGCATATTCGTGCCTTTGGGGCCATGGCGGCAATCGCAGCCAGCAGCAGCCTGTGTTTCATCCTGTTCTTAAATCCGGTCGCATGGATTGGTTTTCGATTTATCTACGGTGTGGTCGGCGCGGGGCTGATCATGGTTGTGGAAAGCTGGCTGAACGAACGAGCCGGTGTGTCAAATCGTGGACGCGTCCTGGCGATATACACGTTGTGTTACATCGGGGCACAAATCGCCAGCCAACAGTTATTTTTCTTCGTTCCTGCAAAGGATTCGACGCTGTTTATGGTCGCGTCCATTGTGGTTTGTTTGTCCCTGGTGCCAATTGCCCTGACCACATCACAGACGCCAGCCCCGTTGCGAACGGCCAAACTAAAACTGGGCCCGCTTTACCGCACATCACCTGTGGCGACACTGGGATGTTTAGGGGTCGGCCTTGCAAATGGGGCCTTCTGGAGCTTATCCCCGCTCTATGCGCAGGGCGCAGGCCTTTCGACACAATCGGTTGGTATGTTCATCACTGCGGTTATTCTGGGTAATGCGATCCTGCAATGGCCTATTGGATGGTTGTCGGATAAATTGGACCGACGCATTCCTGTCCTGATTTGCTTCTTTGGCGCGGCAATCCTTGGCCTGACTCTATCGTTTATTAACGGGATTTTTCTGACGCTTGCCGTTGCAGCCATCTATGGCGCTTTTGCTCAGTCCATTTACGCTATTCTGGTTGCCCATGCTGGGGATCGCGCCGAGCCAGAGGATTTTGTATCCACCAGCGGCGGGTTATTGCTGTTGTATGGGGTGGGGGCCCTGATTGGTGCACTGCCAGCAGCGACCCTAATGGATATATTTGATTATCATTCCCTCTTTTGGTGGACTGCATCCGTGCATGGTGGAATGGGTTTTTATATCCTGTTTCGGATGCGCCAACGTCCAGGGCGTGCGGAGCCAATGGGGGAAGGCTTTCAACCGGTGCCAAAATCAACACCAGCGGCGGTGGAACTGGATCCACGCTCCGATGCATCGCCCAGCCTAGAGGAAGAAAATGCAGAACGAGAAGCCTCAACCCGGTCGGCTTGATATATCGGTACAAGGGTATTAGACACAAAGACCATCATATAAGCGCCCACCGGGGAGGCGCGACCAGAAACAACGGTCGAGAGGGTAATAAAGCAGTGCTGAATTCGAACAGGATTGGTTTCACCGCATTGGGCGGCCTTGTCGTTTATCTGCTGACATCCTTTCTCAGCACGGCCTTTGCGGCAGGGGCAGGGGAACCGCATTTAAATGGTGCGGATTTGCAACTTCTTTGGGTTGTCCCTTTTGCTGGTATCCTTCTATCGATTGCCCTGTTCCCCTTGGTAGCTCCCAATATCTGGCATCATAATTTTGGGAAGATTTCGGCATTTTGGGCGCTCTTGTTCTTGGTTCCGTTCACGATTTTTTATGGCTTTGAATTGGCATTGTATGAGCTGGTTCATGTGATGTCTCTGGAATACATCCCCTTTATCATTCTGTTACTGTCATTGTTCACAGTCGCAGGGGGCGTGCGGGTGAAAGGTTATTTGCAGGGTTCGCCGATTGTGAATGTAGGCATCCTGTTAATTGGTACCTTTGTGGCCAGCCTGATGGGGACAACCGGTGCGGCAATGTTACTAATCCGTCCTTTGATCCGCGCTAATGAAGAGCGTAAACATAAGGTTCACACCATTGTTTTCTTTATCTTTCTGGTCGCTAATATTGGTGGGTCCTTAACGCCGTTGGGTGATCCGCCTCTGTTTTTAGGCTTTTTGAAGGGCGTATCCTTCTTCTGGCCGACGGTGCATATGT
The DNA here is from genome assembly GCA_029212835.1 of Alphaproteobacteria bacterium. Taxonomy (GTDB): domain Bacteria; phylum Pseudomonadota; class Alphaproteobacteria; order UBA8366; family Aestuariispiraceae; genus Pacificispira. Next base: position 1,052 of record JARGPE010000012.1, on the reverse strand, counting down.
TCCTGCCAATGATGGTAGCGGCCAGTATTTTGCTGGTGGGGTACTTTATTGTCGACAGCTTCCTGTATCGCAAAGAAAAGCAGGAAGGCTTGCATGTTGAAACACCGGCTGAGGAGGACCGTCACCCAATCCGACTGGAGGGGGGGATTAATATTCTTCTATTATGTGGTGTCGTGGCAGCGGTTCTGGTGTCTGGCATTTGGAAGCCGGGCCTTGAATTTGTCATCTATCATGTCGCCATCGATTTGCAGAGTATTGTTCGGGATGTAGCCTTGCTGGCCATTGCGGTTTTGTCTTGGATACTGACCTCCCGGGAGAGCCGGGATGCGAATGGATTTAGCTGGTTCCCGATCCTTGAGGTTGGAAAGTTGTTTGCCGGGATTTTCATCACAATTATCCCTGCAATTGCGATCCTGAAAGCGGGCACAGCTGGTGCTCTGGAACCTGTCGTATCTCTGGTAACTCATAATGGCGAACCCGTGAATACGATGTATTTCTGGGCCACAGGATTCCTGTCCAGCTTCCTGGATAACGCGCCAACCTATCTGGTGTTTTTCAACACTGCGGGCGGTGATGCGGAACAACTGATGGGGCCGATGGCCAATACCTTATTGGCGATTTCCGCCGGAGCCGTGTTTATGGGGGCCAATACCTATATTGGGAATGCGCCAAACTTTATGGTGCGGTCAATTGCCGAAGAGCGTGGCATCGCAATGCCTAGCTTCTTTGGCTACATGCTGTGGTCTGGCTTCATTTTGGTGCCATTGTTCGGGCTGATAACGATCCTGTTTTTCGCTTAAAACATTCGTTTTAATGTGACATTAAAAGAGGCACGTCAGAATGGCCGATAACGTATCGGCTGGCTGATCCGAAAAGTTTATCCAGGACTGATGTATGCCCATAGGCGCCCATGACAATCAGGTCTGCCTTGACTTCATCGGCCATGTCCAAAATCTCCTCGCCAGCGTGACCACTGCGGGAGTGATTTATATGCTCGGCTGTGAGTCCCCGACGTTTCAGATAGTCCAAAACCGGCTTTGCCAGGTCTTTAC
>JARGPE010000249.1 GCA_029212835.1 Alphaproteobacteria bacterium | reverse complement strand
CATATCGACTGCAAAGCAGTGAAGAGAATCCAATTCCCGTTGTTGTTCTTGCAGCTATGCTCCGAACTGCGATGAGTGGAACTGAGGCGCAGTGATTTGTCTCACGGGGACGCGTTCGGGGTCCCCGTGAGCTTTTCTTTTATGCGTTCTTCAATTCCCAAAAGGTCGACGATTTCTCGCATCTCTTCAGTATCGGCTTTGTAGTCCTTCCGAGCAGCCTCTAATTCCTTTGCCCCAATAGGTTTCAGGCGGCAGTACATTCGGCCAAAAGGCCAGAAGTGCCCTGCACTACTCACCAGTTCTCTTTTAAGGAAAGGACGAAGTTGATCGTCAGATGCAACAACATTACGCTCAAAATTCGCAAGTTTTTCTATTACCAAATCCCTGTGACCACAGGCCCACCATTGCAGCAATTCGAACCAGAGTCCCCGTCGATCACCCGGAATCCATTCTAGGGAGGGGAGCGATCCACACGCGGTTTGGAGGGTCAGGCGGTCCTTTAGCCAGGGCCAGGTATCGCGCAGCCAATAATCATTTATTCTGCATCCCAAGGCTTCCAGATCATGTCCTTTGGTTGCCCAGTGCGCGCGTCGGTCGCTGCCAATTTCTTCTGGGACAAAGCAGGGATCATAGTCTCTCTCGCCATAGGCTTTGGATGAGTCAATGACCGCACTGACCGTCTTCCAGAAATGCGCTCGATACTTGGTACGGGCCATAGGCAATGATAGCGGGGCGCTTTGGCTTTCCAGGGCGAGGCAGAGCCGGTCGATTTCTGGAATGAAGATGCCGGTCGCGTCGAGAAAAGTGCCGGGCTCATCCTTGTATTCTGGCCCAAAGACAACGCGCCACTCAATACCGTCGCCTTCGATCACATAATTGGTGTCAGAAACCCGACGGAAGCCCTTGCTCTCCAAAGTGCCCGCCAGCGCCGTCTGAAACACTACCTTCGCCGCCTCTGCCACCGCCATACGCCGCATCCTTTCAATGCACCCCGTGGTTGCCAGACTCTATGCAGGGTAGGAGGCACGCTCAAGGAAAATGAGGTCGAACAGACGTAAGATGCTTTTTGTAGATCGGTCGAGATTGGCTGGCACATCCGCGAAGGTGGTACGCCACTCTCCACGTAACAGACGGCATTGCAAAACCATACGCTCTGAACCGGACCGGCGATATTCCCGGTTGTCATCGCGGATGCGCCGATATCCAGGATAAGCTACTCAAAAGCGCATCTCAATGTAGAACCAAAGAATTTGCTGTTCCGCTCCAGACGGTGCGGAGGATCTGGCGCTGGCGCGGGACCTGTTGCTGGGCATGCTGCCCACTGTTGGGGAGGTCCGCGTTAAATGAACACCCTGTGCTTCTTCTAAAAGAAGATTGGCAGGGATGGGGCGTATCGGGCACTGTTTGACATCGTCATGGGATGGAAAAAGATTCTGGGTGAGGAATGGACCAATGAAACAAATACAGACGGGAATTTATGACACCGGGCTGGATCGCAACGCGGCGAATTATACACCACTGTCGCCGTTGAGTTTTCTCAAGCGCGCTGCCCAGGTTTTTCCAGATCGCGAAGCGGTGGTGCATGGTGCGTTATCTTATAGCTGGGCGGAGACGGAGGCACGGTGCTGTCGATTGGCTTCCGCCCTGGCGCAGAGGGGAATCGGCCAGGGTGATACGGTTGCCGTCATGGCCCCCAATATCCCGGCCTTGTATGAGGCGCATTTCGGAGTGCTGATGGTGGGGGCGGTGCTGAACGCGCTCAACACCCGTTTGGATTCTGCCACCATTGCCTTCATCCTGAATCATGGGGAGGCCAAGGTTCTGATTACGGACCGGGATTTCGCCGCCATTGTCGGGCCTGCGCTGGAAGAGGCGGGACGCGATATTTTGGTGCTGGATATCGATGACCCCCTGGCCAGCAATCCAGGACCCTTTCTGGGGGAGATGACTTATGAACAGTTTTTGGAAGCCGGCGATCCGAATTTTCCCTATGGTCCGCCCACGGATGAATGGCAGGCGGTCACGCTGAACTATACCAGCGGTACGACGGGCAATCCAAAGGGCGTGGTCTATCACAGCCGGGGGGCGTATCTGTTGGCGCTGGGCAATGTTGTGACCTGGTCCATGGGGGCTGGTGCGCGGTATCTGTGGACCCTGCCGATGTTTCATTGCAATGGCTGGTGTTTCCCTTGGACTCTGGCGGCGATCGGCGGAACCAGTGTGTGTCTACGGCACGTTTCGGCCAAGGGTATCTTTGACGCCATCGCCGACCAGGGTGTTACGCATTTCTGTGGCGCGCCGATCGTGCTGAATCTGCTGGTCAATGCGAAACCAGAGGAAAAGCGAATTCTGCCGCAAACGGTCGAAGCGATGACCGCCGCCGCCCCGCCCCCTGCCTCTGTCCTGCAGCGGATGGAGGAGGAAGGATTCCATATCACCCATGTCTATGGATTAACGGAAGTTTATGGTCCCGCGGTGGTCTGTGAATGGGATTCACGCTGGGACGCCTTGGATGCGGAAGAGCGTGCCCGACTGAAGGCTCGGCAAGGGGTCAACTATCATGTGCTGGAAGCCCTGATGGTTGCCAATCCTGAAACACTGGAACCGGTGCCCAAGGATGGGGTGACGATGGGAGAAGTGTTTTTTAAGGGCAATGTCGTGATGCGCGGTTATCTGAAGAACGAGGCTGCAACCCAGGAAGCCTTTGCCGGGGGGTGGTTCCATTCGGGTGATCTGGGGGTCTGGCATCCCGATGGCTATATCGAACTAAAGGATCGATCCAAGGATGTGATCATTTCCGGGGGTGAGAATATCTCTACCATTGAAGTCGAGACAGTGCTGTATCGACACCCGAAAGTCCTGGAAGCTGCTGTGGTCGCCAAAGCGGATGAGAAATGGGGGGAGACGCCATGTGCCTTTATCACCTTGAAAGAGGGGCAAACGACAACCGAGGAAGAAATCATTGCCTTCACCCGGGAACGCCTGGCGCATTTCAAATGTCCCCGTAATGTTATCTTTGGGCCCTTGCCCAAGACATCGACGGGTAAGGTGCAGAAATTTGTCCTGCGGGACCGCACGGCAGACATTTAGAAAGGGTCGAAATCATGGAAACCCGGGCGAATGAGCGCTGTGTCTATCTGAATGGGGCCTTTCTGCCGGAAAGCCGTGCGTTGCTGTCCTTCCGAGATTCCGGCTTCGTCTATGGTGACTCTGTGTTTGATACGGCGCGCACATTTGACGGGAAAATTTTCCGACTGGCCCAGCATGTGGATCGGCTGTTTCAAAGTCTGGCCTATACCCGCATTGAGGTAAATCTGGACCGGCAGGAGATTATCGATATCACCGAGGAGGTGGTGGCGCGGAACCGTGCGCTGTTGCGACCGAATGAGGATTATTGGGTATCCCAGCGGATTTCCAATGGTGTCACCAGCCTGGATGGTGAGCCGCCTATTCAGGATGGCGCGACCGTGGTGATTGAATGTACGCCCTTGCCGCTGCGCGCCCGCGCGCCGATGTTTCGCGATGGGATTGATGCGGTGATTGCACCGTTGAAACGGGTGCCGCCGGAGGCGCTGAGTCCGAATGCAAAGATCAACAACTATATGAATCCGATGCTGGCCCAACGGGAAGTCACGGCGATCAAGCCGGGTGCCTGGGCCTTGCAATTGGATATGAATGGCAATCTGGCAGAGGGCGTCGGCTGCAATGTCTTTTTCGTGAGGGATGGCCGCGTCATCACGCCAAAGGTGGATAATATATTACCCGGTGTCACCCGTGCGGCCGTGATAGAACTGTGCCGTGAAAACGGCATAGAGGTCGTGGAGCAAGATGTGTCTTTGCACATTGCATCCATCGCGTCAGAGGCATTTTTCACCTCGACCAGCCTGTGTCTTTGTCCGGTGCGCAGCCTCAATGGGCGTGGTTACTTAGGCCATGCTGGCCCTGTTACGAAGCGCCTGATGGGACTTTTTAAGGATTTGGTCGGCTGTGATTACGTCGCACAGTATCTTGCGCATCTTCGGCCTGGAACGACGCGCACTGGTTTCTAGCAGTTTCAGCCACCAGCCCCATCCGCGCGTCGATTGTTCCAGTCGGACAGAAAAGTGAGGCGCAAGACAAACCTCAGTCTCGGGAGAGCGCGCGCATCATTTCGGCAACTTTGGTCTGTAACCGTTCGTCCCCAATGCGTTGCCAGTCTCTTGCGACTTTAGACGCTTTGACGTTCAGGGGGCCTTCTTCACTGGCGGTGCTGACATTGGTGGCTTGTGATTTACCCAGACCTTCAAAGAAGGTTGATACCGGCACATCCAAAACATCGGCGATTTGAATCAGACGGGAAGATCCCATCCGGTTTGTGCCACGCTCGTATTTTTGGATTTGCTGAAAACTGACACCGACTTGGTCCCCTAAAGCCTGTTGGGAAAGGCCTTTGCGAATCCGCATTTCACGGACACGGTTGCCGACCGTTACGTCTACAGGATGAGGCATGATTTCACCTTTTTCTATGTCGCTTCATACCTGTTTCAGGTATTGCGCGAGCTATTGATTACCATGCACGAAAGCGTGAATGCATGAACTACGCCATGCATGTGATGCAATTTTTGAATCACGCTGTTACAAAATGTCTAATCGCCATTCAGTCAAGGGTTCTGTTTTTTTACAAATTGTTTAAATTTAATTTTCACTATTTATTAGTTAAAGAAAAATTATCTCAAATTAAATACTTATTCAGAACGCTATTTATAGATGAATATAGACAACCTTTACTATATTTAGAAAAATAACGCCAGATTTTTAAACTGATACGCGAGTGGATGTTAAGTTTTTTTAT
>JARGPE010000248.1 GCA_029212835.1 Alphaproteobacteria bacterium | reverse complement strand
CAGCAAACGACGGCCATAGGAGTGTTCCCCATGGGTGATCTGGGCCTCCATGCGCAGCCCTTGTGGGATCCATTTGAACCGCATGGTCTGTTCTGTCACCGGGCTGGCAGATTTTAAATCCCCCCCCAGAATACGACTCATATTGCGCAACAAGCGATCATAGGTTTTCCGGCGCTCGCCCACGTCCGTCGACTTGGCATAAGCTAAAACACACAGCATTTGCCCCTGGCGTGACTTCAACGGTTCCCAACGACAGGACAGGCCGGTCATATCTGGCTCTCCCTCATCGCCACTGGCAATGAAGCGATACCCCATATGACCCAAATCATCTTGTTTAATAAGTGCATCGGCCAAGGCGATACCGCCGCCCCCAAACATGGCCAGTTCATTGCCTGGACTGAGGCGCAACTTAGATACGGTAACATCAACGCCTTTTTCGCGAATGGCTTTGACCGAAATCGAACCAATGCGCAGTTCAAAGCCAAATTCCCGTTGCGCCATGGACGCGGCTGCCAAAAGGGCCTTACGCACCGGACTGAGCAGAATATCAGGTACCAATAAGGTCGCCCCATCCCCCCCGAAACTGTAAGGAATTTCCGTGCTTTCACCCGCCGCACTGCGCACAGCATTCAGCGCGGCCGTAATACAGGCCGCACCAATCATATTCACATGTTTGTAGCGTCCAGCCTCAACTGCCTGGGTGGAATTACGGATATCGGAGATGATGACGTGCCAATCATGTGGCACAGGCCGGAATATGGACTCGTCTGAAATTGCGCCGAAATCTTCGAAATACGGCAGATCCGGATAAAATGTATCGTCTGATTGTATCTTCATCATGGTCAAACCAGGGGGGAGACCCATGTCAGGTCCCCGCCCCAAGTATGGCCTTTATTCTGCGGGGCCGGGTTCCGGATCAGCAGCAGGTGACGGAGAGACTGGCTTGCCCGTCGTTGGAACAGAGGCACGACCACCGCTTTTAGGGCTCGGCTCATCATCTTCCGGTCGCTCAATCGACTCGCCACGCAACAGCTTGTGGACATCTTCCCCAGACAGGGTTTCGTATTCCAAGAGAGCCTTTGCAACCGTATGCAATTCATCCTGATTTTTACGCAGTACATCATAGCACAGCGTTTCAGCTTCTTCGCAGATCCGGCGTACTTCTTCATCAATCAACTGTGCAGTTTTCTCAGAGATATTCTGAGTCTTTGCAACAGAGTGACCCAAGAAAACTTCTTCCTGATTGTCAGAATAGCGCAGGCGTCCCAGCTTATCGGACATGCCAAATTCGGTGACCATGCGCCGCGCCAGACCGGTGGCCTGTTGCAGATCATTGGATGCCCCGGTTGTGACATTTTCCGGGCCAAAGATGATGTCTTCTGCCGCGCGACCACCATACATCATGGCCAGCTTGGCATGCATTTCCAGCTTCTTATAGCCCAGGCGATCCCGTTCCGGCAGGTTCATCGTCACACCCAACGCACGACCACGCGGAATGATGGTGACCTTATGCAAAGGGTCATTGCCAGCAACATGAATACCAACCAAGGCATGACCAGCCTCATGATAGGCGGTCAATGTCTTCTCTTCCTCAGACATCACCATGGAGCGGCGCTCGGCCCCCATCATGACCTTATCCTTGGCATCTTCCAATTCCTGCATCGACACAACGCGACGATTACGACGCGCAGCCAACAGGGCAGCCTCGTTCACCAGATTGGCGAGATCGGCACCAGAGAAGCCAGGCGTACCGCGGGCGATAACCTTGGCATCGATATCCGGTGCCATCGGCACCTTGCGCAGATGCACTTTCAGGATCTTCTCGCGGCCCATAATGTCTGGATTGGGTACCACGACCTGACGGTCAAAACGACCGGGGCGCAGCAAGGCTGGATCCAACACGTCAGGACGGTTCGTTGCAGCAATCAGGATCACGCCCTCATTGGCTTCAAAACCATCCATCTCGACCAGCAATTGGTTGAGAGTCTGTTCACGCTCGTCATTGCCGCCGCCCAGGCCAGCGCCACGATGGCGACCAACAGCGTCAATTTCATCGATAAAGATGATACAAGGCGCGTTCTTCTTGCCCTGTTCAAACATGTCCCGGACACGGCTGGCGCCGACACCCACGAACATTTCAACAAAGTCAGACCCAGAGATGGTGAAGAAAGGCACATTAGCCTCACCCGCGACGGCACGTGCCGTCAGCGTTTTACCGGTACCGGGGGGACCGACCAGCAGAACCCCTTTGGGGATTTTTCCGCCCAAGCGCTGGAATTTCTGAGGGTCGCGCAAGAATTCAACAACTTCCTGCAATTCCTGCTTGGCTTCATCAATACCTGCAACATCTTCAAACAAGACGCGGCCTTGCTTTTCTGTCAGCAGCTTCGCCTTGGATTTCCCAAAGCCCATGGCCTTGCCACCGCCACCCTGCATTTGGCGGAAGATAAAGAACCAGAACCCGATCAGCAGCAAGATAGGCAGCGCGTTCAAAAGAATGGTTCCCAGCGAAATGCTGTTATCCGGGGGAATGGCTTCAACCCGAACACCACGGCCCGTCAGGGTCGATACCAGATTAGGGTCATCCGGTGCGTAGGTTTTGAAGTCCTGACCAGAGGTGTATTTACCAGTGATTTCCTGGCCGTTCATCCGCACGCTCTGAACGGAACCAGAATCAACTTGCTTCAAGAATTCAGAATAAGCGGTGCTTTCCGCCTGAACTTGATTGCGTCCGCTATCAAACTGATTAATCAGGAATAGCAGCAAAACAATGATGACAATCCAGAGCGCCAGATTCTTGCCGAAAAAGTTCACGGTTGCAGTCGTCCTTCCGTCAGGGCCTTTAGTGAAGGGCCCCTTTTCAGTAAACGCGGGATTGGGCACCGCGCATTTCCTCATTAAAGCGAGAAAAATCCTATACGTCCAGCAATGTTGCTTTCAGACACGCGCCCAATTGTCACTGTGGTGTTACATAGGACGTCATGCAGCGTTTGAAAAGGGCGGCCACTGTCTAAAACACCCAATCAGAGCGAAAAGCTAAGACGCTGCCGAAATGCCTCGCCCCAGGCGGGCGATACAGATCGATATCCAATTGTGCCAATGGGATAGTCTTGGGACATCGCGGCCTCCGCCCCTACCCCCAGATGGGGCACTGCGGTCAAGTCATCCCCTTGCCTCAAGGCTGGGACAGTTACCCGAACCGGACCAGGCAGGGCCGCCAGCGCCTGTGGTGCGCGTTCCCGAGCCCAGGCCAAGCCTGATCGCCCCAGGGGACCAATGGTAAAACCTGACCGTGCGACAGCCTGAGCATCAAAGCGACAGTCATAACGATTGTCCCAAAGGGTCCTCTCGGAAATCGCCAATGTGCCTGTCATGCCCGCAGATTCGCGGCACAACAGCAGGCGCCCCTGCCAAGGCATGGCCCTCACCCCAGACATTGTCCGCCCCCCCTGAAGACCCGTCAGATCAACAGAATCCTGTGCCAAGGCGCGATGCAGGGCAATAATCCGCTCTTCCCTGGGGGGGTAATCATTGCCTCCCAGAATACGCAACATATGAGAAAGACAACGCAAAGCGATCTCTTCCGGCAAGTCACATAGCTGGGCGACATCACAGGCTACGAATCCCGCCGAATTGCATTGCGCGTAATCTTTCAAATACTTATCTCGAATTCGGGTCAAGGCATCACGTGCCCTAGCCATGCGCTCAGCCGTGCGGGACAGCCGTTCTGGGGTCAAGCCTTCCGCTGCCAAAACATCCTGCATTTGACGCATGCGTACACGGGCAAAGCCTCGATCGCCGTTGGAAGGATCTGTCACCACCGGCAATCCAGACTCCGCTGCAGTCGCCACAAGCCGTGCCTTCGGGAAGCTCAAAAGTGGACGTAATAAGGTGATACCATCACGCTCTGTGACAGGGGCCATTGCCGCCAAACCATCAATGCCACTGCCCCGCGCCAAACGTAGTAAAACCGTTTCAGCCTGGTCATCCAAATGGTGCGCCAGAAAGATGTGCTTATAGGCGAGTTCACTTGCCTGAACCCAATCAGTTAACAATCGAAAGCGAATGAGGCGCGCTGCGGCCTGGATATCGCGCACCGGCTTTGCCCCCTCATGGCGCAAAACTGTGGTTGAAATGCCATATCCTTTCAACGCGGCGGCAACGCCACTGGCTTCTGCCGCCGCCTCAGGGCGCAATCCATGATCTACGCATAAAGCCTGAGCACGCATACCGCGTGCTTGTGCCCATTCATCGGCAAGTATTGCCAGCGCAATACTGTCAGGACCACCAGAACAGGCAACAACAGGCGCAACGGTCAGCGGATATCCCAACTGATCCAGCTGATCGGCAAATTCTTTCGATGAAATTTGTGTCGCGCGCATCGGAACTCTTCCCCGCTACGGAGCAGCTTCCGCTAGTCTTAACAGAGCCCTACCTTAGCATCCATATTGGGCTGAACGGTCTTCTGCCAGCTTCAAGACTGCCCGCCGCGCATCCGGATAATCCTTTTTCAAGGTTTGGAATGCCGTGCAGGCTTCGGACTTATTGCCCAAGGCGAACAAGGACATACCCAGCTTCAACAAGCTATCCGGTGCTTTATTGCTCTTGGGATGTTTGGAATACACATCGACGAAAGAAAACGCCGCGTCGCGATAATTATCACGCACGTAATAGGTTTCCCCCAGCCAATAAAGCGCGGAACTGACCAGCGGAGAGTCTGAATGCTTATCCAGGAAAACCTTCAACGCTGATTCTGCGCCCGCATAATCCCCCTGACGCATCAGCCCCAAGCTATAATCATACAAGGCCTGCGGTTCTGTTGGCAGGGACGCGGATGCAGACTGACTGGCGGTCGACA
>JARGPE010000011.1:28915-32539 GCA_029212835.1 Alphaproteobacteria bacterium | reverse complement strand
GTTCAAATCTGCAAAATCAGATCCGCCAGTTCCATTACCCCCATTCCACCGTGAATGTTCCGCAGGCCCAGGCGCACTCTCATCAATGGGGATTATGATGCCTGTTAAACGGTCGCTGCCAATATAAACATCGCTGCGCAGCTGCCATACCCCAAAGGGAACATTTTCCTGCGGGTTTGAGCCGTTGGTTGCTCCATACAGATCCGTCGGGGAATATATTTCAGCCAATCCAATCGGAATATCGTCCTTGCCAACGAGAACCTCAACAGTGTCCCCCAGATAAGACAAAGTCATACGGCTTAAATCGACGTATCGTCCATGTCCACTACGAGTTCCAGGCGCACTGAATGCCCCCCTTTCGGCACCTCGATATGTAGACGCGATTGCCTCAACACCTAAGCCAAAAGACCAATAGTCTCCAATGAACGTGTTGCTGTCTAAGCTCAGATGCGTCCAAGCTTCAACAGGTTCATCCTCAATTCCTTTGGAATCTGCCTTTTCTGCTGCGCGGGGAAAAGCCGTGAATACAGTTCTAGACTCATAAGTCGCGTTATTAAAAACCTGCTGCACAAGGGGTGGCTCTCCCCCCTCCTCCGCTAAAACGGAGTCAGACAGAAACAATCCACAAGCAAGGCCAAAGGATGCCCGTATGACTGGGACGAGATGCCAGTTCTTGCCAATCATTCGGCAATATCCTCCTGAACCTCATACTTTGCCAGACGACTGGATGTACCAGCTAAACGAGTTCCTAAAATGCGGGCGATATTGATATTCAGTTTGCTGGCAATGTGCGGATACAACCGCATGTTCTTATGAACTTTATCAGCGTTCAACCGCAGCATTTCTCCATCAGTAATCGCATCGACATTGGCTGTTCGCTCTTGCTCAGTGATGAAACCAACCTCCCCTAGCACAGCCCCTTCGGTAAGCGTATCCAAATTGGTCTGACCATGTTTTTGATCCAGAGTGACCATCGCGCTTCCAGACAGCAGCACATACATATTGCGACCAATACTGCCTTGCTGCAGCAGTCTATCGCCCGCTTTGAACGGTACAATTTCCGACAACAAGATAGCTTTGCGGATCTGATAAGAAGACATGCCAGCGAATAACGGACTGTTGTTTAAGACATCTTTGCCAACCTTCATAGTCAAGATCTCGTAGATTCCAACCAAGCGTACCATGGACATTAGAACAGGTGTGACGATCAAGTCGGCAACGAGGGCGATGATCATTGCAACGGCAGACAAGGCCCCAAACTGCCAGATAATGGAGAAACTGGATCCGCTCAACACCAGAAATCCTGCTGCCAGGGCAACAGATGTTGAAATTGCGGGGACGGCCTGTCCACGAACAGTGCGGCGTACAGCAAGATTACGATCTTCTGTTCGGTGACTTTCATAGGTATATGATGACAAAAGATGAATGGTGTCATCAATGGCAATCCCAATGGCAATCACAGCCACTGTCGCTGTTCCTGGATTCAGGGGAATGTTGAAAATCCCCATCACGCCAAGGACCATAATGATCGGCAGAATATTTGGTACCAAGGATAAAAACCCACCAATCATGGAACCATAGACCAGCGACATAATGATAAAGATTACCAGCAACAATAAGCCGACTGATTGAACCTGGGCGGCAATCAAGTCATCAGCCGCATTATTGATCATCAGATTCTGACCGACCAGATTGACTGTCAAATCTGGTCCGGCAATTCGGCGGACCTCGCGATCCAAATCGACCAGAGCCTCTTTGAGGTTGTGACTGTTGTGAATGTTGTGCCGAACCACAATGTTGGCCCGCTCAAAATCATAACTAATATAGCTTTCCAAATCAGAGCGTTGGAAAAACAAAAGATACTGATCAACAAGATCAGAGGTGTCGGGGACTGTCATCATGGCAGGGTCTCCGCCATGGAACTCTCTGTTCACCAGCGACAGGTGATCGGCAATCGATAGCGCGGTATCAAACCGGCCATCCTTTTCGATATAGTCTTTAATCGCGGCCAGCTTCCGCAGATTATTGGGATCGCGAAATGCGTTCACCTTAACCGAAGACAGATTGATATAGAATATCTCCATACCAGACAGTGTATCGGCCAATGTATTGACGTTTTGAACCAAGGGATGATTTGGTTTAAAGAATGCGATCGGATCGTTTGAAACCTTTGTCTGAAAGGCAAAAAAGCCAAACACGATTGCGACCAGAACCGTGCCTCCAATCACCCAACGTGGATGGCGAGCGGCGGCATAGCACAGGCGAAGAATAGCCCCGATAAGCCCCCGAAAACTATCATTATCAGGATCTCGTGCCTCAGTGCTGGATGACGTGTCATGTAATCGACTGCGTAACGGACCAAAGAAAGACAACATCGTTGGTACCAGCAGTAATGTGATGACGCCATTCGCGGCAATCGCCATAGAGGCGGAATAGGCAAAATTACGCATCAACCCCATGTCTGCAAAGGAATTTGCCGCAAAGCCTAGTGTCGTTGTGACAGAGGTTAAGATAAGCGGCAGCCCAAGATGCCGGATCAAGAACATGACCGCAAATCGCCGCCGGTCAGATCGACTTCCTTCCTTCGACCCGTTACTGATCCCATTCAGGTAGGTCGACAACATGTGGGTATCTTCCGTAGACCCAATGACGATGACCAAAGACGGCAACATAGCCGATAGAATGTTGATGGGAATGCCAAGATATCCCATCAACCCGAATCCCCAAATCAAACTGATACCAGAGGTCACGACAGGAAACACCAAGGCTAAGCCATTGCGCAGAAACAAAACAATCGTGATTGTTAGGACCCCGAGCGAAAGAGGTGCGAGTAAGCTTAGATCTGACATCAGGCCGGTTTCTGTATCGGCATTCACCCGAGGGGGCCCAACCTGGAACATTTCATCAAATTGATCTGCATAGGGAGTAATCGCGGCATCGATTTCTCCATAAGCATATCTATCAAAGTCTGGATTTTCAGGGTCTTTTAAAATTGTAACGTTGATTGCGGTCACATTGCCATCAGCAGATACAAAATTTCCAACAACCAAAGGGGAATACAACGCATTGTCGCGCGCCGACTGCATCTCAGCATCATTAAACGGAACGCCATCTAATACCGTTGATGATTCAATTGTTCCATTGCGATCTCTGATACTACGCACATTGAAAAGACTGTCCACGCGCTGGACGAAGGGTAGGTCTTCCAACGCGAAATGCATCTCCTCCAGGGCGGTGATGCGATCTTCTGTCCACAGATTAGACGATCTTACATAGACAATAGTCGTATTGTCAGAGCCGAACTCATCCTTGATTCTCTCATAGATGATTTTGCTTGGATCATTGTCGCTGATCAGGCTGTCAAAGCTTGTATCAATACGCAGCTTGCCTAAACCCAAACCACAAAAAATGGTAATTGCAGCAATAATTATAACCGTGAGCCAGCGATGGTTCACACCAAACGACAATAATTTCTGCATATACTGGAAGCTCCAAAAACTGACCTAAACTCTGTTGCTGAGGGTAACGAAGGTTTGGGCGCTTTGCGCCCAAACGTCATCAGCGGAGGTGCCGACCTGTTGGTACCCACCGTTGTTCAAACATTTTTGCAGGAACAGAGCCTTC
>JARGPE010000011.1:20461-28893 GCA_029212835.1 Alphaproteobacteria bacterium | reverse complement strand
TTATGATTCAGTTTTTCATTATCCATTAAGATCGCATTCGCACGCCACGTATCGCCTTCAATCTGTTTCATATCCCAAGTATACTGGGTTTTCAGGAAGCGTCCGCGTCGATCAAAAAAGTCAATCCGCCGGATAAAGAAGCGATCCTTGCTGATATAAAGACGTCGGTATTTGTATCCTGTTTGGCTGGCGATTTCCTCATCCTTTGGATATGCATCCACTACAAAACTATCCACGGTCTCCAGTGTAGCTCCGGTCGGATCGTTAATATTGACGGTCTCATCCGCCTGACGGTCATACTTAAATTTTTCACGTTCTTCTGACGTCATATCTTCAAATGCAAAGTCCGTTCCCATGAAGTAATTCCGCTTTCCGCCATCAGCAGAACGTTTCATCTCGCGTCCATAGGCAGGCAAATGCATCCATTGATCATCACTGGCTCCCTTATTCTGCCAGGTCAGCAACGCGACCCCACGAACCCCAGCAGGAGAATCAAAAACCAAAAGATATCGATACAGTCCGTTATCCCATTCCCTTGCATAGCGACGCAATTCACGGTTTTCCGTGTTGCCTCTGTCATCAATCAGGGTCATTGCCTGCTCTTCAAATTCATAGGGACGGTCGTGCCGGGATGAAACCTCGTCCATGATCTGGCGTCCGCTTAAATCATCTGCATGGGCTGAAAAAATGAAAGACGTCGCCAGAATGAAACCAAACAACGATCGAAAAAGCGTACCTGATACCTGTAACATGTAAGCCAAGGTTTAAGGGGAAATATACCAATAATTTCAATTAATTGAATGTATCTCTAATTATTGATTTTCAAGAATGAATGACTGACTCTCCTATTTGTTCATATCTTAAAATCGGCAAATAAAGAGCTTAAGCGCTTACTTATTCTTAGACTTCTTTTCTGATTCAGACACACATGCGACTAACATGGTAAACTAGTATGAACGTTTTACTCTCTTAAGGATTTTGAATGTATGCAGGCGCGATTGCGTGCCCTCAGTGGGTCAATTCTTTTTGCATATTTGTCCTGTCATTTATTGAATCATGCCTTTGGTTTGATTTCTTTCGATGCGCTTGGAATTGCCCACGACATCCTTATGGAGATTTGGCGCACACCCTTGGGCAGTTTTATACTGATCGGCGCCACGGTGACTCATATCGCCGTGGCTTTTTGGAGTGTCTATAAACGCCGGACGCTGAAATTGACCGGGTTGGAAATCACACAGATCCTGTCTGGCTTTGTCATACCCTTACTGATGGTCAATCATATAATCGGCACGCGGGTTGCAGAAGAAATTGCCGGGATTGAGCCCACATATGAATATGTCATCGCAGCATTATGGGTCGCCAGCCCGGTTTTGGGCGTGTTGCAGGCGATAACACTGGTATTGGCCTGGATGCATGGATGCATCGGTTTGTATCTGTGGTTGCGGGTGAAACCCTGGTATCAGAGTTGGCAGCGTGAGCTGACCGTCGTGGCTATCATCCTTCCAGTTTTGTCTCTGGCAGGATATGTATCCGCCGGTTTTGAAATTCTGTTCGAATTGGACCGGGATCACATGATCGCGTCGATCCTGAAAGATGCCAGGTTCGATGCGGACAAGGTTCAACCGCTTCGGTCTCTTGTGACCCCCATCACATTTGGTTTGGCATTATTGGGGGTGGCTCCTTTTGGTGCGCGTAAGATACGCGATGCTATGGGCCGGAAATCGCGCGTTCTGTTGATGTTACCAGACGGCATGAAAATTCCTGTTCCACCGGGCGCAACGGCCTTGGAGGCATTGCGATTATCCGGGCGTCCTCATGCCGCGGTCTGTGGTGGTCGTGGGCGCTGTACGACATGCCGTGTCAGAATACTCCAAGGAGCAGATCTCTTAGCACCGCCGGAAGGACTGGAACTGGCTGCCCTCACCCGGATCAAAGCAATGGAGGGGGTAAGGCTGGCCTGCCAGATACGTCCTAAACAATCGCTTGGCATCTCCCCTCTCCTGCCGCCCACGGCTACTGCGAAAGAAGGTCAACAATTGGGTGGCCTAGAGGGAGAAGAGCTGCGCGTCACGTCTTTATTCATCGACATTCGGGCCTCCACGAAATTGGCAGAGGAAAAGCTGCCTTATGATGTTTTATTCATTCTAAATCAGTTTTTCTCTGAAATGAGTCGCGCCATTAGCGAAACCGGTGGTCATTATGCTCAGTTCAATGGCGATGGATTAATGGCGCTCTATGGGCTCACGGGCACAGAAGAAGATGGGGCAAAAAATGCTCTAAGGGGCGCGCGTGCCATGCTGACCAGATTGGACGCCTTGAATACCTCTTTGGCCAGCGAGCTTCCTTTCCCTTTGCGGGTCGGAATTGGGCTGCACCATGGTGAAGCAATTGTCGGCGCGATGGGCCCGCCCCGTGCTCAGATCACCAGTGCCATCGGTGATACGATTAACATCGCAGCACGACTGGAAGGCTTGACCAAAAGCAATGAGGTTTCGGTGATTTTTTCTGAGGAAGTAGCGATTGCTGCGGGACTGGATACGACAGGGTTGGAGAAGTCAGAAGTGCAGGTTCGTGGACGTGTCGCGCCTGTTATCTTTTTCCCAATTGAAGACCTCAATACCATCGTGCCGATATAAGAACGCCCCCCATCATGGGATGGGAGGCGTTCTTTAGAAAGTCATGTCAGTAAAGCGTGTCAGCCTGGAACTTTTCCGTTCACGCCCTCGACATACCAATTCATACCCAACAGATCGCCATCGGGGGCTGTGGCACCATCGGCTATCGTAATCTCGCCAGCCTGATTTTTGATCGGCCCGCTGAAGGGATGCAGTTTGCCATCATGGATAGCCTGTTGTGCCGCCTTGGCTTCTGCGACGACAGCTTCTGGCAGGTTTGCGTTGAAGGGTGACATTTCAACCATGCCGCTGTCAAAACCGCCCCAAACATCGCCAGAAGCCCAGGTTCCGTCCAATATCGCCTTTGTCCGGGCGATATAATAAGGTGCCCAATGGTCAACAATGGCGGTCATATGGGATTTTGGTCCAAAGCGTTCCATATTGGATGCTTGACCAACGCACAGAACACCGCGTTCTTCAGCGGTCTGAACCGGCGCTGGAGAATCTGTGTGTTGTAAAATTATGTCAGCCCCTTGATCGATCAGAGCCTTTGCCGCGTCGGCTTCCTTGCCCGGATTATACCATTCGTTGACCCAGATTGGAGTGACTTCAATGGCCGGATTAATCTTGCGGGCTGAATGGGTAAAGGCATTGATGCCGCGGATTACTTCGGGAATGGGGATGGAGCCGATATAGCCAACCTTGTTGGTTTTGCTGAGGCGCCCCGCCAGAACACCAGCGACATAGCGGCCTTCATAGAATCGCGCGGCATAGGTCGAAACATTGTCCGAGCGCATATAGCCGGTCGCATGTTCAAACATGACATCCGGGAAATTCTTAGCGACCTTAAGGGTCGGCTCCATATAGCCAAAGGATGTTGTAAAGATCAGCTTGTGACCACTGCGGGCCAATTGGGTGATAACGCGCTCTGCATCTGCGCCTTCTGGAACAGATTCAACAAAGCTGGTTTTAACGCGATCCCCAAATTCCTGTTCAATCGCCAGACGTCCCTGGTCATGCTGATAGGACCAGCCAAAATCGCCAACCGGCCCGACATAGATAAAGCCGACCTTCAACGGGTCTGCTGCGCGGGCGGGAAAGGCTGCGGCCGCACCGGCGGCAAGCGTCAGGGCGGAAAAGGACCGCCGGGTCAGTTTGGTCATGCTGGAAAACTCCCTGTTTAGAAGTGTGCTGCAATGCAAAACTGTAACTGTTTAGCCGTCGGGATGAAACACTTTCCCGATGCTGGCAGGTGCATTCATGCGAATTCGTGTGGCATCGCGGGAAATAAGGACCAGAACCACGATGGTCGCAATATACGGGACCATATTCAGGAACTGCGACGGGATTGCCGTGCTGCCCATCCCCTGCAAATGCAGTTGCGCCAGGGTCAGCCCCCCGAACAGATAGGCCCCCACAACCACCCTACCCGGTCGCCATGTCGCAAAAACCACCAGAGCCAAGGCGATCCAGCCCCGTCCGGCAGACATTTCCTCAGCCCACATGGGTGTATAGGACAGCGACAGATACGCGCCACCCAGGCCAGCCATTGCCCCCCCGAAAAGGACCGCAAACAATCGAATTCGAATGACCGGAAACCCGATTGCATGGGCTGCCTGCGGGTTTTCGCCAACAGATCGCAAAATCAAGCCGCCGCGCGTCCGGTACAAAAACCATGCAACGCCCCCCGTGACCAGGAATGACAGATAGACCAGCACATCCTGTCCAAACAGGACTAGGCCCAGGATAGGAATGTCACTGAGTCCTGTAATGGAGAGCTTCGGTAAGGCTTTCAGGGGCGTTCCCACATATCCTTGCCCCAACAGTGCGCTCAGGCCGATCCCAAACAGTGTTAATGCCAGTCCGGTCGCGACCTGGTTGGCCAAAAGTCCTAATGTAAGCAGGGCAAAGAGACTTGCCATCACGGCCCCCATAGCCGCGCCAGCGACAACGGCCAGGGTGCTGTTTCCGGTTTCAACGGACACGATGAAGGCGATCACGGCTCCCCCCAGCATCATGCCCTC
The DNA here is from genome assembly GCA_029212835.1 of Alphaproteobacteria bacterium. Lineage (GTDB taxonomy): Bacteria > Pseudomonadota > Alphaproteobacteria > UBA8366 > Aestuariispiraceae > Pacificispira. The sequence goes on along the minus strand of JARGPE010000011.1, from coordinate 24,254 downwards.
CACCCCAAGATTCAGGACCCCGGATTTCTCCACCACCAATTCGCCAATGGCGGCAAACAGCAAAGGCGTCGATGCGGCAATAATGGAAATCATGATCGGGGCCAGAAGGTCCATCACACGGCCTCCCGCGTCAGCCGCAGACGGATGCGATAATGGACTAAAACATCACTGGCCAGCAGGAAGAAAAGCAACATGCCCTGGAACACGCCGGTCACAGCCAAAGGCAGCCCCAATTCAATCTGTGCAGACTCGCCCCCAATATAGCTGAGTGCCATCAACATCGCCGCGCATAAGATGCCAAGCGGATGCAAGCGGCCCAGAAAGGCGACAATAATGGCGGTGAACCCATAGCCAGGTGAAATTGACGGAGTAAGCTGTCCAATTGGACCGGAAACCTCAATTGCACCGGCCAAGCCTGCCAATGCGCCACTGCATAACAGCGTGGCCCAGATGATCCGCTTATTGCTGAAACCGGCATAGCCGGCGGCAGGTGGAGTCAGGCCCACGACTTTAATCTGAAATCCGATAAAACTGCGGGCGATCAGGAACCAGGCACCAGCCACCGTCGCCAGCGCGATGGGAAAACCAATATGCATGCGTGATCCTGCAAAGAGGGTTGGCAGCAACGCCCCCTCCCCGAACATCCGGGTGCGAGGGAATCCAAACCCCATCGGGTCCTTCCATGGACCTGTCACCAGATAGCTCAATAACAATCCCGCCACATAGGTCAGCATCAGGCTGACCAAAATTTCATTGGCATTAAACCGTGTGCGCAGAAAGGCCGGTATTGCAGCCCAGACAGCCCCACCCAGCATGCCTCCAACCAGCATCAAGGGCGGCAACCAAGGTCCCTCTGCACCATAGAATAACAGCGCCAACCCACCGCCTGTTATGGCCCCAAGAGTTAGTTGTCCTTCCGCCCCGATATTCCAGACATTCGCTCTAAAGCCGATTGCCAGACCAATGGCTATGATTGCCAGAGGGGTCGCCTTGATGGTCAGTTCTCCCAGCCCATAAGAATCCCGCAAAGGGCTGATGAAATAGGCCGTTAGCGCTTCAATTGGGTCAAAGCCCAGGACCGTAAACAGAATAGCCCCAGACAGAACCGTCAGAATGACGGCCAGCAGCGGTGTAGCATACAGCCAGAACCGGGATGTATTGGGTCGGCGTTCAAGGGCGATCATGGGGCGACCTCAAACAATCCACCCATCAACAAACCAACATCTTCTGCCGATGTAGCGTGAGTCGGACGGCTTTCAGACAAGGCCCCATCGAAAATGACCGCGACACGATCAGCGATCGTGAACAATTCATCCAGATCCTGACTGACAACCACGACCCCTGCCCCGGCCCGTGCCAGTTCAATAAGGGCTGATTGAATCGCAGCAGCCGATCCCGCATCCACGCCCCAGGTGGGCTGGGCAGCAATCAACAGCTTGGGTTCCTGCATGATTTCCCGCCCTATAATGAACTTTTGCAGGTTTCCTCCTGACAAACTGCGGGCAGCAGCGCCGGTACCGGTGCTGACAACATTGAAAGCTTCAATAACATCCTCAGCTTTCTGCCTGGATTTCCCGCGCGCGATCAATCCGTGGCGTACCAATCCCCAACGCCCCCAACCGCTCAACAAGGCATTATCCTCCAAGGGGAGATCTGGGACAGAGCCATGTCCCAAACGCTCCTCGGGGACGAAACTAATTCCCATATCCCTGCGTCCGCGTGCCCCGACGCGCCCGATAGAGTGCCCTTCAAATTTCACCCAATCATCCCGGGGCGCTGTTCGCTCGCCACTGAGTGCTGCCAGCAGGGTATTCTGCCCATTGCCTGCAACACCCGCTATGCCAAATATCTCACCCGCGCGAACCGTGAAACTGATATTCTTTAACGATGTGCCAAAGGGGGAATCCGCTTCCATGCTTAACCCCTGGACGGCCAGCAGCGGCACGCCATCACCGACTTGAACTGGTTTGCCTGCCTTCGGCCCATCAAAGGCACGCCCGATCATCAGGGCGGCCAGAGAGTTAGGAGTCTCTTGTCGAGGATCGCAACTGGCGACCACTTTCCCACCCCGCAAAATGGTTGCCCGGTCGCACAGGTCGCGTATTTCCTGCAGCTTGTGGGAAATATATAGAATTGTACGCCCCTCGTCCCGCAGTCGGCGCAACACAGTAAACAATTTTTCGACTTCACTGGGGGTCAGTACAGAGGTCGGTTCATCCATCACGATCAGACTGGGATTCTGCATCAGACAGCGCACGATCTCTACCCGCTGACGCTCCCCGACGGATAGTTCATGCACGATCCGCGTGGGGTCCAGCGCCAATCCATAATCCGTGCTCAATCTTCTGATTTCTGCCAGCAACGCTGGGTCACGACCTGTGCCCCGATCCATGGCCAGGGCAACATTATCTGCAACGCTCAGGGTCTCGAAGAGAGAGAAATGCTGAAACACCATACCAATGCCGAGTGCGCGCGCGGCACTGGGGTTGGGAATATCAACCGCCCTCCCTTCCCATTCAATCACGCCAGAATCAGCCCCTTGTACACCATAGAGAATTTTAACCAGAGTGGATTTGCCGGCCCCATTCTCTCCTAGCAATGCGTGGATTTCTCCCGGTGCTAAATCCAGCGACACGGCATCATTGGCAAGACAGCCAGGGAAACGTTTGGTGATCTCACGAAGCCGCAAGCGAGGCGGCGTGTTGGAAGCTGTGAGAGGAGACGTTTCAGAGTGCATCTATCGTGTTTAATCAAAGTGTAAGAATTTTCCAAGTGTAAGAATTTTTAAATCATGTGCATTTTTGCCGTGACCAGATGAGACTCTTTCCTTAAACTCATAGATCAAGAAGGGGATCAGTTGACAGCGACAAGTAATTACTGTCATAAACCTCGAACCGGACGATGGTATCTGACAACGTTTCAGAATAAAAATGTCGACGGGGCCCAAGTTTAGGGAGGGCGAATTAGACCGATGGCGCGCGGTGAAAACACCAGCTGCGCTGCGGGTTTGGATGGGATAAAAAGGGGCTGCTCAAAAGGCAGCCCCAATTTTTTTACTCATTGTTTCTTACGATTTTGGTTTTCGTTCTGCGGCACGACGAATGTGATCCGCATCAATCCCATAATGCCGATACAAATCAATCAGGTCACCAGTCTGGCCAAAGCCTTCTACGCCCAGCGGTGCCACGGAATGACCACGAACCGCCCCCATCCAGGCCACTGCTGCTGGATGGCCATCGATGACAGACGTGAAGCGTGCATCCGCTGCTAAAGGTGCAAACAGATCCTCTACATGGGCCATTTCACCCGAATCAGTCCCGGCTAAGCGCGCCCGTTCGATAAGCTGCCAATCTGAATATAACTTATCTGCCGATGTAACTGCCATCAGCCCAGCATCAGGGTTGTTCTCTTTCAAGGCTGCAAAGGCCTCAAAGGCCTGTGGTGCGACCGCTCCCATATAGACGATCGCCATCTTGGCCCCATTTTTGGGCGGTACGACCCAATACCCCCCCTTGATGATCTGTCCTGCCAAATCTGATGTCATCTTTCGGTCAGGCTGTTCAACCGGACGCGTGGACAGGCGCAGATACAGGGAGCCTCCCTTCTCTTCGTCTTGCAAATGCTCGAAAGCATGACGCAGGATCACGGCCAACTCATCCCCGAAAGCGGGTTCGTAAGAGGTCAGCCCAGGCTGTCCCATCCCAATCATCGGGGTTGAGATAGACTGGTGCGCGCCGCCTTCCGGAGCCAGCGTAATACCAGAAGGTGTTCCAACGACAATGAATCGGCTGTC
>JARGPE010000011.1:3855-20451 GCA_029212835.1 Alphaproteobacteria bacterium | reverse complement strand
GCAGGCATAATTCAGGGCATCCAAGCCGCGGGAGATGAAGGGGTCATACAGTGTTCCAATTGGAAACAATCGTGCCCCAAACAAACTTTCCGAAAGGCCAAGTGCCGCAAGATTCAAGAACAAGTCGTTCTCTGCAATGCCCAATTCGATATGTTGCCCCTGTGGAGACCGTATCCATTTTTGGGCAGAAGGCACATTGCGTTCTCGAAATTCATCAGGACGGCTTTCGCGCGCGAACAGGCCCCGCTGGTTAATCCAGGGGCCTAGATTGGTAGATACAGATACATCTGGAGAGGTTGTCACGATCCGATCTGCAAGCGGGCCTCCGGCCTTTGCAATTTCATTCAATAGCTTTCCAAAAACTTCCTGCGTCGACGACTTCGCTGTCACCCCATAGGACAGCACCTCCGGTACTGGTATCTTATGGGCCTCTTGCAGCCGGTGCTGCTTTTGGGGCAAGCGATCCAGGAATTTCTGTAGTCGATCCGCAGAGATTTTCATCCCAGAGAAACGATCCCATTCCTGTCCCTCTGGCACATCCATCTGTTTCTGGAACGCCGCCATCTGTTGGGGATTCATCAGGCCAGCATGGTTGTCCTTATGGCCCATCAACGGCAGCCCCCAGCCCTTGATCGTATAGGCGATAAAGCAGGTCGGGCGGTCATCCGGCACGGTTGAGAATGTATGCAAGAGGGCTGGGATATCGTGCCCACCCAGATTGGTCATCAGAGCATTCAAGCCATCATCATCATAGCTGTCGATTAGGTTGTGCAGTTCCTGATCATGGGGTTGATCCCCCTTAATCTGGGCGCGCCAGGCGGCGGCCCCCTGAAATGCCAGGGCAGAATATACATCATTGGGACAGGTATTGATCCAACGTTTCAACGACTGCCCGCCTGATTTGGCAAAGGCAGCCATTTGCTTGGAGCCATATTTCAGCGTGATAACATTCCAGCCAACAGCTCGGAAGAAGCGTCCAATTATTCGAAATAATTGTTCGTTTACAACACCATCCAGGCTTTGGCGGTTGTAATCGATGACCCACCAAACATTGCGAATATCATGTTTCCAGGTGTCCATAAGGGCTTCGTATACATTGCCCTCATCCAATTCAGCATCGCCAACCAGCGCGATCATACGACCCGGTGGCTTGTCTGTTGGAACAATATCCTTGAGGCGCAGATAATCTTGAGTCAGTGCAGCAAAGTTTGTGACCGCCGCCCCAAGACCAACCGAGCCAGTTGAAAAATCGACCGTTTCATTATCCTTTGTGCGGGACGGATATGATTGCGCCCCCCCAAAGGCCCGAAAGGATTCCAGTTTCTCACGGGTTTGATTGCCTAACAGGTATTGAACAGCGTGGAAAACAGGGCTGGCATGGGGTTTCACGGCGACACGGTCATCAGACTGCAAAACATGAAAGTAAAGCGCAGTCATAATCGCAGAGAGTGATGCACAAGACGCTTGATGCCCGCCAACCTTCAAACCATCGCGACTTTCCCGCAGGTGATTGGCATTATGAATGGTCCAGGATGCAAGCCATCGGACCTTTTCCTCCAAAGCCTCAAGAATTTCGATATCCGCTTCAGCGGTTGTCGCCCAATTTGGTTGATCCATGCGTCTTTCCTCCTGGTACCCTTATCCAATTGCTCTGCGTTTCTTATTTCACAGGACAATAGAGCGACAACGCCCATAGAACCAGCTTTGCCAAAAGAATAGCAGTTTAGCCCTAGCGGACTACATGTAGGAAATAAGGCGAAAAACTATTTGAGATCCGACCCGGCCAGATCATCCCCTGGATGAACGATCCCCGCAGAAATCACTAGTTTTACAGCGTCTTCAACCGGCATATTCAAGATTTTGATATCTTCTTTTGGCACAAAGAGCAGAAAACCAGACGTTGGATTTGGTGTTGTAGGCAGAAATACATTCACCGTTTCACGCTGTAGCTTTTCCCGCAATTCGCCCTGCGTTTCAGCGGTAACAAACGCAATAGCCCACAGGCCTGGTCGTGGATATTCTATTAGAACAGCCTGGCGGAAAGCATTGGATTGATTCTGTAAAACTGTTTGAAATATTTGCTTGGTCAGCTTGTACAGACTGCGGATGATCGGCATCCGATCCAACAATTTTTCTCCAAATCGTACAATCCATCGCCCAACCAAGCCAGCCGTGAAGGCACCGATCAAGGTGATGGCCAGCATCAAGACCAGCACACCCAATCCTGGAAGGCCAAAATCGACACCTAGATAGTGTTGAAAATAAGTATCCGGATTATATCGCTGTGGGATCAGCGGCACGATCTGATCGTCGATATAGCCAATAATCCAGACGGCCAATGCGATGGTAATCGCAATCGGTGCTGTTACCAGTACACCGGCGAAAAAATACGCGCGCAACCGCGCAAAAACGCCAACTCTGGACGATTGTTCTGATGAAGGCGGGTTTGCGTCTGGATCCGGCACGTCAGAGTCGTTGGACTCCATAGAACATTCCTTTGATGCGGCGTTAGTGCAATTCATGCTGCACTGCAAAACTCAACCGCTTCACTATACGGAAGTGAAGACAGGATTCAATGGTCAGTATTAGGGATATTCTAGTGTCCAAGAACTTCGTCAGCATGCCCGACACGTTCTTTTCCAAACTTGATTGCGACCGAAGTCCCCTTCCCCGGTTGCGACTCAATCCTTAAATCAGCATCGTGAAGGCGCGCAAGGTTCTCAACCAAAGGCAACCCCAGTCCTGTACCGGCGAAATCTCCCCGGGGTTTTGAATCCAACTGTTGAAATTTGGCCAGTGCCAGCGGTATGTCCTCTTTCTTCATGCCTATGCCAGTATCTATCACCTGAAGTTCCATCCCGCCATCATCGCATGGCTGCGCGCGCACAGTGATAGAACCGCCACGCGGTGTGAACTTTATCGCGTTGGATAATAAGTTCAGCAATATTTGCTTAACCCGCCGTTCATCGCATCGCAGAAGGATTGTCGGATCAGCAACCGATATAGTTAATTCCTGCCCCGCGTTTCTGGCGCGTTCATGAACAAGGCGAACTGCGGCTTCGATCAGTTCTTCCGGCGAAATATAGGCCTCATCCAGAGTCAGATGTCCGGCCTCGGCCTTAGAAAGATCCAGAATATCATTAATAAGGGAGAGAAGATGCCGACCACTTTGTCGAATATCCGTCGCATAGTCACGATATCGCTCCCAACTGTCTGGTCCTAGCACCTGAGACTCCAGGATTTCTGAAAATCCAATAACAGAATTCAGGGGTGTCCTCAGTTCATGACTCATATTCGCCAGAAATTCTGATTTTGTGCGATTAGCAATCTCAGCCTGATCACGGGCTCGGGCCAATTCTTCGGTACGTCGTCGTACCGCAATGGATATTCGACGATTGACCTGTAAAAGCACTGCAAGCAATAGCCCGAACATGGTGAAAAGGCCCAGGCCACCATATCGCACCAACGTACCAATTGAATTATCTCTACCACCTTCATAATTGGGCAGCATATCCCAGCTATAGCGCCATTCCACTCCGCCATAAGATATAGGGAAAACAAAGGATTGAATGGTGTTCGGTAACGGAGAAGGTCCGCCAATTACTGATTGCTGTCGACCAGACGCACTAGATTCATTGAGCCTTAGAACCAATCCATCTGGCGCAACGGTCGCCATAAAAGATTTAAAAAATCCAACAAGATCAAAGACACCAATTAAAACGCCTTCACTTCCCTGCAGGCGCACTCGAACACCCAGAGAAGCCAGTTTTTGCCCCCCTTCGTAGGAGGCTGTCTCGCCTACAATAACTTGTGGAATGTTATTGGGCGATTGAGCCTCATAAGTATCTTGTGCCAGACGCCGAAATGTCTCGCTTGCGATGAATTGCGTGTATTTTTTCTGACTGTCCTCAGATTGCAGAGAATATGCAGAAACCGACTTAAACATTGGGAAAATGGCGTTGGGATCCTGTGATGCAAATTCTGCAAAAACAATGAACTCAAAGGCAATCGTGTCCGCTTGTGCGACATCTATACGTTCTGGATTCTCTCTACCCTGCTCCTGCCCATCAGAATTGGAGTTTAGGCGCGCTGCAATTATCGATAAGGTTACTTTTGCTTGGTTTAGAGCCAGTGATCCAAATTCCGTCAGACGACGAGAATCATCATTCGCACGCGCTTTCCACGCTGATCTCTCGCGTTCATCCAGCGTATCAGCGGCGTAAAAACTGATCGCGATCCCTCCAAGAATCACGCACAGGGTGAGCAGGGTGACCCATAAGGTCGACTTTTTCTCCTCTAAGCTTACTTTGGATTTCCCCATTCTCTTGGTCACGTCTTTCACGTTAAAAATATCTTCTGTATTAAACTAGCCGCTTACAGGCCGGTTGGCGACAACCCTCTCGCCTTGTCAGCCGCGTTAGGGTACTGTTTCCCTAAATTGGGATGTCTAGGGGAAGTCATATGCTTGAAGAGACAGCGAGAAGCCTCGCTAATATTTTTCTTTTCAAGGATTTGTCGACAGATGCATTGAGTCGTATTGAATCTCGCTGTCGCTGGCGTGACTTCAAACCTCAAGAACAAATGATTGATTTTCAAGATGATAGCCAAGATGTCTATTTCATAACCAGGGGGGTTGCCCGGGTTGTTAATTATTCTGTATCTGGACGTGAAATCGCGTTTGACGACTTAAAACCCGGGTCAATTTTTGGGGAATTGGCAGCGATCGATGGGGAACCACGCTCCGCCAATGTCGTCGCAGTCACGGATACGACCGTTGCTATGATGCATCCTCAGACATTTCGGGCCGTGATGGAGGAACATCCCTCTGTCGCCTTATGCCTGATGCGACGCCTGACACAGATGGTGCGGGTTTCGGTCGAACGTATTATGGACCTCAGCACTCTTGGCGCGAATAACAGAATCTATGCAGAATTACTGCGTCTGGCCAAGCCGACAATGCAGCCGGACGGCACCGGTCGAATCGAACCGATCCCAATCCATTCTGAAATGGCCAGTCGGGTTTCCACGACCCGAGAAACCGTCGCCCGCGTGCTCAGCGATCTATCCAGGAAAGGCCTGGCAAAAAGAACAGGCTCTGTTTTGATTCTGACCGATACCGAGCGGTTGCGTTTCATGGTCGAACAGTTTCGCGGCGACTGATATTCTGGTCCCCTGCCCCGAAATTGCCTAAAACCAGCCAAATTCTATAACAAATGTCGCGTCATCCTTCGTCATAGGGGCTTACAGCACTGATGGAGGAAACGCATATGGTAACGCTGAAAACAATAATCATTGGGATACCAATCAGCCTGCTGGCCCTGCTGCTGTCAGATCTAGGGAGCCGTTACAGTCTGTTTTTTGGATAAAATGCAAATTTAGCCACTTTTCTGGTCTGCAAATGATTGACCATCCCGAAACACTTGCCTATGTTCCGCCCCGGTTTGAGGGATCATCCAATTCCGGGGTTCAATCCCTCTCCGGGCACTTAGCTCAGTTGGTAGAGCACACGATTTTTAATCGTTAGGTCATAGGTTCGAATCCTATAGTGCCCACCATTTTTCCTTAATATGAAGAATGGGTTATCATTTCATAAAATGGCGTGCTCCCCTTTAATTCACTGCTGACTACACGTGTTTTGGCGCGAACATTACCTGTTCAACGCAACGACACTGGATTTTCTTAGATTGGATTGATTAGCAGCATCCGTCGTGTCGGCGCTTCAGTCCAAGTGAGCTGCTACCCATTGCCTATCTAAGATTCTTATCCTATCTTAAAAAGAAATATTATTGTTATTACAATTATGGGTACGGTATTTTTTTAATTAGGCTGTATTATAAGAAAAATACATATCATTGCGGTGCATAGGGGGAATTATGAAAACTTTGCTTTTGGCATTTCTTGGTGCTTTGCTTTTATCAGCCTGCACAGCACCAGGCGATTTTGATAAGAACAAGCGCCTCAAGGTTGAAGACTCCATTCTGGTCATCCCCAAAGATACCCCGAAAGTTACTTATCAGATAAGTGCCACAGCGACATATCGCAGCTATACGGAACGGTATCTATTCAGCCACTATCCTCTTGGATTTAAAGGTGGGTTATTTGTGCTGATGTTAAATCGTCAATGGTATTTAGACGTTGTGATGGCACCGGAGGACGTCACAAAGGCCGTGAACCGATATTTTGGGACAGCTTTCAAATCGACGGAGTTGGGGGAAAAAGTTGAAATCAATTCCAAATATGGACTCTATCACTTTTGGAAATTTAAAGAATTTGGCAGAGATTGCGTGCTTTTTGGCAATTCCTCGAATGTTGTTGGATTAGCGTCAAATAAACATTCACATTTTTATGGATATCTGTGTGAAACCAAATCCACCGACACGGATTGGGTACAAAAATTCATCGATACGGTTCCTAAAATTGAACGCAAAAGTAACAACTATACCGGCCAAGGGCATGGTTTCTGGGTCTCGAACTAACAACGGAAAAGGTGACCTGAAGCGCAGAAGACTCTTTGTGTTGTCCGTTCAGTGCCTCTTCCCTGTGAGAAATATGCGTCAAGACTTCTAACGGTCTCAAATAACATGCGAACAATGAGCTAAATGAGACCTATTCTCAAATCACCCAAACTTAACCTTCAGCCGGTCCAGCACGCGGGGGCTCACAAAGTCCTCAACGTCACCGCCCAACTGATGGATTTCTTTAACGAATCGACTGGAAATGAATTGGTGGCGCTCAGATGCCATCAGAAAAACAGTTTCGACATGACGGTTCAGGCGGGCATTCATGCCGGTCATCTGAAACTCATATTCAAAGTCTGAGACAGCCCGTAGGCCGCGTACGATAAGCTCGGCCCCCACATTAACCGCATGATGCATCAGCAGGCCCTCAAACGGTTCCACCTCAATGCGAGTTTGCAAGTCTTCGGGCAGGCTCTGTACCTCTTCACGCACCATTTGCGTGCGTTCCTCAAGGCTGAATAGCGGCCCTTTACCGGCATTGATCGCGACAGAGACAATCAGCTTGTCGACCATATGCGTGGCCGCACGTCGGATAATATCCAGATGCCCATTCGTCATGGGATCAAATGTTCCTGGATAAATTCCGATGCGTTGAATTGTACCCATAGTGCCGGACCCTCCCCGGAAGACGTTACGCCGAATCAGTCTTTTGTTGCCGCGTCTTATAGACTGCTTTCGTCTGGACCGGAAGAGGCAGGTTGATCGCCCTCTTCCACGGGGCTTTCAATGTCCACCTCGGGCGTTCCTGACTCGCCTTCTTCAACAGGAGAAGAACCATCTTCCTCGTCCAAAGGCGGTTCATCCCCACCTTCTTCATCGCGCAGGCGCGCCACAGATACGACCTTCTGCGTATCCCCCACATCAAACACAATGACACCCTTCCCGCCGCGTCTGCGCGCAGAAATTCCGTTGCCGTGAATGCGGATGATCTGTCCCGCGTCACTGACCATCATTAATTCATCCAGCGTGGTATCAAACAGGAAGCAGGCCGCAACATTGGCACCCCGCAAGTCCATATTATTAATGCCCTGCCCGCCACGATTGGTAACGCGATAGTCATAGGTGGATGCCAACTGCCCCATTCCCTGATCGGAAACGGTCAAAACATACTCTTCGCGGGCGGCCATATCAGCGAAATGCGGTTGTTCCAGCATTGCTGCACGCTCTTCGTCACGCTGACGGTCTTCAGCTTGAGCATACTCACCAGATTGAAGTCGCTTGGCAGCAGCCTGAGCTCGCAAATAATCATCCCGTTGTTCCGGCGTATCATCACTGTGGCGCAGGATCGACATGCCGATGACGGAATCTCCCTCCGCCAATCGAATGCCGCGCACTCCAGTGGAAGATCGACCGGCAAATACCCGCACGGCGTCAACCGGGCATCGCAGACTCTTGCCCAGTTTCGTGGACAGCATGATATCCTGATCCTCGGAACAGACACTGACGGAAATCAGACGATCCCCCTCGTCCAGTTTCATTGCGATCTTGCCGTTTGTTTTCACATTGGTGAAGTCTGACAGCTTGTTACGACGGATATTACCCGACACCGTTGCAAACACAGCATCCAGGTTTGCCCAGCTTTCCTCTTCTTCCGGCAAAGGCATCACTGTTGTGATCCACTCATCCTTCTCTAGCGGAAGCACATTGACCAAGGCCTTGCCGCGCGATTGCGGCGACCCAGCCGGCAGGCGATAGACCTTCATCTTGTAGACCATACCGCGCGACGAGAAGAACAATACTGGCGTATGCGTGGAAGTCACGAAGACGCTGGAAATCACGTCCTCGTCCTTCATCACCATCCCTGTGCGTCCCTTACCACCTCGACGCTGCGCGCGATAGGTCGTCAGCGGCGTGCGTTTGATGTATCCGCCATGGGTAACGGTCATCACCATGTCTTCGCGCTGAATCAGGTCTTCGATATCATGTTCGAATTCGTTTTCGAGAATGATCGTGCGACGCGGATCTGCAAAACGATCCCGAATATCGATCAATTCATCCGTCAAAACCTGCATGCGACGTGGACGGGATGCCAGAATTTCCAGATAATCCGTGATGCGCAGTTGAATTTCCCGCGCTTCCTGCTCCAGTTTCTCCCGCTCCATACCGGTCAAGCGCTGCAGGCGCAGATCCAAAATGGCGCGCGCCTGACGTTCGCTCAACCAAGCATTTTCGCCCTCAATCTTGCCATCTGGATCATCAATAAGCTTCAGATAGGGCAGGATTTCTCCAGCTGGCCAAGGCTGGGCCATTAAGTTTTCGCGTGCAGTCTGTGGATCTGGTGCACGTCGGATGAGTTCGATCACCTCATCAATGCTCATGATCGCGATCATCAGACCGGCCAAGATATGGGCGCGGTCTCGGGCTTTGTTCAACTCAAAAGCCGTGCGGCGCTTGATCACATCTTCTCGGAAATAGATGAAGGCCCCAATAATGTCCTTCAAATTCATGGTCTTAGGTTGGCCATCATGGATCGCCAGCATGTTCATGCCAAAGCTGGTCTGCAGTGGCGTATGTTTGAACAATTGTGCTTTGACGACTTCTGGCTCAACGCCGCGTTTCAATTCGATCACAACGCGCACACCGTCACGATCCGATTCGTCACGCAGGTCACTGATTCCCTCAACCATCTTCTCACGTACAACTTCAGCAATACGCTCTATCATGCGGGATTTATTGACTTGATAAGGAATTTCGGTGACGACAAGGGCTTCCTTGTCCTTCGATACATTCTCGGTCGTAACCTTAGATCTGATCACAACGGATCCACGGCCAGTATTATAGGCAGCGCGAATCCCTGAACGCCCTAGAATTTCGCCCCCTGTTGGAAAATCCGGACCAGGGATTATTTCGATCAGTTCATCAATAGAGATATCGGGGTTATCAACATAGGCCACACAGGCATCCAGCACTTCGCCCAGATTATGCGGCGGAATATTGGTCGCCATCCCAACCGCGATCCCGCCTCCACCATTAACAAGAATGGCGGGAAAACGGGCAGGAAGAACACGGGGTTCGGACTCTGATTCGTCATAGTTAGGCTGGAAATCGACGGTATCCTTATCGATATCGTCCAGCATAACCTCTGCGGCCTTGGACAGTCGGGCCTCGGTATATCGCATCGCAGCGGCAGCATCGCCATCCATGGAGCCGAAATTGCCTTGGCCATCAATTAACGGCACCCGCAAAGAGAAGCTCTGCGCCATCCGCACCATGGCGTCATAGATCGCGCTGTCGCCATGGGGGTGATACTTACCCATGACATCCCCGACGATACGCGCAGATTTACGATAGGCCTTCGTCGAATCGTAACCATTTTCCTTCATGGTGTACAAAATGCGGCGATGCACAGGTTTCAGCCCGTCACGGACATCCGGCAGCGCACGGCTAACGATCACGCTCATCGCGTAATCCAGGTAGCTGCGGCGCATCTCGTCCTCAATCAGGACCGATGAAATATCGAAATTCGAAGGGGCGTTGCTCTCGTCAGACAAGGGTCGAATCGTCGCTTTTTACCAAGGGAACAGAAGGCCATCTAAATAGCCCTTACAGGGACCCGACGACCGAACCGCGAGAAACGCGATCTGTCATATATTTAGCATATTGCCCCCTTGATGAACAACCAAATAAGGGAAAATATGCCGATTAAGAACTGCTTTTACCGGATCTCTTTGTTTCCATTTTCTATGCGGGCGGATTACACTGCCACAATGCAATCGATCCGACAGCCAACCGTCATTTTAATTACCCATGAGCGTCCTTCGGCGTCAGACTCGGCCTCCGATCATCTGGAAGCAATGGGATATCAGTTGGAATGGGTTTGCCCTGCATGCGGCGATCCTTTGCCAATAATTGAGAAACACCATGTTGGTGCCATCGTTTATGGTGGCAAATATGCAGCAACAGAGACTCGCCGTTACCCCTTCATGGGTCAAGAAGTAGATTGGGTATCCCAGTGGCTGGCGACCGGGCGTCCTTTCTTAGGTCTTTGCTCCGGGGCTCAGATCATGGCCGTCGCTCTGGGCGCAGAACTGCATCCCAGCCCAGATGGCTTGTCTGAAATTGGCTATTACACCCTGGATCCGACACCGGAAGGGCTATCCGTTTTTCCCAACCGTATGATGGTCTCGCATTGGCATTACCTGGGGTTCACGCTTCCAGATTCGACAATCCTGCTGGCCACATCGCCCTATTTCCCAAATCAGGCAATTCGATATGCAGAGAACGCCTTTGGTTTTCAATTCCATCCAGAACTCAGCATGGAGCAGCATGAACAATGGCTGGAGCAGATGTTTGATATGACGACGATTCCAGGCGCACAGGATGTGTTTAGCCAACGGCAAATGGCGGACATCTATCACGCGCCCATGAAAGAATGGTTTGTTGGATTTCTGGAGAAATGGATCAAAGGCGCCGTGCCATTTTAAGGGTAGCAAGCCCTGCCACCTTGAGACTTGCCAAATGACTGTAACAGGCCACGTTAGCTGAAGCGTAAAGCAATCACGTGTGGAGAGGGTTCCAATGTCGTTCTTAGATGCCGCAATGATGCAGCCACTTTGGGTGCAAATCTGGTTGATGTGGCTGGTGCCAGTTCTGGTATTGGCCCCCCTCGCCTTGTTGTTGTCAAAAAACACTCGCCGCGCCGGATTAGCGACGATTGCTGCCCATATCCCTCTCTTTATAATCGTGCCACAAATGTACGATACTATGGCTGTTGGGTCTGCCGCATTTGATATTCTGGATACCACTGGTGATCTATCTGGTTCTGCGCGTGCGACGGGGCACACCAATACCTACCCCATTCCGCCAAATTCTTTATATTCTGATCGGAACTCTGGTGATCTGCCTAGCCTTCGATGCACAAGATGTGGCGCGGTATCTATTAGGAGAAACCGCACCACTAGCCTGATTTAAATCACAGATGAATGAGAGGCAGTAGGATCAGAAAGGAATCTCATCATCCAGATCTGCGCTGTAGTCGCGACCACTGCCACCGCCTGAACTGCTGCTGGGGCCACCGCGATCATCATAGCCGCCGTCGGATCCGCCGCGCGATCCACCGCCGCTGTATCCACCACCACCGCCGCCTTCGCGTGTATCCAGCATGGTCATATTACCATTGAAACCACGAACAACGACTTCTGTCGTATAGTTGGTCTTGCCATCTTTTTCCCACTTGCGGGTCTGCAACTGGCCTTCGATCAGAACCTTAGAGCCTTTTTTTAGATAACGCTCTGCGATTTCCGCGACGCGTCCAAAAATCACCACACGATGCCATTCTGTGCGTTCCTGGCGTTGACCAGATTGATCTTTCCAACTCTCGGATGTTGCGATGGACAGATTGGCAACCTTATCACCATTCTGCATCGAGCGCACATCAGGGTCCTGCCCCAGATTTCCGACCAAAATGACTTTGTTTAAGCTGCCGGACATGAAAGCCCCCTTCAAATTTATCAATAAACGGAAATGGTGAGCTACGCGCTCGGGTATGGGCGGCTAGTCTATGACAGCCCGCCCTCGCGTTAAAGCATTACAGCACCTTTTAATGAGAAAAATTATGCCAGCTCGCGATCAACCACTTCAGCCAGAGCATTGACAACAGCCTGGGATATTTCATCACCGCTGCCTTTGATGGACTGATTATAGACGACATGCATGGCTTTCAGGTGCTGATCCACCAGCGCGGGCTTCACCGCCTTGCGCTTCGGTCGTTCCCGGACGTAGCGGCAGAAATGGCGACCAATCTCCGTGATTAAGGGAAAGCCAAATGTTGCACCCTGCCCGCGCATATTGTGAATTAATCGAAAAAGACGATCTAAAGTTTCCTCAGAATTATCCTTACGATACTTCGCTGCCAGAACATTCATCTGTTGAATGTCCTCAGCCAATTTGTCGATATATTCGCTTGTCATTTGCTTGACGATGGCATCGGCCGCTAAAAAAGCCTTTTCCGGCTCTACTCCGCCACTTTTTAGAACCTTTCTTGAAAGGTCATTGGGGCGATCAATGACGGCGTGCCAGGATTTGGAGGCATCGGCCGGTATCTCTGGAAGCTTTTCCCTCGCCATAGATTGGATTCTCCTCAACAGCGCGATCTCGCGATTAGATTTCGACTGCGTCCAACTCTGAGGCGCGGCGGTCCGCCCCTTCGAAACTCGGCAAATTCAAACGTCGACGACAGGGACCAAAGAAGGAAGCCGTCCTTACAAAAGGACGAGGATTATCAACGATGTTCATGATTCTTGCATGCAGCGATCGAGCTGCGAGCGGCTTTGCAAGAAATTCCGTAATCCCAATATCGCGCGCATTCATCACCTTGGCTTTTTCCGTATACCCGGTCAGCATGACTACAGGGATATATCGCGCAGGACTGTCTGGATCCAAACGTATGCGACGAACTAAGGAGGCACCGTCTTCCGGTTCCATTTCCCAATCTGTTATGATCAGGTCAAAGTCTTCTGTGCACAGTAATTCCCAGGCACTAATGCCATCTGAAGCCACACGGATATATCCTAATCCCAGAGCCTGAAGCATCCGCTCTAAAATACCCCGCATGAACTTGCAGTCGTCGACAACAAGAACCCGTAGATTTTTGAAATCGTAATTTTTAGACATGATCTAAAACCGACTGCTTTCCTCACCAGATACATTTTTATTCGTATTCATTTATCCCATAGTCGCGTACAGGAAGGAGGTAAGTTTAACAACCCTCACATCAATACGGGTTTTGAAGAAATCAGGCCACATCGGCCCAGAAAATCAACAAAAGTCCCAAACAGTGTTACGCAATCACGTTGACTTCGATTATAGTTAATAATGAACAGGAATGGGTGAAAAAATAATCCTTTAATCACAGAAAAGTGGAGGCACCCTTTGAGCGACGCTTCGCGCGTTTTAAATCGACGCACCTTTTTCAAGGGTGACGTCATTTTCAACGAAGGTGACTATGGCAGTCAGGCCTTCGTCTTGCAGACAGGCCGTGTGCGTATCACTAAGACATTGGCTGGCGGAGGGCGCGGAACGCTGGGCTTCGTAGAAGCTGGCGGCATTTTTGGCGAAATGGCACTGATCGATCAGTCAAAACGCATGGCGTCGGCCCTTGCGGAGGAAGCTTGTGTCTGTATCGTCATCACAGAGGAATTACTGACCAAGAAGCTGAATAATACGGACCCCGGTTTAAAAATGCTGATTATGATGTTGATCAGAATGCTTCGTCAGGCGGCCAGCAAGACGCCTTTACCTCCTGACGATCTTGCCGCGATAGCCCAGGCTGCGAATGCAGCGGAACACGTCGCCGCAATGCGGATTGAAGAAGGTAACGAGTGATGAGCGAAAGCCTCGTTTTACGCCAACAACTCGCCGCCGGTGGCATGCTGTATCAAGAAGGCGATGAGGCCACCGCCATGTATATGATCCAGGCGGGCTCAATCGAAATTCTAAAACGCAGCAATGACGGATTTATTGATGTAATCGAAACCCGTGGACCCGGCCAAGTGCTCGGTGAACTTGCCTTGCTGACCAATCGGCCCAGAACGGAGAGTGCCAGGGCAGAATCAGATACCACAGTCATTACGGTTGAGCGCAAGAGACTATCCAAGAAATTGTCTGAAGCCGATCCCTTTGTGAAAGCGCTTTTTCAAATTCTTGCCCAGAACCTTTTATCGGTCATGGATAAAAAGACAAAGTTTGAACAAAGTGCCTCTTTAGAGGATCTAACCAGCGAAGATTAAAAACTGCGGCGAAATGATTATGAGAAGGTTATTGGGATTCTTTTGAGACGCGCGCATTCGATCGGTGATGCAAACGTCCCATATTCCCCAGGGATAAAAAATGTGCGAGAGCCAGGGCACTCCACCCGGTCCGGAACCATTTTAGCGCTGTTTCATCATCCAGCTTGCGCAGCCTGTCCTGATCAATGACGCGAAAGCCTGAAAACACGATCTTTTGTCCGCTGGTCAATGTGATTTCCATCTGCCGTTCGACCAATAAATCACTTGCAATACAGGCATTCACAAACACCCGTGTTCGGGCCTGTTCCTTGGAATAAGACGCAGCAAAGTTGGCCATTTTCGCCAGCATTGCTGTTGGTTTCCCGTTTACAAAAATGGGGGTTCCTTCGGTCTTGGAGACCAGAGGGGATTCGACATCCAGGCACAGGCCAACACCATCTTTACCACCTTTGATATCCTGCATCAGGACGAAAGGCGCGCGACGCAGAATAGCAGGAACATAGCACCCTTCCTTCCAGCGCCCATCAGCCTCCACAAAGAGATTCTCGTCAGATCGCAGTCCCAAGAGAGCGACAGGATGAATGTCCTTCTCACCAGCAAAGATAATGGGATAATGACGGGCCGTTGGCATGAATTCCACGGCGCTGAGAGGAATGGTGTGCAGATTGCTGGCGAAGCTGAAATCCCGCCCATCTTTCACTAAAAAATCTGCGTGTCGTTTGGGGTCTAGTGGTTCTGCACGGCGTAGCAATTGCCGCAAGGATTTACTCTCCTGATCATCCGCAGCGGACCGCGCAGCAACGTCCTTTACCACTTTGCCAAGCGGGTTTTCTGAGGCGGTGACCTTTCGATTGGCTGCTCGGGTTTTACCCATGTTTAGACCTTCCCATCGTCAGGCAATAGCGATACTTTATCGGCTCTTAAGTATCAATCAAGCAAACCACAAAATTCCCAATTTACCGAAAGGATAAATCTATGACATTCGGTGCAATCCGGACAAGCCAGGCAGCCGCTTACTTAATAGCAGGCGTCACCCTGATGTCAGGTTCTGCCTTTGCCCATGAAGGTGCCGGAATGGCTGGCGGGTTCATCAGTGGATTCACGCATCCTATTTTTGGATTGGACCATGTCGTCGCAATGGTGGCGGTAGGATTATGGGGGGCCTTTTTGGGGCGTCCTGCAATATATCTTTTGCCCATCGTCTTTCCGGTAGTAATGGCCTTTGGTGGCGCAATGGGGGTGATAGGGTTACCGCTTCCAGGTGTTGAAATCGGCATTGCGGGATCGGCTATCGTGTTGGGCTTGCTGGTCGCCTTGGCCGTTCGTCCCCCCATTTGGATCGCGGCCTGCCTGGTTGGTGCCTTCGCGATCTTTCATGGCTATGCCCATGGCGCGGAACTGCCCCATGCAGCAAACGCCATCACCTATTCAATTGGATTTGTGATCTCCACAGGCCTATTGCATCTGACTGGCATCGCCTTTGGACTGCTGGTCGCAAAGCCTGCGGGTCAGGTGGTCGTAAGGGGGCTGGGAGTTGCGATTTCCCTCGTTGGAGTCGCCTTCATGTCCGGTATCGCGTGATCTTGCACCGTAGCCTCCTGATCCTGCTTGGATTGGGGGGCTTATCCCTTGCCCTAACAACACCGGCGGAGGCTCATACCAGCATCGCCGGTGTTGGTCTTTTCCCAAACGGTTTGTTACATCCCGTTGCGGTTCCACAACATTTACTGTTGTTGATCGGACTTGGGCTATGGATGGGGCGCCAGATAGACCAGCGGGTTCCGGCCTGCCTCGCGGCCCTAAACATTGGATTGGTCATTGGCTATATCGCGACGGTCTGGCTCGATTTGTCCAGTGTTTCAGGCATCGCGCTTGCCTTCCTAACACTGGTTTTTGGCTCTCTTCTCGCCGTTGGCCGATCAATCCCCATTCCTATAGGGTTGATACTGATGGCTCTCGCCGGATTGGCTTTAGGGCTGGACTCCAAGCCTGAGGCATTGACTGCGAATGAAACCATGTTGCTGGGATTTGGAATTTGGATTGGCGTGAATATCATCGCCGTGAATGTAATGGCGCTCAGCGCCAAATTGCAGCACCCAATTGCCGTAATTGGCATTCGCGTGGTCGGCAGTTGGTTGATCGCAATATCATTGATTCTGATGGCATTCGCGCTGCGCAGCTAATCAGGTATCGGCCTGAAATGTCTGAATCTTTCCAGAATCCAAGGTAATCACACGATCCATGCGCTGTGCCAAAGCGATGTTATGGGTTGCGATCAATGCGCTCATCCCCCGCTCCCGAACTAATTTTACCAACAGATCAAAAACGACTTCCGATGTTTTTGGGTCCAA
>JARGPE010000011.1:0-3845 GCA_029212835.1 Alphaproteobacteria bacterium | reverse complement strand
CTGTCGGCTCATCGGCCAATAGAATGGCTGGATTATTTGCGAGAGCTCTTGCGACAGCAACTCTCTGTTGCTCCCCTCCCGACAGCTTGGCCGGGCGATGGGTCGCACGTGTCGTCAGTCCAACACTCTCCAGTAATTCTGCAGCATGATCCTGGGCAGCGCGTTTCCTTTGACCTGCCACCATTTGCGGCAAAACCACATTCTCCAGGGCGGAAAATTCCGGTAAAAGGTGATGGAATTGATAGACGAATCCGATTGTCTTGCGCCGGATTGACGTGCGCTCCAGATCTCCCAATTTCCCGCATCCCTGCCCGTTTATCAGGACATCGCCCTTATCAGGTAGTTCCAGCAGCCCCGCCATATGCAATAGGGTTGATTTCCCCGTCCCACTGGGCGCAACCAAGCCAACCAATTCCCCTTTTTCAACATATAAAGAGGCGCCATCCAGCACGGTCAGCGGGCCCGCAGCGGTTTTATAGGTCCGCTCAACCGCATCCATGCGCAAAACCGTGTTGCCATCACTCATAGCGCAGCACCTCTACTGGATCGAGCCGTGCCGCGCGCCAGGCCGGGTAAATTGACGCCAGAAGGCTGATTACCAGCGCAAAGGTGACTGTCACAATCACCTCTGTCGGATCAATTTTTGCGGGCAGTTTTGATAGGAAGTAGATTTCTGCATCGAACAGCTTGGCCCCGGACAATGACTGAATTGCCTGTCGAATGCTTTCGATATTCAGGGCAAAAGAGATACCTAGCGTTGCTCCCAGAACTGTTCCAATGACCCCAACCGAACTGCCCGTCATAAAGAAAATGCGCAGGATAGAACCCCGTGTTGCCCCCATAGTCCGCAACACGGCAATGCCGCGCGATTTATCCTGAACCAGCATGATCTGGGACGATATGACATTGAAGGCCGCCACGACAACGATCAGCGATAGAATCAGCGCCATTACATTACGTTCCACCTGCAACGCATTGAAAAAGCTAGAATTCACCCGCTGCCAATCAGTTGCCGTATAGCCTGCCGGAAGACTGCTGCGCAAATCGAAGGCGGTGGCCTTGGCAGCATGGGGGTCTTTCAACATGACCTCGATCGACCCAACGGCATCCCCGGTTCGGAAAAACGACTGGGCCGTCTTCAATGGCATATAGACATAGGTATTGTCGTATTCATACATACCGACTTCAAAAATACCGACAATCGGGAAGGCCTTCATGCGGGGCACGGTTCCAAAGGCGGTGACGGTCCCATTAGGGGAAATTAGTGTGAGGGAGTCTCCCATAGTCAGTCGCAAACGACTGGCCATTCGAACACCGATCAGGATGCCATCCTCTTTGGTGAAATCATCCATGCTGCCGGCGATCAGCGAATCCCGCAAAATTGGCCGTGCTTCAAAATCAGCGGCACGAACACCCCGAACCAAGGCCCCGGCCGCGCCATTCTTGGCACTGGCCATAACTTGCCCTTCAATCATTGGGGTTGCGGCCAGCACATCTGGGCGCGCCAACAATTGATCGGTGATTTCCTGATAGGCCTCAATACGGCGTTCAACGGACCCAATGGTGACATGCCCATTCAAACCGATAATCCGCCCAAGCAATTCAGCCCGGAACCCATTCATCACCGACATGACAATGATTAGGGTCGCCACGCCCAACATGATTCCCAACAGGGAAAACCAGGCGACGACGGAGATAAACCCTTCCTGCCGTTTGGCCCGCAGATAGCGAAAGGCGACCAATCGCTCAACAGCAGTAAACATCGTCAGAACGCCCTTTCACCCTGGCGGAAAGCCTTATCCAACAAGCTTTGCTAAAGCAGCTTCTGGAGAGAGCTCTTCTTTCTCACCGGTCTTTCTGGATTTAAGCTCGACGATGCCATTTGCAACGCCTTTTGGTCCGATCACGACCTGCCAAGGCAGGCCAATCAGATCCATATCGGCAAATTTCACACCAGCCCGCATGTCACGGTCGTCATACATGACATCAACACCCGCCGCTTGAAGCTTCGCATAGAAGTCTTCACAGGCGGCATCACAGGCCTCATCTCCAACGCGCAGATTGATCAGGCCTACCTTGAACGGGGCGACTTCTTCCGGCCAAACAATACCGTTATCATCGTGGCAGGCCTCAATAATCGCACCGACCAGGCGCGATACACCAACACCATACGATCCACTTTGTACCGGTGCGAAACTGCCATCAGCGGTTTGGACCTTGGCATTCATTGGTGCGGAGTATTTATCGCCGAAGAAGAAGATATGGCCGACTTCCACGCCACGCGCTGTCATCTGCTTATCTGCTGGCACTTCTGCCTGATATTTCGCCTCGTCATGCATCTCATCCGTCGCGGCATAGTAAGAGGTTACCTTGCCGATAACGTCACTCATCTGTTCCGCATTGCGATGATCGATATCCATATTCAGCAGGTCGAGTTCAAGCAGGTCAGTATTGCACCAAACCTGGCTTTCACCGGTTTCAGCCAAGATAATGAATTCGTGGCTCATATCGCCCCCAATAGGACCGGTATCAGCCGCCATCGGGATCGCCTTTAGACCCATACGGGCATAGAGGCGCAGATAGGCAACGAATTGCTTGTTGTAAGAGATGCGCCCCGCTTCGGGAGAGATATCAAAGGAATAGGCATCCTTCATCAGAAATTCCCGGCCCCGCATGACGCCAAAACGCGGGCGGACCTCGTCCCGGAATTTCCATTGAATGTGATACATCATCCGCGGCAGGTCTTTGTAACTCTTGATATGCTCCGCCACGATATCGGTAATCATTTCCTCATTCGTGGGGCCATAGAGCATTTCACGCTCGTGCCGATCGGTGATGCGCAGCATTTCCTTGCCGTAATCCTCATAGCGGCCAGATTTGCGCCACAGATCCGCAGACTGGATGGTCGGCATCAAAACTTCGTGACAGCCAATGCGGTCCATTTCATCCCGCACGATCTGTTCGATCTTGCGCAATACCCGATAGCCTGTCGGCAGCCAGGAATAGATACCGGCCGATTCCTGCCGGATCATGCCTGCGCGCAACATCAGACGGTGTGAGACGATTTCCGCCTCGCTGGGGGTTTCCCGCAGGGTGGGCATGAAATACTCACTCAAGCGGACGGCAGGGGACAAGCGCATCGGAATTCTACCCTTAAGGCTAAGGTTGCTAAGTGCGCGCAATCTAAGGCCTAGCGCCGCCAAGGTAAAGCCGCAGTCGGTGAGAGTCTTAACGTTGAGCTGCCTGCTGACACAGGGAAACAATTTCCGCCTCTGTTGCGGGCGTCAGGGGCTTGTCATTCAGAGTCAATTTGCCAGATGCCAGATTGTAGCGAACCGTTCCAAAACTGGTAGATGAATTGACAAACAAATCTTGCAGCGCGGTATTTCCGGCAAAGACAAATGGGTTGAGCGCCAATTCAAAGGCAATTTCTTCTGGCAGGATGTCCTCGGCGGTCAAGGTCCCCGGCAGATTGGCTCCCGCCACGGCGTTCCCCCTGATATCCAGGTTGGGAACATAATCGGCGCTCGGGACATTGGCGCGGCGCAAAACTCTCTCGCAATCCTTTTTCGACATACGTAACATGATATCAGGCTTTGCCTTTGGATAGGGCAGATCGTCACCCCCCTGCCGTGACGTGGCATCGGACCCCTTGCCCGTAGCATTGGTAAAGGGGTTATCCGGTACCGTCTGGGCCAGGGCTGGCGCGCAAAACAGCGATAAGAGAAGGAATAAGTATCCTGTTTTCATCCCCACACTCTCGCAATATCCGGGCCGAAACGAAAGGATGATGGATTGAAACCCGGCCATACGTCGACCATTCGCCGCATCGAGGGGGGTATGTT
>JARGPE010000247.1 GCA_029212835.1 Alphaproteobacteria bacterium | reverse complement strand
ATCAACTACAAACTGGTTGGAGCGCCTTAACACCCATCGCCAGCTCCGGCGACCCAGATCAAAAGGCAAAGATCGAGCGGGCTTTTGCCAGATGCTTTGGCGGGGCAGAGGGGGAATTGGCCCTGGCCCATCTTCGGTCGCTCACCTTGGATCGTGCTATGGGGCCAAATAGCACTGACGCTTCCTTTCGCCATTTGGATGGGCAACGCTGTCTCGTCCTACATATCCAGGCTCTAATCGATCGGGGCCGCGGAATATCTTAAAAAAAGGAACATATCATGAATAAATCAGAGGAAATCTCATCGCAGCAGTCGCAAACACGCGTATCTGGTCGCTCGCCATCTCAAGACATGGCTGTCCCGCCGAAATTTCTGGATGCTGCAACGGGGGAGGTCAATGTTGGCGCTCTCTTGCGCTCCTACCAGGAACTCGAACGGAAGTTAGGGCAAGGCCAAGGTGCGGCGCAAACGCCCAGTCCGGAACTGGATCAGGCGGCCATGTTGAAGGCCTTGGGTGTGCCCGATACGCCGGAACAGTACCGCATTGATATCCTGGAGGATTATCTGGAGCGGGATATGGAGATGGAGGCTGTGCTGCATCAAGCGGGTTTTACCGAGGCCCAGGTGCAACTGGTCTATGACCTGGCAGCGGAGAAACTGGCGCCGTTGATTGTGGAGGTGGTTCAGGCCGCCCGTGGTGCTGGCGACTCCGCCCGACTGGAAGCGCATTTTGGCGGACCGGAGCGATGGAAGGAAATCCGACGTCAGATGCGGAAATGGGGTCAGAAGAACCTGCCGGGGGATGCCTTCAATTCCTTATGCTCCAGCTTTGATGGGATCATGGCGGTGCATCGCATGATGGCGGCCGGTGACGAGCCGGGGCTGACCAAGGGCGGCGATCGTGGCGAACCGCTCAGCGAAGACCAGCTCAAGCGCGTGATGAACGATCCCCGCTATTGGCGTGATCACGACCCAGCCCTGACACGCAAGGTTCAAAATGGCTTCAAACAACTCTATCCCGACGGCGCGTGATCGCCGGGTTGGTGCCACCACGCCCTTGTCATGTTTCTGCGATCGCGGGCGGGGTGTGGCCATCGAGGGAATATTTCGCCGATGGAAAACTAAAATGCGGTCGCGCTTACTCAACCACTCGAAAGGAATGACATTATTATGTTTAACAACAATCACTCGGTTCAGGTGATCGCCAATGGCCTTCAATCTCTCACCCAGACGGAATTGTCGGAGCTGGATGCCATCATCACCCCACGGGCGGCGGTCTTGTTGGCCAAGGCGTTTGGGCCGGAAATTGGCGAATTGCTGGGCCCGTTGCTCACCAATGATGACCCGAAGGCAAAGGCGGAGGCAGAACAACAACTCCGCCAGATGATGCGCGATCCCCGCTATTGGCGCGACCGGGACCCACAGGTCCTCAACGCCGTCAGCGAGGGGTTCAAGCAACTTTATCCCGAAGGCGCTACATCGGCTGTCTGATCGGGGCTAGACAGCACCGATGGGCGGTGGACCGGCAACGACTTTGCCCGGACAGGCCCCACCGCTCATCGGGGTTGGCTGCATCTTTCATACCACCCTGTTTGAAAAATTTCCCAAAACTGATAATTCGCGGTATATAACGCATGTAGGTCCAGAATGGGCCGTTTGAATTGCGTCTTGAAAAGCGGCAGAAGGCCGAATGATGACTGTGACTTTTTCTCCCTCTTTGCCAGGGGTCGCCTGATATGTGCGGCCTTGCGGGCTATATCGGCAGTCAGCCGCCGGATGCAGATGCACGGGCGCGGACCTTGCGTGCCATGTCCCATCGGGGACCAGATGGGTCGGGCCAGCGGGTCATTGCCCTGTCTGATGCGACCGTCGTCCTGTTGCATACCCGTCTTGCCATCATTGATCCAGATCCCCGATCCGCCCAACCTTTTGAAGCGGACGGCTGCGTATTGATCTTCAATGGGGAGGTTTATAATTATCTGGAAATTCGCGACGAATTGATCGCATTGGGCCATTCCTTCCACACTGATAGCGATACAGAGGTATTGTTGCAGGCTTACTTGGCCTGGGGGGTGGCCGCATTGGATCGGCTGGAGGGGATGTGGGCCTTTGCTCTGTTGGACCCTCGCGAGGGTGGGCGGTTGTTGCTGTCACGGGATCGCTTCGGCGAGAAGCCGCTGCACCTCCATCGCTGTTCTCATGGGTTGTACTTCGCGTCTGAGATCAAACAGCTTGCGGCCTTATCAGGTCAGCGCTTTACTGTGAACGCGGAAAAGGTTCATCGTTTTCTGGCGCATGGCTATCGTGCCCTGTTTCGAGATCAGACCTGTTTCTTTCAGGATGTCATAGCTTTCCCCGCAGGTCAGGTCGCCTGGATTTCACAAACGGGTGCAGGCGAGCCTGAGCCTTACTGGACGCCAAAATTTTCGCCCGTTGCAATGACGGCTCAGGACGCAGCAGAGGGGGCGGCCTCAGAAATAGATCGTGCCATTCGCATTCGGTTACGATCCGATGTGCCTATTGCCATCAGCCTGAGTGGTGGCATTGACAGCAATGTCCTGGCCGGGATCGCGGTGCATCGCCATGGCCAGCAGCTGTACACGTTTTCGATGCTGGAGGCGGACCTCGACTATGATGAAAGTGCCGCCATCCGCGCCGCCGCCGCCGCTCTGGGCACGCCCCACCATGAAACCCGTGTTTCCAGCGATGGCTTTCTGGATCGTCTGGCACGGATGAGCCGGGCCTATGACGGGCCGGTCCCGTCGCTGGGCATGTATTTGGACGGGTTCCTGTCTGAGGCCGTGGCACAGGCGGGCTATAAGGTGCTGATCAATGGCAATGGCGCAGATGAGATTTTTGCCGGCTATTACGATCATTATCTCTTCTGGCTGGCCGGGCAGGCGGGGCGCGCCAATTTTGACGACCTAGTCGCAGAATGGCAGGCCTCCTTTGGCCAGCATGTGCGCAATCCGCTGTTGCGCAACCCTCGCGCCTTTATCGATCATCCGGGCGAGCGGGGCCATCTGCATCTCAACGCGCCCCAGGTTGCTGATTATCTTGTCGCGCCGGTGGCTGGAGACTTTGAAGAGGCATCCTATTGCACCGATCTGCTGCGCAACCGGATGCTGAATGAATTGTTGCGGGAGTCGGTTCCCGTGCTGACCTGGGCCCATGACAGTCACTATATGGCCCATTCCATTGAAAACCGCGGGGCTTATCTGGACCGTGGATTGGTGGATTTCATGCTGACCGTCCCATCTGAACATCTGATCCAGGACGGCTATTCCAAGGCGCTGTTGCGTCAAGCGGGGGAG
This sequence comes from Alphaproteobacteria bacterium, assembly GCA_029212835.1. Taxonomy (GTDB): domain Bacteria; phylum Pseudomonadota; class Alphaproteobacteria; order UBA8366; family Aestuariispiraceae; genus Pacificispira. The sequence continues at coordinate 1,575 of JARGPE010000247.1, read as the reverse complement.
GGACTCGTGCCACAACAAATCTTGAAACTGAAGAAGAAACTGGGTTTCAATGCCCCCATTGCCTCTTTGTTGGATCGGCGCGCGGCAGATGTGCGGGATCGGTTATTGGCAGACAGCGCGCTTTGGGACATCGTTGATCGTAATTCAGTGGCGCGCCTTTTGCAGCCAGAGACGGATAGTCAGGGGTTGGATAATTTCATGTTCTGCCTGACGTCTGCCCGATTGTTTTTTGAAACCAGTGTTGATCCTCGCTAAAGGGAATTAGGCCTTATGGAAAAGACATATCTGCCCCGCCTGCAAGACTTGAAACGTCTGGCGGCTGACCTGCCCCGAACACGGTTCATGGCCTTGGCGCGGAGTGAGGCATTGATCCGCAGGAATATGGGTTGGGAGGCGCTGCAATATGATCAGGCTTTACCGGAACATCCCTTTGTTTTGACCCATGCTTTGGTAGAACGCGCTATTGGAGATTTAGAGGCCGCCCGAAAGATTGCTTTCTGCGATGGCGGCCTGCCTTTGGATCATGATCCGCGAGAACAGACGATGGAGGAAGAACACCAGGACCTTTTCCAATCGCTGTGGACGCAGTTTGATGCGGATCAGTATCGTGATCGGATTACACGCTATGATGATCGCCTGCGTTTCAATGGGATGGAAAAAGGTACGTTTGATGGGATGCGCATTGTCGATATGGGCTGTGGCCACGGCAACTTTGATCATGCGCTGCTGAATGCAGGCGCATCAGAAGTGGTGGGCGTCGATTACGGATCAGACAGCATCCGCTATGCCGAAGCCGCACGCGACAAGCTGGGCGTGCCGGTCAGTCGTCTGCGTTTCATTCATGCCACAGTCTATGATGTGCCAGAAGAGTCTGGCAGCTTCGACGCCGCCGTTCAGAATGGCGTGTTCCATCACCTGGATGACGAAGACCGCGCCTATCGTGAAATGCATCGCCTTCTCAAGCCCGGTGGGATTGCCTGGATCTATACCGAAGGGGAAGGCTCTATTGCCCGCGATCTGTTCCATGTGTCCGTCCAGATCCTGGCCGATGTGCCTGCGAAACTAGTTCAGGACCATCTGGCCCATCTCGGCTTTTCCATTAACAAACGCTATCACCTGGGCGATGGCTTGAAGGCGGTTTATCGCGCCACAAGTTGGGCCGATATCACAGGCCGATTGACGGCAATTGGCTTCGGCGATTTCAAGCGCCTGATCGGCGGGTTTGATACCGATCTGGATGTCACGGATGCCGACCCCTATGCCGCCGAAAAATTCGGTGAGGCCGACATCCGTATCCTGGCAAAGAAACTGGCTTAATTGGTGGGGCAGGTCAGCGCTTTCACCAATTCACCATTTTGGTAGCAGGTCTTTTGTCCATCGAAATGACCGCTGAGCGTTTCCTGTGGATACAGGATCTGCCAGCCATGCAGTTTGCCGTCCTTCATGGTATATTCCGAGGTCAGCTGAGTGCCGGAATAGGTGATTATCTTCTTCACCGTATCTGATATCGGTTCGGTGACGGTTGTTGTGAAAAGCCCCGCCGCTGGGTTGCGGGCAAAGGAAATAGATTTAGCC
>JARGPE010000010.1:29305-32902 GCA_029212835.1 Alphaproteobacteria bacterium | reverse complement strand
CTTGATATCGGTCCAGCGCGAATTCGCGGGCCTCTTGATAGGCCCGTTCGATGATCGACAATCCCTGCAGGCCAACTGCCAAACGGGCATTGTTCATCATAGTGAACATGTATTCCAGGCCGCGATTTTCTTCGCCTACCAGATAGCCAACGGCACCGTCATTGTCACCAAAGGACATAACACAGGTGGGGGATCCATTGATCCCGGTTTTGTGTTCGATGGAGACACAGCGCAGGTCGTTGCGCTCGCCGGGTGAGCCATCTTCTTTCAGAAGGTATTTTGGTACAACAAATAGCGAAATTCCGCGCACGCCCTCTGGGGCATCCTCACATCGTGCTAAGACCAGATGGATGATATTTTCGGCCATCTCATGTTCGCCATAGGTGATAAAGATTTTCATCCCCTGAATGCGATATTGATCGCCATCCCGTTTGGCTTTGGTCTTGATTAGTGACAGGTCTGACCCAGCCTGTGGTTCTGTCAGGTTCATCGTGCCCGACCATTCACCGGAAATCATCTTGGGCAGATAGGCCGACTGCTGTTCCGGGGTGCCATGGGCCTGAAGTGCCTCAACCGCGCCTTGAGTGAGCAGGGGGCACAGAGACCAAGCCATATTCGCTGATTGCCACATTTCGGCGACGGCTGTGGATAATGTCCAGGGAAGTTCCTGGCCGCCATATTCCGCCTCAAACGGAACAGAATTCCATCCCCCCTCAACAAAGGCCCGATAGGCCTCTTTATAACCATCAGGGACACGCACAACGCCATTTTCAATCGATGCGCCTTGCTTGTCGCCAGAATAATTGATGGGGGCCAATTGTTCTGAGGCAAACTTGCCCGCTTCTTCCAGGATTGCATCCACCAGATCGGGTGTCACCTCATCGCAACCGGGTAACTGCATCACCTGCTCTAACAGCCCCATGTCTTTCAGGACGAATTGCAGGTCGCGGATCGGCGCAGAATAAGGGATCATGGGAACCTCGTATCAGAAAAATGGATGCATATTATTGGGCTTTAGGGATTGTCTTGCCCGGATTCATCAACCCTTTTGGATCAAACAACTTTTTCAGTGACCGCATTATATCTAATTCGACCGGTGATTTACATCGCAGCAATTCGTCGCGCTTCGATAGGCCAATACCATGCTCTGCAGAGATCGATCCGTCCAGAGACAGGGCAACATCATGCACGCGATGCTGTAGGTCAGCATAGTGAGTCAGGAACTCTGCAGCGGGCATATCGGCAGGCTGGGACAGATTGTAATGGATGTTGCCATCGCCAACATGACCGAAAGGATAGGGCCGGATGCCTGGCATCATTTCGCTGACGGCGGCATTAGCTTCTCGAATGAAGCGGGGCACCTGGCTTACCGGGACGGAAACATCATGTTTTACCTGCGCCCCTTCGCGGGCCTGGGCCTCCACAATGGCTTCTCTCAGGAACCAGATCTGGGCGCGCTGTTCTTCTGATTGCGGCAGGACCGCATCGATTACCAGCCCGTCTTCGAAGGTACTTTCCAGCAGAGATTCCAGGGCAATTTTCGCGGCTCCATCGGTACGGGGGCCGCCGATCTCCATCAGGATTGTCCAGTCATAGGTCGTATCGAACGGCTGTTTCGCCCCTTCGACATGACGTTCTGCCCAGTCCAGGGCAAATCCCGGCATCAGTTCAAAGGACATCAGTGCATCGCCACTGGCAGAGCGTGCCCGCTCCAGCAAGGTGACGGCTGTGTCCAGATCGGCAATGGCAACCAGAGCCGTGGCACGTTCTTTCGGCAGCGGGAACAGTTTCAGTACGGCTGCCGTGATAATGCCTAATGTGCCTTCTGACCCCAGAAAGATCTGTTTCAGGTCATAGCCGGTATTGTCTTTGCGCAAGCGGCGCAGACCGTTCCAGATTCGCCCGTCCGGCAGCACGACTTCCAACCCCAGCACCAGGTCACGGGCATTGCCATAGCGCACAACATTGATCCCGCCCGCATTGGACGACAGATTGCCGCCGATCTGGCACGATCCTTCTGCGCCCAGGCTGAGTGGGAAAAGGCGATCCGCCTTCTCAGCAACGCCTTGCAAATCTTTCAGAATGCACCCGGCCTCTACCGTCATGGTATAATTGGCGGCGTCCACGTCGCGCACCGTGTTCATGCGACCAAGGTTCAGCAGCAATTGCCGACCCGTCGCATCTGGCGTTGCGCCACCAACACGACCCGTATTACCCCCCTGAGGGACCACCTGCAGACCGGCCTCATAGGCGATTGCCAGGATATCGGCGACTTCCTGTGTATTGGCAGGCTTGGCCATGCCCAGGCAGCGTCCTTCATAAACGCGCCTGGAATCAATCAACCAAGGGGCCAGGGTTTCAGCATCATCGACCCAGCCTTTTGGGCCAAGACAATCGCGGATGCGGGCCAGCGCATCGCGCTCTTCCGCAGTCGGGGTATAGGGCATCTGTGTCATGGTCTCAGATGTAGACTGTGACCCAGGATCAGGCAAGAAGCTGCATTGCCGCAAGCACCGGCAATCCGCTTCCGAGGTCCATAAAAATTCTAAATTTTTCTGTTCATGTCACATTGGCGTATCGAACGGAAACCATCACTGTAAACAGTTTCAGAATTATTCCAATGGCTTGCAGGATGCATGGTTCAAGAGGGATTCGTCGCCGATACTTTCGCGCCAGGATTACGGAATTTATTGTCATTCAGTTAAAGGGAAATGCGCAAACGGAACGGAATAATTCGTTATGTTAAGCGACCGTTAACTCCTTCTCTCTATGCTCTAAGGACTTAAAGATTTAGGAGCGCAAGGACATGATATCCTCGTGTAGAAATGCAGTAGTCAGTGCGTATCGTTTGATAGGCAACCTGGATGAATCTGGCGCTAAGCACATTGAAAATCGTTTGTCTGCCTGCACAATTCGTGATGCCTGTCCCTATGCAGCAGAATGCAGTCGAACATTGGCTCTTCTTCGCCGGGACATCGTCGATATTAATGGGACAGATGTTGTATATTTATTCTCCAACCATACGCCGGCCTAATCGGTTGGCATTTTAAAACATCAACGCCCCCGCCTGGATATGGCGGGGGCGTTGAAGCAGAATAATCGGTAATGAGTGCCTTAGAGTGCTTTGAGAACCGCCTCAGCTGAGGAAACCTCAAAAGCGCCCGGCTCTTCGACGGCCAAATGAGTGACGGTGCCGTCATCCACAACCATTGCAAAACGCTGTCCACGAACGCCCAGACCTGCGGCAACCAGATCCAATTCCAGACCCAGCGCCTTGGTGAAAGCGGCAGAGCCGTCTGCGAGCATATCGACTTTGCCGTCGGCACCCTGATCTTTACCCCAGGCCCCCATGACGAAGGCGTCATTGACGGCAAAACAGGCAATGGTATCGACACCCTTTGCCTTCAAGGCATCTGCGTTCTGAACAAATCCTGGCACATGCTTGGCAGAGCAGGTCGGTGTGAAAGCACCAGGCACGGAGAACATGACGACTTTTTTGCCACCAAAATACTTCGCCATGTCGACTTCTTCCGGACCATTCGTGCCCATTTTCTTCAGCGCTACAGCAGGAATTTTTTCGCCTTCTTTAATGCTCAT
>JARGPE010000010.1:0-29272 GCA_029212835.1 Alphaproteobacteria bacterium | reverse complement strand
GTCTGGTGTGATGGGCCCCGGTTGTGCCGTGACCGCCTTTAGTCTTGTTCGGACATAGTCTCTTTTGGGGACTTGTCCAGATGTTCTGTGTCTCTTAATCCATGGCCGCGATTCGCGCCCCCGGATCTGCCTGCACTGCGGCTGATTTGACCGCATTGGCAGACAGCAATTCCGGTAACGCTATGCCCTGTGGGGCGGCGGGTCCATAGACAATGTTGAAGGGGATGCCATAGCGCCCATGTTGCGCCAGGAAGTCGGCAATAACAGGGTCTGGCTGTGTCCAGTCAGCCTTCATCGCGATCACGTTTGGACCTGCCAGCCAGTCGGCAACCGCACCCACTTCGACGACGGTTTTTTTGTTCCATTGGCACGTCACGCACCAATCCGCAGTGACATCGACAAAGACAGTCTTGCCGTCTGTGACCAGACCTGAAATAGCGGCGGGGTCAAATTGCTGCCACTGAATGCCGGTCGCATCTTCCCTGTTTTGATTCATTGGGGCCTGGATATGCGGGGCCATGGTCAACGGTGCCAGAACCGCAGCCAGGGCCAATACAGCGGAAATCGGCCAGGACGCCCGACCCAGGCGAGAGCCCCCGATTTTGCGGGTGGCGAGAACCAGGGCAGCCAACAAAGCCAGCGCCCCGATCGCCAGGGCATTTTCGGCCCCTAATGTGGCGCTGATTACAGTCAGCAACCAAATTGCGGTGCCTGCTAAGGCCAGGGCCAGAATGATCTTCAGAACCATCATCCATCTGCCGGGGCGGGGCAGGAATCGCACTACATCGGGCACCAGCGCGACCATTAGATAGGGGAGCGCCAGTCCCAATCCCAAGGCCGTAAAGACAGCGAGAATCTCCATGGGGCCGGCGCTGAGCGCAAAGCCAACGGCGGTGCCCAGGAAGGGGGCACTGCAGGGTGTGGCCAATAGGGTTGCGAAAGCCCCGGTCAGGAAATCATGAAACAGGCTGTTATGCCCCGCACCCATGGCTGCCGCGCGATCCCCCAGACGGCCGGGCAGGCGGAATTCAAACAGGCCCAGCAGATTGCAGGCAAATAGAGTGACCAACGCCACCATCAAGGCCAGGAAGACTGGCTGTTGGAATTGAATACCCCAGCCAACGCTCAGGCCCGCTTCCTTGACTCCAATCGCTGCGCCAGCAAGCGCCAGGAAGGAGAGAATGATTCCGGCGGAAGAGGCTAAGAATCCGGCACGGATGGAGGCTTTGTCCTTCCCCGATTTTGACATGACCGACATAAGTTTCAGCGACAGGACCGGTAGCACACAGGGCATCAGGTTCAAAATCAACCCACCCAACAGCGCAATTCCAAGGATCGTCCACAAGGTTGCGCGATCGGACGGCTGCGCCATAGCAGTATCCAGCGGCAGCGCCGCTTCTGACGGTATCACATGGGATTCTAACGCGCGTGGACCATCCACAATAGTGACGGTAATGCCATCCTGCTTCAGGGCGGTCAGGGTCATGCGGGTGGGAGCGGTGAAATGCAGGACGGCTGACATCTTGTCGTCAGAGAGGGTGATCTTCGGCTTGTCAAAATAGGCACCGCCAGGGCCTTCGACAAAGGCGTCCGGGTCTGTGAATGGGCTGCCTTGCGCGGTGACAGCAATACCGACGTCAATCTGGTCCTGAGGCTGGACGTCCAGATTGGCATTGGTCACGGTCAATCCCGCCATTGCCGCATCGGTCGCAGGCACTGTGGCGCGAAAGCGGTCAATCAAATGGGCTTCCTGCGCCAAAGCGGGTGTGCCTGTGGGAAGGCTCAGGGCCAGGCTGGCATGTCCGGGAATACAAATTTCCGCGCAGACCAGAAAGTCTATTTCACCCTTTAAATCGACTGGGGCACCCGGATGGGTTGGGGCTACGATCAACGGGAACACGACCGCGTCTTCATAGCCCAATGTGCCGATATCGAAGATTTCAAACCGCGAGGGAACCGGCCATTGCATGGTGACCGTATCAACATTGTCCGATTGTGACCAATCCGGTACTGGTGGCAGGCCTGCATCGCCAGGGCTGCGCCAATAGATTTTCCAGCCGGGTTCCATGCGGAATTGCAGACCCAGGCGCAGGCTTTCATCCTGGCCGACCGCTGTTGTGGCAGAAATCAGGCGGGCCGCGGCATATTCATTTCCATCCCAGGCACTTTCCTGCGCGAATCCAGAAGATGCAGCACCAATCGCCAGGGTCAGCGTGGCGAGACTGGCATAGGCTGCCTGTCGGAACAGGTGCCGGATGGGGGGCCAATACTGCATAAAAATCCAATGTCTCGTGCTGTGTCTGCGGATATTCCTCCCTATATAGGACAGATGATGGATCGTAAAAACTCACAACTGCGTGCGGCTCATCGTCGCTTGAGGATAAGGGGGGATTTCGATGGCGCTGGAATTAGGGCTGGAATTTTTGATAGACTGCCCGACATAGTTAGAAACAATGCAATAAAATGATACGGGGCCGATGCCAGATAAAACCCACAATCATTCCGGATATCTAACAGGTCAGTTCCTGGTCGCGATGCCCAGCATGAATGATCCACGCTTTCAGCGAACGGTGATTTTTCTGTGTGTGCATAATGCTGAAGGGGCGATGGGGCTGGTGGTCAACCGGCATGTCGATTCCCTGACATTCGATGAATTGCTGGAGCAATTGGATATTAACGGCGCTGGTGCCAGCAGCCCAATCCGGGTTCATTTCGGGGGACCGGTGGAGTCGGGACGCGGATTCGTTCTGCATTCAACGGACTATCAGCGTGAAGGCACCGTCGTGATGGATAACGGCATTGGACTGACCGCAACCGTTGATATTCTGCGTGACATCGCAGAAGGGACCGGGCCCCAGAATACCTTGCTTGCCTTGGGCTATGCCGGATGGGGGCCGGGTCAACTGGATGCGGAAATTCAGGAAAATGCCTGGCTGACGGTGCCGGGCGATGCCAGCCTGTTATTCGATTCCTCACTGGATGGAAAATGGGACCGGGCCGTCGCCTTGTTGGGTTTCGATCCCAATCTTCTGTCTTCTGACTGTGGTCGCGCGTGAACATACTTTCTCACGTCCGCGTTACCAGCAATTGACGTAGGCAGTATTTCGCCCAAGCTTACCCTCATGCACCCGATACCGGGCGCGGTCATGGTTAAAGAGGGAGCGCATCGTCCATGCTAATTAAGATCAAACGCGGTTGGGAACTGCCAGAGTCCGCAGCCATCAGCGAGAGCGACTATCACAACAGGCGCCAGCTTTTAAAGGGCCTGGCTGGGGGCGCATTCCTGGCTGGGACAGCCTTGGCAACCGGCATTGGCGGCAGTCGCCGCGCCTTTGCTGATACTGATCCCAGTGCCGGCCTGTATCCGGTTCCGCGTAATGATCTGTATAAAGTGCCAGAACGGGGCCTTACCGATGAAAAGGATGCCACGACCTATAACAATTATTATGAATTTGGCAGCCAGAAGCACATTTATGAAGAGGCACAGGCGCTGAAAATCCGACCTTGGGAAATCAAAATCGATGGCATGGTGGAACAACCCATGACCCTGGACATTGATACCCTGTTGAAAAAGGTTCAATTGGAAGAACGGGTTTATCGTCATCGCTGTGTCGAACGGTGGGCGATGACTGTGCCGTGGTCTGGCTTCCCGATGTCGCAATTGATCGCACTGGCAAAGCCGACCAATGATGCAAAATACATCAAAATGCAGACTCTGGCGGACAAGGAAACCATGCCCAACCTGTCGGCTGATTGGTATCCGTGGCCTTATACCGAAGGCGTGACCATGGCCGAGGGTATGAACGACCTGACCTTCATGGTGACGGGTATGTATGGTAAGCCGGTGCCCAAACAGAATGGCGCGCCACTGCGCATCGCCCTGCCTTGGAAATATGGCTTTAAGTCGATTAAGTCGATTGTCAGCTTCACCTTCACCGACCAGCGCCCGATCAGTTATTGGGAAGAATTACAGAGCAGTGAATACGGCTTCTGGGCGAATGTGAATCCAGAAGTTCCCCATCCCCGCTGGTCCCAGGCGGAAGAACAACTGCTGACAAGTGGTGATCGCGTGCCAACACAAATCTATAATGGCTATGGAGAGTTCGTCGCCAGCATGTATGACGATGTGCGGGAAAGTGCCGGGGACCGGCTCTATCGATAGCCTGTCTAACATATTGAAATAGAATAATAACTGGCGGCTCACCCAAAACCGTTTTAGGTCGCAGGGAGCCGCCAGTTTTATCAAAAGTATATAAAATATAATGTAAATTTTCGGAAATTTAGGGCCGTGTAATTGGGATTTCTTGCATCAATTTGTTTAGTTGGACGATACTGTAATCTGCGCGGTGTAACTATATCGCAAGCGGTTGGATTTGCAGGCGTTTTGGATAAGAAACCGAATTGGTTCGTCCCGCCAAAATCCGAATCCAGGCTTAAGAAAATGTGTGAGTCACTGACGACCTGTGATGATGGTCACGGAGGATTGGGGACAATTTAATTTAATATGATTAACGCTGGTTTGATGTCCTCAACACAGCTCCAAATTTCTGGATTTTTTTAGGATGAATCGCGGGTAACGGATTATGAATATTCTACAGGCCTTGCAGGCTCAAAACGGATCAGATGGCGAAACCTTCGTCGAACTGAATGCCAATGGACCAACTGTCATTCCCGGTGGGGACGATGTGCTGTTGGGAGAATATTCCCATGTAGGTCCTGATCTGCAGATCATCCTGCCCAGCGGGGACACAATTGTTGTCGTTGACTATTTTGCCGGTGGCGGTGCGCCCGCGGATTTGACGACCGATGGTGGGGCCGTGGTGAATGGCGGGTTGGTTAATCAACTCGCGGGTCCCATGGTGCCGGATCTTCAGGTCGCCCAGACGGGTGTCAGTGATGCGATGGGCGAGCCTGCCGGTTCTGTTGACAGTATGAAGGGCGTCGTCGTTGCGGAACGCGGCGGCGTCGAAGTCCAGTTGGGTGCCGGGGATGCCGTCTATGAAGGCGATGTCATTGTCACTGGTGGTGATTCGGCCGTTGGGATCATCTTCGCCGATAACAGCACCATGTCGATGGGGGGGGATGCCCGAATCTCGATTGACGAAATGGTGTATGATTCCTCTGCTAAGTCCGGGTCGCAGCTTTTTGACATTGTGCAGGGGGCCTTTGTCTTTGCCAGTGGTGAAATCGGCCATAGCAATCCGGAAGACGTGCAGGTCCGCACGCCAGTCGCCACGATTGGTATTCGCGGCACAAAATACGGCGTCAATGTGGATCAGGACGCGGGCGATGCCACCGTCACCCTGTTTGAAGGGGCGGTCGTGGTGGAAAACAGCGCCGGTCAGGTTCTGTTAAGTTCTATTGGTCAGTCCACCATTGTCACTTCAGCCTTTACTGCGCCGGGCAATGTTTTTGTGATGGACCCCGATACGCAGACCGCCACCTATGGCGATGCCATCGACTTCAGCCCGAATGCACCGCAATTGCGAGAAGATGACGACGGTGGGGGTAATGATCCCGATGATCTAAATCCAGATGAACTGGAGGATCTGGCGGACCAGTTGGATGATTTGGACACCGCCGCAGGCCCCAGCGGTGCGATAGCCGGCCTCACAGAGAGCGGGCTATTTTTACGAATCCTCAATGCGGGTCTGGGAAATGACACACAGGCACCGTCTGGAACCCTGGGCGGCAGCAGCCCCAGTGGCAGCAGTCCATTTTTCAATGGCAGCGTTAGCGGTAATTCAAACGAAGGGATACCGGGAACGCCATTTGGCGGTGGCAGTCTTGGCGGCGGGCCTAGTGGCACGCAGACATATACGTTTGGCAATTTTGGGGGTTCTCACACCTACAGCTATGGCAGCGGCAATTTCAACATCGTTGGTGGTGGCGGTTTCGATCTGTTCACCATCAATGCTTCTGGTGTCACGTCCGGTACTGGCTGGAATGTCAGCCAGAATTCATTCGGAAATGTGCTGATTAATGAAGTTGGCGGTGTTGGCACGTCTATCGACATGGATGGCGTGGAAGAATTGGGTATCAATACCGGCAGCGGTAATGACTCCATTGTGATCGGAAACCTGTCTGGGACGGATATTGCAGACAGCACGTTGATTTTTAATACGGGTGCTGGCGATGATGTCGTCGCGGCAGCGGACGCCAATAAGCGCCTGGTGGTTGATGCGGGCGATGGCAATGATACCGTCGTTGGCAGTACCATGAATGATGATATTCGCGGTGGTGCTGGGGACGATATCCTGGATGGCGGCACCGGTAACGACCTGCTGCAGGGCGGCGCTGGCGACGATATCCTGCTGGTGACCCTGGAAGGCGGCACGGTTGAGTTTTCAGAAACGGCGGGACAATCGCAAACAGAAGAGTTGGAATTTGGAGACAGCGCCGTCGCGTTAGCCCGGGTCTATAATATTGTCGAAGGCGGCGAAGGTGATGATACGGTCATCCTGCGCTTCACCGACGAACAAGCGCTGAGCGCCGATTTTGTGTCGGATTTGATCGCGCTGAAAGAATTCGTTGCCAGTGGCGATACGGAAACCGTTCGTACCTTCGAAACATTGGGTCTGCAGATCAGCGGTGTTGAGAATGTAGAATTTGCTGGCAACTTCCCAGATCCCAGCTTCACCCCGGCGCTAAGCTTCACCGATGGTGTCGAAGACGGTACTGTCGCGTTGAGCCTGACCCTGGATGACAGTGCAGAAAGCCTGCTGTTAAATGTATCCGTAACCGTGACGGGCGTTCCCGAAGGCGCGGTTCTGATCGCCGCAGATGGAGCTCAGTTCCTGGGTGGTTCCGCAATTACACTGACGCTGGCACAATTGGGCGATATGTCCATTCAGTTGCCCGCTGATTCCGATGCGGATTTGAACCTTGATATCACGGTATCGGCGCAGAATGTGCTGACTGACGCGTCGGGCGTTACGGAAACCGTAACCACGATTCCCGTTGATGGCATCGCCGATGATCCGATCGTGACTGTCAGCAATGCGTCTGGATTGGAAGATGGCTCAATCGCCCTATCCATATCGGTCGCTCAGGGCGATGCGGATGGATCAGAAACCCTGACCGTTGAAATTCAAGGCCTGCCTGTTGGGGCGATCCTGACAGATGCTGAAGGGGAATTGCTGGACCCGGCAAACGTCCCCGTGGACGCGCTGGCGGGTCTGCATTTACAACCACCAGCGAATTACTCCGGCACGTTGTCTCTAAGTGTTGTCGCGACCAGTTCTGAAAATGGAACCAGCGCGACTGCCAGCCAGAACTTCACTGTTGACGTGGCCGGTGTTTCGGATGGCGCGGTTGTTTCGGCCGAAGACGTGTCTGGGCTGGAGGGGGGCACAGTCCCGCTGGGCATTTCCATTGGGCTGCCGGATGATGATGAAACCTTGACCGTTGCCATTACTGGCTTGCCGTCTGGCGCAACACTGCTGGATGCAGCGGGCCAAGAAGTTGATCCCGACAATGTTCCAGCTGAATCCGTCAGTGGTCTTGTGCTTCAGATTCCGGCGGACTTTTCCGGTGACATGAATCTGACCGTCACGGCGGTAACCCAAGACGGCACCAGCATGGCAGAGACCAGCAAGTCTTTGACGGTGTCGGTGTCAGGTGTCGCGGATGATCCGGTCATTACCGTCAGCAATACAGAAGGCGCAGAAGATAGCGCTATCGCGCTGGCACTGGGCGTTGCCTCTGGAGATGCAGACGGCTCGGAAACCCTGACCATTGCGATATCCGGCCTGCCGGAAGGCGCGCGTCTGGTAGATGCCCAAGGTCAGGATATTACAAATCCTTCCGCGATGACCCCGGATCAACTGGTCGATCTGAAATTGATCCCGCCACAGAATTATTCTGGTACGATTGATCTGACAGTGACCGCAACCAGTTCTGAAGATGGGACCGAGGCAACAACCACTGAAACTTTCAGTATTGCGGTGGTTGGTGTGGCCGATGCCCCGACGCTCAGTGTATCCGAAGCCGACGGCTTGGAAGGGCAAGAAGTATCATTGTCGATTTCCTCTGCCCTGACCGATACGGATGGCTCGGAAACGCTGAGCATCGAAATCAGCGGTTTGCCGCAGGGCTTCACGCTCAGCGATGGCACAAATACCTTCACCGGCAGCCCGGTTTCGGTTCCAGCCACATCTTTGTCGACCCTGTCCCTAATCCCCTTGGCGGGCTTTGCTGGGTCAGTTGCGTTGACTGTCACCGCAACAGCGACTGAAGGCGACAGCGTCAGCAGTGTTACGGAAACATTGGGTGTCACCTTTGGCGAGGTTGCTGTGCAACCGGTCCTCAGCGTCTTGAATGCGACAGGATCGGAAGACAGCAGCATTCCCTTAACCATCAATGCCAGTGCCGCCAGCGAGGGCGATACCGTCAGTGTCACGATTTCGGGTCTGCCCGATGATGCGGTGCTGACCAATACGGCAGGGGATACTTTCACCGGCAGCCCAATCAGCCTGACACCGGCCCAATTGGCAGGTCTGACCGTCGCGCCGGGTGCAAATTCCGATGCAGATTTCACCCTGACAATTACCGCGACGGCGCAGGATGGTGACCAGACCGCAGAATTGTCGTCCAGCCTGACCGTGACGGTCAATCCGGTGGCCGATGCGCCCAGCGTGACCGCAAATTCTGTTGTCGGCATTGAAGACCAGCCTATAGCCCTGTCGCTGAGTGCCGTTTTGACCGACACCGATGGATCGGAAAGCCTGACCGTTGAAATCGCTGGATTGGACGAAGGCTTCGTTCTGAAGGATGCGGATGGTGTTACCTATAGCGGTGACCCTGTCGAAGTTCCGGCCGACGCTCTGGCGGGTCTGTCACTGATTGCCCCAAATAATTTCTCCGGCAGTGTCGGTCTGACGGTGCGCGCAATTTCGACAGAAGCCGACGGCGGCGCATCGAAGGTGGTCGAGAAGAATTTCTCTGTCAGTGTGACCCCTGATCTAGACTTACCGACAATTACTCTGGTCAGCGCCAGTGGCGCCGAAGATGAGAGCATCCCGCTGGATATCACGATCGGCAATATTGATCCCAGCGAGACGATTACCGTTACGATTTCAAATCTGCCTGATGGGGCAACCCTGACCAACTCTGCGGGTGAAAGTTTTGAGGGGTCTTCCGTCAATTTGACGGTTGATCAGTTGGAGGGGCTGGCGGTCATTCCACCACAAGATTCCAGTGTGGACTTTGATCTCAGTGTGACCGCCACGACCAGTGACGGTGTTTCTTCAGAAAGCACGTCGCAGACCTTGGATGTTACCGTTGCGGCCCGCGCAGATGCGCCGGACTTCACAGTCAGTGATGTCAGCGTCGTTCTGGGGCGTGCGGAATCTTCGACGGAAATTGGCACGTCTGGCGATGACACAATCATCGGTGGGGCGGGCGGTGATACCTTGTTGGGCGGGGATGGCAATGATCATCTTATTGGTGATGGGGATAATCTCAGCGCGACCGTCTCTTTGAATATCGCCGCTGCTGTGACTGATATGGACGGGTCGGAAATCGTCACCGTCACCCTGTCCGGCCTGCCTGATGGGGTGCAGCTATGGCAGGACGGAGAGCTTCTGGTCACTGGTGGCAGTGTCACCCTGGCCTCTGATTCTCTTGATACGGTGCAGTTGATTGTTCCCCCTGGTACAGCAGATTTCGACCTCAGTGTCACAGCCCGGGTCACGGATCGTGATCCCGATGGCGGCGGTCATTCTCGGACAGAGACCAAAACTTTCTCTGTTTCTGTCGATGATGGATCGGGTCTTGGCTCAAACGACGTCCTGAATGGTGGCGCTGGTGATGACATTCTGGAAGGTGGTGCTGGTGCTGATACGCTGATTTCAGGAGAAGGGGCCGATACTCTGTTGGGCGGCAGTGGCAACGATATTATGCGCGTCATCCATGATGGTGACGGCATTGATATTGTCGATGGTGGCGCGGGTACAGATGCCCTGACCCTGACGGTTATGCCTTGGGACCTGGAGAATCAGGACATCGTTGACGCGCTTAATGAACTGGTGGAATTCGTTCAGTCTGGTGCGGCGGCAACGGGCAGTCAGGTCTTTTCGGCACTTGGCCTGGATGTGCGCGGTGTTGAGGCCCTGTCGATCGTTGATATCGATGGCAATCCAATTGATGTCGACAGCATTGTTGTACCTGACCCGGATGCTGGGATCGTCTTTACCGGCGACAATGGCGACAATGTGATTGCCGGCACTGATGGTGACGACACCCTGTCTGGCGGCGCTGGTAACGATACCATCGCCGGTGGGGCAGGCAATGACATGATCAATGGTGATCAGGGCAATGACGTTCTGTATGGCGGGGCTGGCGAAGACACCCTGGACGGCGGCAGTGGCGATGATACCCTGTATGGCGGTTCGGATAATGATGTATTGGTCGGTGGCACCGGTAACGATACGATCTATGCGGATGGGGGATCTGATACGGTTGACGCGGGGGCGGGTGATGACCTGACTGTCGTGACGATTGATCCCAACGAGGTCGGCCGGGCTCTCAATCTGGATGGCGGGGCTGGGGATGATGTTCTGCGCATCGACCTTAGTGAATCACATCCAAATATTGATGCTGTGATCGCAGAGATTGCAGCGGCCACCGTTGCGGCCCATCGCAACAGTGTGGGGCCACATACGATTGCCAGCCTGGGCATTACCTTTGCGAATTATGAAGATTTGCAGATCACCGTGGGCGGTGCCGTGGTTGATTTCGCCCCGGAAGTGACTCAGCCAGACGACCTGTCACTGGATACCGATGCTCTGGCAGAGGGTGTCGCGGTTCTCGACGGCGTGGATATCTCTGATTTTGATGGCGATCTGTTGATGCAGGCAACTGTGGAGATCACCTCTGGTTTCAAAGAGGGCGACGCGCTGAACATCGATACGGATCTGTTAGACAGTTTGGGCCTGACCCTGGAGACCGCGACCCAGACGGCGACGGGCTACAGGTTGATGATTTCTGGCGATGCCTCCATCGCGGATTATGAAGAGGCCCTGGCTGCCGTGCGCCTGTCCAGCAACGATACTGTGCCGGAGCCGGGAACACGGGTGATTGGTGTCAGTGTTATTGATGATGATGGCAATTATTCCGACCTCGCCTCCGTCTCCGTCGGGGTGACGATGCCCGATGCACCGGATCTGCTCGATTCCTCCGAGGACGCGCAAGATTCGGCGCTGTTCCTGACCGAAGCCAGTGAGTCTGGTGCGACGGTTTCCGGCATGAGTAATGTCCCGACCACGGCCACTGAAACGCTGGTGTTGGAAGTGGGCAAGCTGGGCTATGGCAGCACGGGACAGTTTGAGGTTCTGGTCGGCGGAGTCTCTTTTGGCACCTTCACCACAACGGTGAAGGCAAATGGCCATGAAGGGGCGTTTCAAACCATCGAAATTCCAGGGATCACCGTCAGCCGGGATCAGGATACAAATATCGAACTGCGCAATGTCTCGTCCAATTCTAACGTGGTTGTGCGCAGCATAACCTTCGGGGAGGCGGCGCTGGCCGCATCCAATGAATGGTCGGGCCAGGGCAATCACGATCACCACCATGATCATGACCATAATGGTCACGGCTGGGGCCATGTAATGCATTATTTCCGGTTCCATCTGTTTGGTAATCACGGTGGCTGGGGTCAGGGCGATAATGATGATGATTATCTGACCCTCTCTGACAATGGCGATACACTGGGTTTCACCATTGAAGGTGAGGAACTGGCACCGGGTCTAGAGGCTTGGCAGGTCAACGAGGATGGTACGCTGCGCGACTTCACCGATGCGGATCTGGGGACGCGCTTTGATGAAATTGATATGGGTGAGGGTACGGATTGGGCCGTTGCTGCCGCCGGGGTGACCGAAGGCCTGCATGTCGATCTGTCCAGTTCGATCTGGAACGGCGTTGAGAATGTGCTGGGGGGAGCCGGCGATGATGTGCTGATCGGCAATGACAGTGCCAACTTGATTGCTGGTGGCGGCGGCAATGATGTGCTGGTCGCGACGGGCGGGGATGATCTGTTGATCGGAGGCGCTGGTGATGACGAGGGTCATTTCGACATTGGCGACCTCCACACCGCAGCGCTGGCACAAGAGGGCGAGGGTTTTGGTCCCGTGGATCAGGCCATTGCGGATGCCTATGCTGCTAATGATCTGGACGGCGCACAGGCCCTGGAAGGCCTCAAGGCAGGCTTCGATGGCGGCAGCGGCACCGATACCCTGAAACTGGGCGGTGGTAATGCGGAAGGCAACGCGCTGTCTGGCGATGATTTGGCCAATGCCGTCAATAATATCGAAATCCTGGATGTCACCGGCGTTGAGGGCAAGGTGGATATGTCCCTGTCGGTCGATGATCTGGTTGAAATGACTGATGATCGGGACGAGCTGAAGATTCTGAAGGATGGCGAAGACACGGTCACGATCAACGACCAACAGTATGGCGCGGGCGAACACACCATTCATTACGAAGGTGTCGACTTCAAGATCACGATCGAAGACACGGAACAACCGCCGCAAGTGTAACGCCCAGCCTGTTTCTGGAAAACCAGCCTGTTTTTGGAAAATCTGCCTGTTTCTGGAAAGCCCCGCCCTG
The DNA here is from genome assembly GCA_029212835.1 of Alphaproteobacteria bacterium. Lineage (GTDB taxonomy): Bacteria > Pseudomonadota > Alphaproteobacteria > UBA8366 > Aestuariispiraceae > Pacificispira. The sequence continues at coordinate 16,666 of JARGPE010000010.1, read as the reverse complement.
ATCCACACGGCGGGGTTTTTCTTATCCGGTCCGATGGGGTACACACAATTCCATCAATCCCGTTTTGAAGACACCCGCGAGAAACGCCACCGTGAGCACATTTGATCAGGTCCTTGGGCGCAAACTGGCCCCACTGGAACCCGCCCTGCTGGACGAGGCCCGCGAAAAGGCGCTGTCGGTGCTGATTGATGTCGGAACCGGCCAGGGCAAATTCATCCTGGATGCGGCGCGCGAGGAAGTGAACCGCCTGTGCATCGGCATTGATGCGGTCGCAGAAAACATGGCGGCCAGCGCCCGCACGGCCCGCAGCTCCCTCAAAAAGGGCGGCCTGCCCAATGCGCTGTTCGTCCGGGCAGCAGCCGAAAGACTGCCCGGTCCCTTCGCCGGTCTGGCAGACGAACTGACGGTTCAATATCCCTGGGGCTCCCTGATGCGCATCGTGTCCGAGCCTGCCATCGACCACCTGTCGTCGCTGCGCGCATTGTGCAAGCCGGAGGCGAGACTCAGCGTCTTGCTGAACTATTCGGTGTTTGAGGACCGCCCTTATCTGGAGCGCCTGGGCATGGGCGATATTGTCGATCCAGCCGAAAACCCGGACCTGATCACCGGCTATGCGACCGCCGGATTTACCGTCACAAACCGGGAGCTGATCCACGGCGATCCCCCGATCCGCAGCGCCTGGGGCCGCCATCTGGTGCGGGGCTCGGCCCGCGCGACGCTGATGATCGATGCTGTTGCCGATCCCAATTGGCAAGGGAGTTGATTGACAATGCCCATCCGCCCGCCAATCCTGCGCCCATGAAACATCCGGCAAAGCCTGTCCTGATCCAGTGCAAGGGTCATCCCAATATCCGCGCCTCTCATGCTAAGACATTTGAGGTCACGCGCGATTTGGACCTGACCGCCTCTGGCACCTGTATCATTGGGGTGGATGCCCAATATGACGAGGCCGCCCTGCTGGCCCTGCGCGGCGCGGTGCGGATGACGCTGCGCTGTGGCCCCCATGAAGACACGGCGACCGCCCGCATCAATCCGAAATATCAGGCAGGCGCGCCGCTGATCTGGCGGCGCATGCCGACGCCGGAACCGCGCACCTTCTGCATCGGGCTGGATAAGGGCTCTTCTCAGTTGGACCGCGACCTGATCAAGGCATTGCAACAGGAAGGGGCGGAACTGGAAATCACCGTCGCGCCGCTGGAGGCCCCGGAATCCGAGTCAGACGGCGACGGTATTCTCTATCTGGTCGGCACGCCGATTGGGAATATGGACGATTTTTCGCCCCGCGCGCTCTCCGTGCTGCAAAGCGTTGATATGGTCCTGTGCGAGGATACCCGCACCACCAAGGAATTGCTCTCTACCTTTGGCATAGACGCCCATCTGACCGCCTTTCATGACCATAATGAACGGGCCCGCACGCCGGAGATGATCGACCGCCTGCGCCAGGGCGCGCGCCTCGCCCTTGTGTCCGATGCAGGCATGCCGCTGATCAGCGATCCCGGATTCCCTCTGGTCCGCGCGGTCAGAGAGGCCGGGCTGACCGTGACCGCCGTTCCCGGCCCCGATGCCGTCACCACCGCCCTCTCCATTGCGGGCATTCCGCCAGACGATTTCCGCTTTATGGGTTTCCTGCCGCGCAAGCCGACCTTGCGCCGCACCCGGTTCGAGGAATTGCGCGCCGTCCCCTATACCTGTGTCTTTTACGAGGCCCCGCACCGCATCGAAAAGACCCTGTCGGAAATCGCCGAAATCCTGCCCGACCGCGATATCGCCCTGTGCCGCAACCTCACCAAATTCGGCGAAAAGGTCCTAACCGGCCCCGCCGCAGAGGTCTTGGCTCAGATTGAGGCGGGCGAGGCGGTCAATGGCGAATTGGTCCTGATCCTGGCCGGTGCCCCACCTAAAGACGACGACCCCACCGCCCCCGCCGATGCGGGCGCCCTGGACCGCATGCTGGAAAGCCTCGTCGCCGCCGGCCTGCCCACCAAGGCCCTCGGCGACGCGCTCGCCAAAGCCACCGGCATCCCCCGCCGCGACGGATTTGCGAAGGTGCAGGCGATGAAGGATGCGTTGGAGGGCTAGGGCTCTCTGATTGTCTGTCTTTCGAAATCCCCGCGACAGCGTAACGCCAAGCTATCATGGGGCTATTATGCTTGCCGCTATGGCCTCCGGATTCAGTCGTATTCGACAGATAAACAGAAAACACCCTGATTCAGAGAATCATAATTTAGTTTACAGCTTTTCAAATCATCTTGATAATATCCTAAAGTGTAAAAGGAGGATATTATGAATTTCAGTAAGCATTTTTCTTTGGTGCATTTGTTTTTATTCATCTTAATTTTGTTTGGTTTGCAAATCAGCCCGCGATTTGCTTCGGCTGACGAAGGTTTTTATGTCGGCCTGAATGGCGGCATGAATTGGATCAGCAACGCAACAAAGGGGTCTGTTGTTGCGGGCCGTGATCGCAACGGCCGTGTCCACGATATTGAGGGTGACAATGGATTGCTGTTGACTGGCGCTGCTGGGTACAGATTTTCTAATTTGGTGCGCATGGATGTTTCCTACAGCCGTTTAAACAATGAACTGGATTGGAACGGTGCTTTTCCTACCTTTGGTGACAGCGCGTTTACGTCCGACGCCTCGTCGGATGTTTTTTTGCTAAACGGGTATTTGCATGCCAAGGGACTGGATAAAGAGAGATTCTATACGGTTGATCCATTTATCGGCGCGGGTATTGGTTTCACCTCTAACAGGTTAACCAATATTATAGAAAGGGTCGCGGCCACTGGCGCACTTGGTTCGAACGTCCACGATGGAACAACACTGCGCCCGGCGGCACGACTGGGCGTTGGTGTGGATACCAAATTGTCGCCGTCCTTGACGCTGACCTCGTCCCTTGATGCCTATTGGCTGGATGGTTTTGAGACTGCGGATAGCCGCAATATAGCGGCAGGGGCCTTTCAAAATATTGGCGCATGGAAGATCGACGATGTCGTCAGCGTTGGTATCACTATCGGTCTTCGGTACTCATTCTAATTTTCTGACTACTTTAGTTGTCTCCCAACACCGCTCTGGGCCAGCCCCTACCCAAATTCATCGAGAAGGTCTTAACGGCCCCCGCCGCAGAGGTCCTGGCCCAGATTGAGGCGGGCGAGGCGGTCAATGGCGAATTGGTGCTGATCCTGGCCGGGGCTCCCCCCAAAGACGAAGACTCCACCGCCCCCGCCGATGCGGGCGCCCTCGACCGCATGCTGGAAAGTCTCGTCGCCGCCGGCCTGCCCACCAAGGCCCTCGGCGATGCACTTGCCAAAGCCACCGGCATCCCCCGCCGCGACGGCTTCGCGAAAGTTCAGGCGATGAAGGATGCGTTGGAGTAGGGGGTAGAGGAGATTTAAATTCTATTACAATAAATATGCAAATTATGTAAAATTTCATCGGTGAGTTCGAATAACACTATCTCCAATAACAATGTGGAGTCGCTGACCTCTTTTGATGCTCTCTTTCCATTCATGTTCAATCAATGATAACGCATCATTAATCCGGCTGGGCCCTGCAGACTCCCGGCAGGTTAGGCTTAAAAGATTAAGCTTTTTGAAGCGAGCTGGTGTAACTCCGTGTCCCTTTGCTAGGGTTTTCATATCTCTATCGTGGGCCACTAGTATCGCATTGTTGGCCGCAGCTGAAATGCAAACTACAGGGTCAGCTGATCCCTTTGCCACACCACTTTGATTGAAGAAGATTACTTCATGACCAGCTTCAACTAGGGCGTCGCCAGTCATCACTGGAACACCCTCGTCGAGGAAAAACCTCAATTTAGCGCTTGCCCCCGTCAAGCCGCGCTTTTCTCAGTTGAGTAACGAATAGCTGCTTCGATATCTTCACTTTTGAGAGCAGGATACTGCTCAATTATTTGTTGGATGCTAAATCCATCCTCATAGAATCTTTTGATCGTATCTACTGGTATCCGTGTTCCTGCAATTACTGCTGCATTATGACTGACGTTGCGTTTTTTCTCGATACGACCGATATCCATATTATCTCGTCTAGACATTGCTTCCACAGCTGAATGCATGTTCTTGCGAACTGCTCGAAGCGGAATCTGTAGAACAGCTTGACCACTTACCGGCTCCTTTAGTTGTCCTTCTTCATCAAACACTACTTTTCTATTGAGAACATACAGCGTTGTTTTGGACCAGCGATCATCTCCCAAATGACTTAGGCTCTCATTTACTTCACGTAGGTGTTGCAATGTGCATCCCATATCCACCCTCAGCGCCTTTAGCACTTGTAGAGAGAGTAAATCCCTAAAGGAATAAATTCGGCTGAATGCAGTGCGGCGATTCTCCGCAGCAAAAGATGGGGTAAAGAATCCAGTTCTGTCCCAGTGCCTCAATTGGTGCACAGTTAGGCCAGTTAGTTTAGAAGCCTGATCCTCCGTATATGCTGAGATGATATTTTTGTTCATTTCAACCACCAGTGTTTCTTCTCGGCTATGCCGACATCACATCATTATAGCACATGTCAATAAACTATTACTAACAGTTAACACAGAGCTTTATTTAGGCTTGTGTATTCAGATTGTCGACATCTAAGGTTTTCGTGACTTAGTTCATATAGTACTATCTCCAATCAATTCCCCAACATCGCCAGCACCTGCCGCACGGCCTTCGAGGACTTCTGATGGGGTGCGACCGTGACTGTTAGCGCCTTTCCCGTCGCCACCTGCTCTCCAAAGGGCGCGACCAGGTCGCCGGATTTCAGGGCGGAGTCGACCAGGGCGGCGTGGCCGATGAGGATGCCGGCGCTGTGTTTGGTTTCTTCCAGGGCGACGGTGTAGAGGGAGAAATGGGGGCCGTTGGGCTTTTTCTTCAAGCCCGGTGCCGCCTGTGCCAGCCAGCGGTCCCAATCGTCGGGCCAGACGGCGTCATAGAGCCAGGTCTCGGCTAGCAGGTCTTCGGGTGATTTCAGCCGCGCGGCGATTTCGGGGGAGCAGACGGGGAAGATCCGATCCTCTGCCAGGATGGTTTCGCCCGGCTGGCCTGTGGGCGTGTCCAGAAAGATGCTGATATCGAACAATTCGCGCCCCAGATTGGGTGGTGTCTCCAGCGCCGTGACCGACAGGCGGTGCCCGGCCAGCGCGGTGCGGATCATCGGCAGGCGCGGCGACAGCCATAATTGCGCGACGCTGGGCAGGGCGGCGATGTGGATCGTCTGATGCTCCGCGCCAGAGCGGAGATGGCGCACGGCCTCCCCAATGGCATCGAAGGCGGTCGCGAAAGGCGCGGCCAGGGACAGGCCGAAGTCGGTCGGTACCACGCCTTGGGAGCGACGCTCAAACAACGGTGCCTCGGCCCAATCCTCCAGTGCCTTGATATGTTGGGAAATCGCGCCCGGCGTGACGCAGAGTTCGTCGGCTGCCGGGGCAAAGCCGCCCAGCCGGATCGCCGCCTCAAAGGCGCGCAGGGCATTCAGGGGCGGGCCTTTTGGGCGCGGTGGCGAGACGGGCATGGTCGATATCCATAATTCTGATGAGTGATTTTCTACCCTTAGATTTTCTAGGGCGAAATTTAGTAAATCTGATTTGCGGGGACAATCGGGGCGGCATAGCGTTAGGGGACTTTAATTAGGAGAGATCATCATGGCGCTGACGCATCGCGACTGGGTTCCAGCAGAGTGTGAAACCTATATCCAGGGAATTGCCCAGCGGGTCTCCGGGCAATCCTCCGCCGAGATTGAGACTACGATTGAGGCCCTGGCAGAGCGGAACCGCGAGATTCATGAGCGCGATTGCTTCAACCTGAACCCGGCGACCAATGTGATGAATCCAAAGGCAGAGGCGATGTTGGCCTCTGGCATCGGGTCGCGCCCGTCTCTGGGCTATCCCGGCGATAAATATGAGATGGGGCTGGAAGCGATTGAGCAGATCGAAGTCATCGCCGCGGAATTATGCGCCGAAGTGTTCGATGCCGCGTTTGCTGAAATTCGGGTGCCGTCAGGCGCGATTGCCAATCTGTATGGCTTTATGGCGACCTGTAAGCCCGGCGATACGATCATCGCGCCGCCGCCTTCCATTGGCGGGCATGTCACCCATCATATGGCGGGCTGTGCCGGTCTTTTCGGGCTGCGCACCGTCAGCGCGCCAGTCGACGCCACAGGCTATACAATCGACGTGGCTGCCCTGGCGGAAATGGCGGAGCGGGAACGCCCGAAGCTGATCACCGTGGGCAGCAGTCTGAACCTGTTTGAACATCCGGTGCGCGAGGTGCGCCAGATTGCAGACAGCATTGGCGCGAAGGTCATGTTCGATGCGGCCCATCAATGCGGGCTGATCGCCGGGCGGGTCTGGAAAAACCCGCTGGCTGAGGGCGCGCATTTTATGACGATGAGCACCTATAAAAGCCTGGGCGGCCCGGCGGGCGGGATCATCGTCTCCAATGATGCAGAGATTACGGAACGCCTGGACGCCATCGCTTTCCCCGGCCTGACGGCGAATTTCGATGCGGCAAAATCAGCGGCTTTGGCGATCACCATGCTGGACTGGCGCGATTTCGGACCGGCCTATGCCGCCGAAATGGTGACGGTGGCTCAGGCGCTGGCACAGGCCCTAGCGGCAGAAGGCCTGCCGGTCTTTGCAGCCGACAAGGGCTATACAACCTCCCACCAATTCGCCATTGAGGCGGCGCGCTTTGGCGGCGGTCAGGCGGCGTCCAAGACCCTGCGCAAGGCCGGTTTCCTGGCCTGTGGCATCGGCCTGCCGATTGATCCCGTCGCGGGCGATATGAACGGATTGCGCATCGGCACACCGGAACTGGTGCGCTGGGGCGTCACAGCCCAGGACACCCCCGCCCTGGCCCGCCTGATCGCCCGGGCGCTGACCTCAAACGATCCAGAGGCCCTGGCCGACGAAACCCGCGCCCTGCGGCAGGGGTTCAACACGTTGCATTATATCCGCAACTGACGGAGCGTTCAGCCTGCCAGCTTTTCCGCGACCCAGCGGTGGAAGATATGGGTCGGGCCGTCCATGGCGGGGGAGAAATGGCCCCCGTCAAAGCGCGGCGCGTGGCGGCCCTTCTGCATGCCTTCGACGACGAAGACGTCTTCGACGAAAATGCCCTTCCACTGCCGGGAATTGCGAACACGCAGATCGGCATAGTTGCCATCCAGCATGCTCTGATTGGCATAATAAATCTCAACGCGCTCGTTGGTTTCTTCCAGGCCTTTGGGTTCCAGCAGGATCGCATAGACATGGTCGCGATGGACGCCAAACAGCACATTGGGGAAGAAGGACACATATTCCGCCGCCCGGTCCCATTTGTCCGACAGGCCGTCGAAATTCTCAAAGGCGCGGCCGGTATTGTCCAGTTGCGGGTTATAGACAACCGTCCCCTGGCCGGAGAATTTCCCATCTTCTTCAATATGATAATGGTCTTCCAGGCGGGAATAGCTGTTCAGGCCCGGATGCACCATCGGCAGGTGATAGCTTTCGCAATAATTCTCGACCGCCAGCTTCCAATTGCAGTTCACCGACAGATTGAAAGAGCTTTCGGGGCCGCCATGATGGATCGGCTTGTCAAATTCCTTCCAGCGTTCGATCAGCTCTGCGGCATAGTCTTTAAAGGCCGGGGCGGTGCCCGACAGGTTCACAAAGACCACATCGCGCCACAGGGTCGCGCGGACCTCTTCCAGGCCCAGCCCGTCCTTGTCGACATCGGGATGTTCGTTGACACCCGGCCCACCGATATCGGGCGTACTGCGCAGGCTGCCATCCAGGCCATAGCACCAGGAATGATAGGGGCAGCGGATGACGCCACGGATCTTTGTGGGTTCCTGAACCAAGATCATGCCCCGGTGGCGGCAGATGTTCTGGAAGACCCGCACCGCGCCCGATCGGTCGCGCAGCATCAACAGGGGAATGCCTAAGAATTCAATCGGCACCGCATCGCCGGTGCTGGGCACATCCTTGCCAAAGCCAATTCCTGCCCAGTTTTCAAAGAAGACCTTCTTCTTTTCTACTTCAAATGCGGCGGGATCGATATAGGCCTCATTGGGCAGGCCGGTCGCTTTGGCAATCGGTTGCATGACATTGTTCAGGGCGATCGAATCCAACGGCATGGCGGCTCTCCAAAAGTGAATTCAAAATTACATTCATTCTTTTTAGCTAAATCCTAATCCGCGCCGTGCTCAACTCTGGAAAAATGCGCGCTCACGTGCATGGAACTCACGCGAGAGCCTGATCCTGCAGCCAGTCACAGAATTGCACCATCGGGCGTGATGGGGTGCGGGTTTCGTCCCAGATCACATAATGGGCGCCGGGGGAGGGCATGGCGTGGTTCACCAGGCGTACTAATTCGCCACTGTCCAGCATTGGGGAGACCAGGCGTTCCCAGCCCAGGGCAACACCTTGACCGCCGCGTGCCGCTTGCAGGACAACAGTGTAATTGTTCAGGCTGCGCCCGCGCCGGGGTAGGTCTGTGACCGGGAGGCCCGCCCAGGCAAACCAGGCATCCCAGTCAATCCAGGAGGCATCCACCCCGGTCATCCGCAACAGGGCGAGTTGCGGCAGGTCCTCTAGCTTTGTGTCTGGGTGACGGGCAGCGAAATCCGGGCTGCAAACCGGGGTCAGCCGGTCTCCAAACAGTCGAGTTGCGTGGATGCCCCGCCAAGCACCATCACCATAGCGCAGGGCCAAATCAATATCACTCCGGCGCAGATCAATTGGATCGTCAGAAATCGCGTGATTGACCGTGACCTCCGGATGGCGTTGCCAAAAGCTACCGATGCGCGGGATCAGCCAGTATCCGGCAAAGGCCGTTGTTGCCCCGACCGTCAGGCTGGGTGCGTCGGTCTGGCTGCGCAGACGGCGGCAGACATCGGCGGCGCGCGCAAATCCCAGGGCTAGGGTTTCTGCCAGTTCTGCGCCTTCTGGCGTCAATTCCAGACCGCGATGAACGCGCACGAACAGCGCGCGGCCCAGTTCTTCCTCCAGTGCCTTGACCTGACGGCTGACCGCGCCGGGCGTGACATTCAATTCGCTGGCGGCGGTCTTCATGCTGCAATGGCGGGCGGCGGCCTCAAAGGCGGCCAGCGTGGTCATCGGGGGCAGGTCATAGGGACGGCGGGCCATGGCATCTCTCACTATTTGCAGCAATACGGGGAGTGTGATCCGTCGATTGAGTTCAACGCAATCCAATACGCGGTTTTTTGTATCCAGGATGCGCCGTCTCTCCCTTGCGCGTCCGCTTTGGTTAAGGCATCGTTTTGCACTGATTTATGTGCATTTTGGTCGAAAATGCTGCAAAAACTCTCATAAAATGCCCTTTTGGGAGGGCTTGGAGCACCGCTGATGTCGCCCACCCCGTTTCCAGCAATTTTGAAATCCGTCGATGTTTTAAGCGATGAAGTGAAGAGTTTTACTTTCGAGGCGCTGCAGGGAACGCCGTTTACAAACGCCCAGCCCGGTGGCCATATCGACGTGCTGCTGCCCAATGAATTGCTGCGTCAATACTCCCTGTGGAGATGGGCAGAGGACGGGCGCAGTGGCAGCGTCGCGGTAAAGCGCGAGGAGGCTGGGCGCGGTGGCTCACAGGCGATGCACGACCTGAAAATTGGCACGGAAGTCACGCTGAATGGCCCCCGTAATAACTTTCCGCTGAAAGAGGATGCCCCTCATTCAATCCTGCTGGCAGGGGGGATTGGGGCAACGCCGATCTATGCCATGGCGGCGCGCTTGACCGCCCTTGGTCGACCGGTTCAGGTGCATTATCTGATCCGCAGCCGCGCCCATGCAGCCTTTCAAAACGCGTTTGAATCATTAGGCTTAGGCAATGCCCTGTCCTGTCATTATGATGATACCCATGGGCTGATGGATCTGGGGGGGATGCTGGATGCAGCCCCGGCCGGATCGCATCTGTATGTCTGTGGGCCGGAACCTTTGTTGCAGGCTGTATTGAATGCCGCAGCCTCCCGTCTGCCAGAGGATCAAATCCATTTCGAACGTTTCGCCGCCGATCCCAGTGCATTGGAAGGGCCCTTGGATTCCTTTGAGATCGTGCTGGCGAAAAGTGGCCGCACCCTGCGCATTCCGGCCAATCGCTCCATTCTGGAAGGGTTGCAGGATGCTGGCATACGTGTTGACTTCGGCTGTATGGAAGGGGTCTGTGGTGCCTGTATTGTTGATGTCCTGGAGGGGGAAATCGATCATTGCGATAGTGTCCTGACCAGCGACGAACAGGCCGACAATACGCTGATCTGCGTCTGTGTCTCTCGCGCCAAGGGCAAATCGCTAACTCTGGATTTATAGGAGCGCTCGTGAAACGCCTGCTGATCATCGCCCATGCCCCATCGCCCAACACGAAACGCTTGCGTGATGCCGTGGCGGAAGGCGCAAAGGCTGCGGAAGCGGAGGCGCTGGAAATCGTGGTAAAGGCGCCGTTGGACGCCGGGCCAGAGGATGTTCTGTCCGCCGATGCGGTGATCCTGGGGACGACAGAGAATCTGGGCTATATGTCAGGCGCGCTGAAGGATTTCTTTGACCGCACCTATTATCAGGTGATCGAGAAGAAGCAGGGCCTGGCCTATGGCCTGTATATTCGCGCAGGTCTGGACGGCACCGGCACCCGCCGCGCAGTGGAGAGCATTGTCGGCGGGCTGGGCTGGAAGGCCATCCAGAACCCCGTGCTGTGCAAAGGGGACTGGGACGAGACGTTTCCAGACCAGTGCCGGGAACTTGGTATGCTGGCGGCTGCTGGCCTGGATGCCGGTATTTTTTAGGATTAAATCTGGAGCGTATCGCCCCAAATTATGCGTTTACGTCGATGACAACCCGCCCGCGGATTTGACCCTTCAGAATCTCCGGGCCCAGTTCCGGCAAGTCGCCCAGTTTTTTGTCCACGACCATTGCATCCAGCTTATCGAAGGGCAGGTCGGTGACGATCCGCTCCCACGCCGTCAGGCGATCTTCGGTCGGGCGCATGACGCTGTCGATGCCCAGCAGATTCACGCCACGCAGCAGGAAAGGGATCACGGTCGTGGGCAGTTTCGGGCCGCCAGCCAGACCAACGGCTGCGACAGAGCCGCCATAGCAGATTTGCGTCAGTACCTTGGCCAGCATACTGCCGCCAACGGCGTCGATACAGCCCGACCACATTTCTTTTTCCAGCGGCTTGCCGGACGGTTCGGCGAGTTCTTCCCGCGCCACGATTTGGTTGGCACCCAGGTCTTTCAGATAATCGGCGGTTTCCGGGCGTCCAGTTACGGCGGCAACATCATAACCGAGTTTTGCCAGTATCGCGGTCGCAACGGATCCGACACCCCCGGCAGCGCCTGTGACCAGAACCGGCGCGCCGCCTGGCTTCAGGCCATGGGCTTCCAAGGCCAGGACAGAAAGCATGGCGGTAAAGCCCGCAGTACCAACGGCCATAGCACGCTTGGTGGACAGACCCTTGGGCAGGGGCACCAACCAGTCGGCCTTTACCCGTGCCTTTTGGGCATAACCGCCCCACCAGACTTCGCCCACGCGCCAACCAGTCAATACGACTTTATCACCGGGCTTGTATCGGGGGTCGTCTGAAGTCTCGACAGTGCCTGCGAAATCAATGCCCGGCACATGGGGGAATGTCCGCACCAGCCCGCCGGTGCCGGTAATGCACAAACCATCCTTATAATTGACCGTTGAGTATTCCACCGCAACGGTGACGTTGCCTTCTGCGGGCAGCTGTTCTTCCGTGATATCCTGTATTTGGGCGGAGATTGTTCCGTCTTCGGCTTTGTCGACGATCAGTGCTTTGAACATGAATTTCCTTTCAAACGACGTTCAGGATTACAGGGCATCAGACTTATAGGGGAAGTGTGACAACCTCTGCCTCACGCGGGCCAGAGGGTGTATTCACAACAACGGCGGTCCCAGGCTCCCAGTACTCATTTTCTATCATAGCAATTGCAACCGTGGTCTCAAGACGCGGTGACCACGCGGAAGAGGTCACTTGACCCGCATGGGCATCTCCAACCGTGACCGACCATGGCTCTACTGTAAAGGGTAGGCCCTGAGCATCAATCTTCAACCCACGGATCATCCGCTGTGGCCCTTCCATGATGACACGGATAAGGGCATCACGGCCGATACAACCGATTGCATCCACTGTCTGGCAGAACTTGCCCAGACCACATTCATGGGGCGTGTTCAGCCGGGTCATATCATTGCCATAAGACAGCAACCCGCCCTCAACCCGCTCGATCAGGTTCGGTCCACCAGCGCGGATGCCATAGGGCTTGCCTGCTTCCACAATCGTGTCCCACAGGGATTCACCATAAGCGGAATCTTGCAGGTAGATTTCAAAACCGCCCTGCTTCGAATAACCGGAGCGCGCGACGATGTATTCCTGTCCATCCAGCAACATTGGTTCGAAGCGGAAGAATTTGATGCTGCGTGCCCGCTCGCCAAAAACGGCGGCAACAACATCTTCAGCCTTGGGTCCTTGCACCGCCAAGGGCGATACATCCGGTTCGGTCACGGCGACATCCATGCGGGTCCCGGCGGACAGACCCTTTACCCATAGCAACAGATCGCTGTCGGCAATGGAGATCCAATAGCGGTCATCGGCCAGCTTCAGGGTGACCGGGTCGTTGATCATGCCCCCGGTCTCATCAACCATGGGCGTATAATAGCATTGGCCGATCTGCATATTGGACAGGTCACGCGGCGTCAGTAATTGCAGCAGGCGTGCTGCGTCCGGGCCCCGCACTTCTACCTGACGTTCACAGGCAACATCCCAAATCTGCGCGGACTCCCGCAGATGGAAATAGTCATCTTCCAGCGAATTAAAAACGGTCGGCAGCAACATGTGGTTATAGACCGTATAGGCCTTCACCCCAGCCTCGGTTACACGGCGGCTGAAGGGGGTGCTGCGGGTGCGGCGAGAGATGGACAGAAAAGGAGGGATCATGCGCGGAACTCCAACGAGAGATAACAGGCCAATTCCAACTCTCCCCTACACCTGTAAGCGGATCAGCGAAACTATGAAAATACTCATGGGAAATCGAATGAATTTCATCTGAATGTGTTGGGACTGAAAGACACGCTGCGCGGCACGGCAACGTCTGCAACGGGATGCGGGCTGGTGGTCAGATTACTCTGCGGCTGTGGAGGAATTCGCCGAGCGATAGGGCAGGGTAACGCGGAAACAGGCACCGGTTCCCGTTTCTTGGGGCAGTAATTCCAAATCACCCTGTAGCCGCTGCATGATCTGCCAACTGATAGCCAGGCCCAGGCCGGTTCCGCTGCGGCCATCTTTTGACTCACGCCAGCCGCGGGAAAATTTCTTGAAGATCCGTTCGCGATCCTCGGCACGGATACCCTCACCATTGTCTTCGATATAGACGCAATAGCGCTGGCCCTGTAATTCTGTGCGCACGGTTATAATGGGTTTATCAGCGGTATTATACTTAATCGCATTGGTGATCAGGTTTAGATAGACTTGGCGCAGTCGGTCCGCTTCCGCGTCGATCTCTATTCCCTGAACACGATCTCCAAACTGAATTTCTGTTTCGGCTTGGGCGGCAAGACCGTGACAGGTCGCAACCGCGCGCTCCAAGGTGTCTTCCGGGTCGACCTTTTGCAAGGTCCAGGGGATTTGCTCCCCCTCCAGGCGCGCCAGATCCAGGATTTCATCCAGCAGCCGCGTCAGGCGCATGCTCTCTTCCAGAATGATGCCGGTGAAACGTTGGGTCTCGTCGACAGTCATGTCTGGCGTTTCCAAAAGGATTTGGGCAAAGGACCGAATGGAGGTCATCGGCGTGCGTAATTCATGGCTGACCTGACTCAGGAAATCATCCTTTTGCAGATCCAATTCCTTCAAGCGCTCATTGGCCTCGCGCAACTGCCGGGCGGTTTGCTGCAATTGGTGGGATTTGACCTCCAATTGGCGGCTGTAATCGATGACTTGTTGAGTTTCATCGACGATCTTCATCAACTCATCCAGGCTGATGGTTTCGCCTTTAACCACCTGGGAAATCATCGCGCGGGCCGTCGCTGCCCCGACGCTGCCCGCCAGTTCCCGCTCCAGATGACCAATGAATTCATCATCGGCGCGGGGCAGGTGACCGGACACGCCCTGGTTCTTGGCGAAATCACTAAACAGGCGATAGGCGGTATTGGTGCCTAAAATGCGCTGGGCCAGGACAAAGAGATCACTGCTGGCGGCATAGCGGCGGATGAAGCGGGATTCATTGTCGGCGGGTGCGCGAAATACATCGATGAACAACGCGCCTTGCAGCCGTTCCAACGGTTTCGGGTCAAAAATGACAGAGACCGTGACGAACAGGAATGTGTTGATCGACAGGCTCCAGAACAGGGCATGCACCAATGGGTCCATGCCGCCCAATCCAAACAGCGCTTCTGGCCGAAGCTGGGCGATGCCCCAGGGGCCGTTTTCTATGACGCTGAGCGGCATCACGAACTGACCTTCGAAGCTGGGGAAAAACAGAGTATAGAGCCACAGAGTGAAGCCCGCCACGAGACCTGCGAATGCCCCTTTTGCAGAGGCCTGGCGCCAGTAGAGGCCCCCGATCAAGCTGGGCAGGAATTGCGCAACGCCGAGAAAGGCGATCAAGCCGATGGAGGCCAGTGCATCAGATTTCGCACTGAGGCGGAAATAAACAAAGCCCAGCAACAAGACCAGACAGATGCTGGCACGACGGCTGAACAGCAGCAGTCGTCGGATGTCGCCGCTGGCCTGCATTTCAACCCAGGGCAGGCGCAGGGCAAGGGGCATGACAATATGGTTGGATACCATGGTCGACAGTGCGATACAGGCAACAATCACCATAGAGGTTGCCGAGGAAAAGCCGCCCAGAAAGGCGACCAGCGCCAGGGTGTGCTGGTCCATCGCCATAGGCAGGGTCAGCACAAACATATCCGGGTTGGCGGTGGCGGGCAGGAATTTTAGGCCCGCAATGGCAATGGGCAGCACGAATAGGCTGATTAACATCAGATACAGGGGGAACATCCAGGACGCCGTGAACAGATGACGCTCGTCTGAATTCTCAACCACGGTCACCTGGAATTGGCGGGGCAGACAGATCACCGCCGTCGCGGCCAGAAAGGTCACGCTGACCCAACGCGGACCAAAGACATCTTCTGTTTTCAGGAAATCGGGGGGTGCCCATGAAAATACCTCCCCCGGCCCATTTGCCAGAGAAAAGACAACAAACAGACCGACGGCCAGAAGAGCAAATAATTTAACCAAAGCCTCCAGCGCGATGGCGGCGACCACACCGTGATGACGCTCATTCGCATCAATATTGCGGGTGCCAAATACGATCGTGAAAATCGCCATGCCCGTGGCGATCCAGAAGGCTGTTGTATAATCAGGGTCTCCAAAGACGGGATGGGCCAGATCGCTGACGATATTGCCGCTGATCACCTGGAAACTGTTGGTTACGGCCTTTAACTGCAGCGCGATATAGGGCGTTGTGCCGACCACTGCGATTAAGGTGACCAGAACCGCCAAACTCTCCCCTTTGCCATAGCGGGAAGACAGCAGGTCGGCGATGGAGGTGATGCGATGCACACGACCGATCCGGACCAGTTTACGCAGCAGATACCAAAAGCCAATGAAGACAATCGTTGGGCCGATATAGATGGTGGCAAATTCCAGTCCATTGCGAACCGCAGAGCCAACCGCGCCATAAAACGTCCAGGAGGTACAATAGACGGAGATCGACAGTGTATAAATCAAAGGCGATTGAAACAGGCCCGAAGATCCGGTGCGCGCCTTTTTATCGCCCCAGAACGCTACTAAAAAGAGGAGGATGACATAGCCCAGCGATACCGCAAAGACGAGATTGGCCGACAGCATTAGGGGGGCGAGTCCTGCGGGTTCATGACCAATGGATCATTCGTTTCGGGCGTGTTTAACCGTCGCGCATTCCACGCGGTCAGCAGGACGACCAAAATCCATAAGCCAAAGAGATAAACGACGATTGATGGAATGCCAGCCAGTCCAGGCTCAGAGCCAAACAAATGAACCATAGGCGGCATGATCAATAAGGTGAAAATAACCGGAATGATCATGGCAATGTCGCGCGATTTTCGGATGGCAGAGGCAGAGGCGGCCCCTGAGACGGTGGTCGCGCGTTTCCAGGTCATGATGAATCCCCTGAGGGAGAGCCCAGTCGTTGCACAGTTTCAATAATATGCTGATTTGAAAACGGCTTGGTGACAAAGGCGTTGGCCCCGATTTCTTCGGCCATGCGACGGTCCTGGCTTTGACCCTTTGCGGTCAGAATGATGATTGGAATATCCTTAACGGAGGCGTCTGATCGCACGGCCTTTAAGACCTCAAATCCATTCATTTTGGGCAGCATCACGTCCAGGATAACAACATTGGGCTTGTCCGCCCGAATAGTGGCCAGGGCAGCCTCCCCATCGGTGACGGCGGTGACGTCACAACCGGAGCGGTTCAGAATAAAGCTGAGCGACTCAACAATATTCGGTTCATCCTCCGCGACTAATACGCGTGTCGTCACAGCCAAAGCCTCCCCAATATACAGAATGCTGGTTGATCCAGCTTATACTTTGAACGGTAACGCTCGCGCGCATGTTGCGCAATGATTACGACACGGCGGTTGTCTTACTGGATTCAACCATCGGCGCTTGTTCTCGATAGGCACA
>JARGPE010000246.1 GCA_029212835.1 Alphaproteobacteria bacterium | reverse complement strand
AATCTGCCACAGAAGCGGCACAGCCCAAGGCGACCCGCGCCCTCGTTTGGATTCAGTTATCCCCCCAGATGTGCCTGCAATACCAATCCTAATATCAGCATTCAGCGATAGCATAAATCCACCAGCAGCAAAGTGGCCCGTCATTGCCGCAATAATTGGCACACGAACTGCCCGCATGCGTTGATGAAAAGGATCTCTTAATAACGTCAGAACATCGACACCTTGCTTAGCCTTGATCTCGCTTGCTTCCTTTAGATCCATCCCCGCACAAAAGGTGCCACAAGGTGCCGCCGTCAGTATGACGACACGAATTTCCGGTCGCGCATCAATGGTTTCCCATAAATCATAAAGACGTTCGACCGCTGCGATGGATAAGGCATTGCGGCGCTCCGGTCTGTTCAATGTGATTGTAGCAATTCCATCAGTACAATCGAACCGGACAATTTCTTCAGCAGACATAAATCCTTTTCCTCCAATCAACACCTCAAGGCTCTAAAATGAGCATATAGCAAAAAATCACTGTGCGGAATTAATTTTCATAATTTTGTTGTTCGCATAATAAATCCATGCCACCGTGCCTGCGCTGAAGGAAGGGCAATTGGGTGCTGAATTCATAATAATGAATCGTGTGCCCAGGCAGCAAAAATACAAAAAGCCACAATCAGCGACCGTCAATTGCATGGAAATTTCCTTGCGGTTGATCGGATGTCCCGGGAAGTCACACTGATGCTCGGGGATGACACACAACTATACTTGGGAGGAATCCATGAAACTTTCGAAATGTCAGTCCCTGCTGGCCGGGGCAGCCTTGATTCTTGGTATGACGTCGTCACTCGTACCAGGCGGTCAAGCAAAGGCCGAAACACTGAGCCTTGGCTCCACGAATGCAACATCAAGTCATTATCAAATTGCAGTTGGCATGTCACAAGCCATTGAAGCCGGCATGCCCGGTACGACAGTTACGGTTGTTGAAACCGGCGCCAGCGTCGATAACGTACGCCGCCTTGTGCGGGGTGAAATCGACTTAGGACTGGTTGCTGGAGACGTCTTTGTGCAAGCACGCACTGGCACCGGTGCCTTTGAAGGCAATGCTGTTGATGATCTGGTCGCACTCTATCCCTATAGTGATTCCATCATCAATATCGCTGTACGCGCCGATTCAGGCATTACAGATCTGAGTGGCCTGGATGGTAAGAAATTCACGCCTGGCATTCGCGGAAGCGGCGGTGAATTGCTGATCACACAAAGCCTGAAGCTGTTTGGGATTGAGCCAGAATACACCTATGGGACTGTTACTGATGCAATTGAAGGTGTACGAAATCAGCAATTGGTCGGGTACAGCAAATATGCAGCAGCCAATCGCGTAGATGCAACGCTGCAGGAATTGATGACCAGTGTTGATATGCGCATTCTTGGATTCTCCGCGGAACAACAGGCATTAATCCGCAAGAATATTCCAGGCGTCGGCTTCATCACGATCCCAGCCGGCTTTATCAAGGACAACCCTGAATTCACCACGCCATCCGTGCCAATCGTCTATGCTACGCGTCTTTCTCTTATGGATGACAAAACGGCAGAAGGCATTGCTCAGTCTATCGATCAGCAGAAGGAAATACTGATCAAGGTTTGGCCACAACTTGCTGGTTATGACTTTAAAAAGTCGATCCTGGCCACTGAAGATATCGGAATTGCCGTTCATCCGGGCGCAATGTCCTATTGGAAATCCACAAACTGAGCCACGATAGAGTTCTAGCAGTTAATCGGGTAAATACAGGTCGAAAGCATCAGAAATGGTTGAACAGAAAACCAAAGATCAGCCGATCGCTTGGGCAGAAACAGTCCTGAAGGTCGTGTTGATTGGATATGCCGTATTTCAAATTCTCACGGCCTTCATTGGCATGAGGGAACCGTTGATACAACGCGGCGTATTTCTAGGATTCGGCCTTGGGTCCATATTCCTGATTTCTGCAGTTGCACTGTTAAAAGAGGGGAAAGGCTGGGGTTTAGCTGGCCTGAACATCGGCCTTTCCCTCCTTGGCTATTATGTCTGTCTACATATTGCATTGAGCAACGACCGTATCTCCGTTTTCTTTGTCCACCTGACAACACTGGACCTTGTTCTAGGCGGCATTGCCATCGCATTGGTACTGGAGGGAGGACGACGGACGATTGGATGGTTCCTACCCATCCTCGCCTTAGCCGGACTGGCTTATTATTATTTTGGGCATGATCTTATTTCAGGCCCCTGGCAACCGCCCCGCGTCTCCCTACTGACGTTGATTGAAACCTATTATGCCTCCACCGAGACCCTGTTTGGTTATATGACCGATATGGGCACCCGGGTGATCGCAATTTTCATCGTGCTGGGTGCCTTACTGCTGAGCACCGGCGCGACAGAAATCTTCATCAAACTGGCAACCCTGATCGCAGGGCGCAGCTATGGTGGCCAAGCAAAAGTGTGCACCGCTTCTTCCGCCCTGTTCGGAACTGTGACCGGATCTGCGGTTGCCAATGTCATGGCCATGGGGCCGGTCACAATTCCGACAATGGAGCGCGCTGGATACAAACGGAGCTACGCTGCCGCGATTGAAGCCGTCGCTTCGGCTGGAGGGCAGATAATGCCACCGGTCATGGGCGCGGGTGCTTTTATTATGGCGGAGATGTTAAACATCCCCTATGCGCAGATCGCCGCCGCTGCTATTTTGCCTGCATTGCTGTATTTTCTGACGCTTTGGTTCAGTGTTGGGTTTCATGCACGCCGCAAGGGAATCAAACCGTTGGACCGTGCGGAACTACCAGCTTGGCGTGAGCTTATAGACCCCTATACGTCACTTCCAATGTATCTGCCGGTCGGTACGCTTATGCTCCTTCTGGTGCTTGATTTCACGCCGACCCTGGCTGGTGCGGCATCGGTTTCGACGCTTTTGATCAGCTTGGTGATCCTTCGCACGATCAAAAGCATCAGAGAATCCGGAACAGCTGGCCTGGTTTCAACGTATATGGAATTAACCGATCAAATCCTTGATGGTCTTTATAAAGCCGGGCGAGCGATCGCGATGATCGCCGTGCTGCTGGCCTGTGCGGCAATCGTTGTGAAGGTGCTGACAGCGACCGGTGCCGGCGTGAAGGTTTCCGGGATGATTCTGTCGCTATCTGGTGAGAACTTAACCTTTGTGCTGCTTCTAACAGCCGTTCTTTCCATTCTCTTAGGAATGGATGTTCCGACCACCGCTTCCTACATTCTGGCCTCAGCGATCGCTGCACCAATTGTCATCAATCTTGGTATCCCGGAGTTGAACGCACATCTCTTTGTTTTTTATTATGCGATCTTGTCCGCGATCACCCCCCCGGTTTGCGCCAGTGTATTTGCCGCCGCATCAATTGCGAATATAAGCTTCTGGCGTGTATCAGGGCATGCCGTTGTCCTAGCAATCGCCCTGTATGCCATTCCATTCCTGTTCATTTACCGCCCTGGCGTTCTGTTGGAAGGCACAACCACGACAATCATCTATGATGCTGGGATTGCTATTCTGGCGGTCATGGCCATCGCTGCTGCCTCAACAGGTTATCTCCTCAGCCGGTTGGATTGGATCCAGCGCATCGCGCTCTACACCGTCGCGGCATTGCTGTTCTATACAGCACCCTGGAGCGATTTCACAGGCGCTGCCTTGCTGTTGGGGATTACGACATTCAGCTATTGGCAGGGACGGCGGCAAACAGTGCAAGAGGCGGGGTAATTAATGTGGTCTGGCGCGCCGCGCCAGCCACCAACCAAACTGGGTTGGCCAGCGTGACCAGTCGTGTGAATTGTCCAGATCATTTGCCGCCATTGCGGCCCAATTCGGATGCACCAGCATCTCTCGTCCAATTGCGACCAAATCAGCATCTCCTCGTTGGAGAATAGCGTTGGCCTGGTTCGCCTCAGTGATTCCACCAACAGCCATAACTGTGGCCCCTGTCGAAGACTTTAGTGCCTTGGCAAAAGGAACCTGAAAGCCCGGCCCGCGCGGAACCAACATATCCTTTCGAGGTAGCGCCATGCCGCCAGAGGAACAGTCGATCAAATCCACCCCAATCGCCAAAAGTGCTTCAGCTAGTCGTGTTGAATCCTCAATTGACCAACCAATCCCAACACCGTCAACGCAAGACAATCGACATGATATCGGTTTGTCGTCAGGCCATACCTGACGCACAGCCTCCACCACGCGCAATGGAAACCGCATTCTGTTTTCCAAGACACCGCCATATTGGTCTGTTCGATTGTTGGCTAAGGGGGATAAAAAGCTGTGTAATAAATAACCGTGTGCCATATGAATTTCGATCAAATCGAAGCCTGCCCGATCTGCCCGTAATGCCGCCCCCTGATAGCAACTGATTAGGCGCTCCATATCCTTCTCGTGGATTGGGACTGTCACATGTCCGCCTGGAACGCCAATATCAGTAGGGCCCATAACCACTTGGCCTGTCGGAGGTTCAACAGGTTTAAACCCTTGCCATGGGGCTGTTGTGCTCGCCTTACGACCGGCATGCTGTATCTGCAGGCCAACCGGGGCACCGCAGGCGTGAACAGACTCAACAAGCTGGTGAAACGCGGCCTCTTGAAGATCCGTCCATATCCCCAAATCCATACCTGTTGAGCGACCTTCGGGTGAAACTGCGGTCGCTTCCACCATAACCAGCCCGGCACCGCCAAGTGCGAAACGCGCCAGATGTCCTCGATGCCACGCTGTTGGCGCACCGTCTTGGGCCGCGGAATAGGTTTGCATCGGAGAAACCACGATCCGATTTTCAAGCGTAAGCGCACGCAGAGTCAGCGGATCAAACAACATTATTATCTTACCTTTGGCGCATGGCTTTACTGATTATCGTCCGCTGAATCTGAGACGTCCCTCCGCCGATGGTGCATTGCATTCCTTCCCTAAAATACCGCTCCATATCTGCCTCTGGCAGCATGG
>JARGPE010000009.1 GCA_029212835.1 Alphaproteobacteria bacterium | reverse complement strand
CAACCCCCGCCGTTGACGCTTCGTACAAGGCATCGATGATTTCGCCATCCACGAGGTTATTGACCTTCAGCCAGATCTGACCTGTCCGTCCTGCCTTCACATGGTCGATTTCATCGCGGATTGAGCTTAACACGCGATGACGCAGGGTGATCGGCGCTATGGCCAGGCGCTCCAGTGCCTCTGGCGTGGCGTACCCTGTCATGAAGTTAAACACCCGTGCCGCATCCCGCGCCAACGCCGGGTCGCAGGTAAAGTAACTGAGATCGGTATAAATCTTCGCCGTAATAGGGTGATAGTTCCCGGTTCCGAAATGGACATAGGAACGCAGGCCACTGCCTTCGCGACGGACCGCCATGGAAACCTTGGCATGGGTCTTCAGGTCAACGAAACCATAAACGACCTGCACACCGGAACGTTCCAAGTCCCGTGCCCACCGAATATTCGCTGCCTCATCAAAGCGAGCTTTCAACTCCACCAGTGCGGTCACGGATTTACCCGCCTCCGCAGCCTCACCCAAAGCTGCGATGATAGGGGAGTCCTTAGAGGTACGATACAAGGTCTGCTTGATCGCAACCACGGCAGGGTCTTGGGCCGCCTGGCGCAGAAACTGTACCACGACGTCAAAACTCTCATAGGGATGGTGGACGATAATGTCCTTGGCCCGGATCGCAGCGAAGCAGTCGCCCCCAAAATCACGAATACGCTCAGGGAAGCGAATGTTAAAGGCTTCAAATAGCAGGTCCTGGCGATCTGAAACGATCATCTGGCTGACATCGGGCATGCCCAAAATGCCATCCAGCGGGAACACATCTTCGCTATCAGCCCCCAATTTACCGACCACAAAGTCCCGCAGATCTTCAGGCATACCAGCATTGATCGTCAGGCGGATCACGCTGCCGCGACGACGACGGCGCAGCATGCTTTCAAACGTGCGCACCAAATCTTCAGCTTCTTCATCGACTTCAACATCACTGTCGCGCAGAACCCGGAACATACCCTGGCCAATAACGGTAAAGCCTGGGAACAGCCGATCCATGTAAATTCGGAAGACATCTTCCAACAGCAGGAATCGCGCCTTTTGTCCGGGCAGACGGATGAAGCGGTCCAAGTTGCTAGGAACGGGCAGCAGGCCGTTCATGGTTTTATCGTCTTCAGGGCGCATCAGTTCCAGCGCCAGTACCAAGCCCTTGTTCTGAATGAAGGGAAATGGATGCGCTGGATCCACAGCCAGCGGCGTCAGTGCCGGGAAAATCTGTTCCAGGAACCACCCATCTAACCAACTCTTCTCCCGCGTGGTCAATTCATCCCGGGTTAGCAGTGTGACATTGGCCTTGCGCAGCTCGACCTGTAGTTCTTCCCAGATTTTCTGCTGAAGGCGCATCAGCGACCCAGCCTCTTCTGAGATCAAACGCAATTGCTGAGCGGGCGTATTGCCTTCCTGACTGGGGGTGCTAATGCCTGCCCCGACCTGACCCTTCAGGCCCGCGACACGCACCATGTAAAATTCATCCAGGTTACTGGCAGAAATGGAGAGGAAGCGCAGACGTTCCAACAGCGGATGATGGGTATTGCTGGCTTCTTCCAATACGCGGGTGTTGAAGGCCAACCAGGAGAGTTCGCGATTGATGAAACGTTCCGGCCCCCAGTCTTCGGGAGAATGAGGAGCCTCTGAAGCGTCTGGAACCACAAGCATCCCCGTGGTTGAGGGGCTTTCATCTAGCGGACCATTTTCTTCTGTCATGCTCACCGCGATCTCCATCCAATATGTCGCCTGTTTGCATCAGGCTCTTGTCGATACCCAATACATATGACCATGTCACGGTGATTTTTGTTTCAAACCCGTTACAAACCCATGGAATCCGTGCGTTTTGCTTGAGCCCGCGTCGGGAAGCATGCTACCTGTCGCGCACTTTTATGATCGGGAAAGGAAGCCTGTTAAATGCCGGTCTTGTATATTTTTCGCCACGCGAAATCCAGTTGGAGTGATGCCAATTTGAGTGACTTTGAGCGGCCTCTGGCCAATCGCGGTATAAAAGCAGCGCCAAAAATGGGCGCATTGATGCAAGAAACCGGTGTCGCCCCTGACTTTATCTTGTGTTCGACCAGCCGACGCACGCGGGAAACTCTGGGCCTGATCTTGCCCTATCTGCAAGGCGATTGCCGTATCCTGATGGAAGATGCGGTTTATAAAATGCAGGAGACATCTGAGTTGATCGACCGATTGCGTCGACTGCCCGCCGGGGTCAACCGCGTCATGGTGATCGGCCATAACCCGATCATGCACGATATCAGCCTGACCCTTTGCAAACAGGCGGATCATCCAGAAGACCTTGACGCCCTGACCGAAAAATTTCCGACCGCAGGATTAGCGACATTGAATTTAGGGGATGTGCCCTGGCCTGCCCTATCGCCGCACAGTGCAACCCTGACGGCCTTCCAAACTCCGAAAGAAGTGAGCACCTGAGAGGTTAAAGCTGCCGTCCCTCAAGCTGTTTCTTCAATTGTTCAATGCGGGCGCGGATCTGCTCCATATGCGGATTAATCTTCAATGCCTCCCGAAAGGCATCAATTGCAGCTTCCGGTTCTTCCATTGCATCGAAAATTAACCCTAGCCCGGATTTCGCGCCAAAATGCCGAGGTTCCAGCGTCAGCGTTTCATCAATATCTGCCAAGGCATCAGCATAGTTTCCTTGCATGAAATAAATCGTCGCACGCTTGTTCCAGGCCTCCGCAAAATCCGGCTCCAGCGCAATCAGGGCAGAGAATGTCTCTACTGCTTGATCTAGATCCCCCTGGGACATCTGCTGGATTCCCTGACGCATCAAAACACGTCCACTGGCCGTCGGAGCCTGCACCCACAAGGCCCAAATACCCTGTTGCGCGATATAGGCTTCCTGACTGTGCAGCGGCGCTGTGTGAAGAATATCAAACAGGGAATCGAGACGCTTGTCTTCCTGATCAGCCAGGCTTGGCATTGCCAGCACAACCATGCCAATAACGGTAATAACCGCCATAAAAATCTGCTTAACAGACTCGCCCATCGCCATTCTCTCCATCGAAATATCGTCAAAAGGACTGCGTCGGCAATTAACTATGGGGCGAATATACAATGGAGGCAACTGTGTCGCCTTCTTGCACTGGACGACAACAGCGTTCAGTTTGGACATAATATTGCAAACAAATGAAATGCCGAGAGGTCGATGACAGACACGGTCGCCTGTTTCAGTGATGATGTTAACCGCGCGAGAGACAGATTCCTAACCGCCTGCGATCGGATCGGGCTGCGCATAACATCTCATGCTGCACGCGGAGATAATGCAGGGTCAACAGGCCTATCCTGCGACGTTGCCCGCATGGGCTCTCCTGATGCCACCCGTGTCGCAGTTCTATGCAGCGCAGCGGCAGGTTCAGCGGGATTGCTGGGCTGCGGTGCGATTTTAGGAGTCCTGACCGAAGGAGGATTACAGGATCTGCCTAAAGAAGTAGCCCTGGTGCTGATCCATGCCGCCAATCCAGCTGGCCCGATCTGGCCTTATTTTGCACCGGATGATGTCATTTCCGCCAATAAGCCCGCCCCGGATTGGTCTGACAGCGTTCTGGCCGCCGCAGAGGAGCGGTTTTCTGCCTTTCAGGCGGAGCAAGGTGTGGATTGGACCCGGATGGCCGGGCAAACGCTGGCGTCCATGACTCCCCCCGCTTGGGATGGTGCTGTTTTGCGTGCGATTGCAGCAGAGCGGTTCGAGGGCGCACAGCAAGTCTGTGTCATTGATTCCCGCACCGGACCAGGGCCCTTTGGCATGCCGGAAATAGTGCCCTGTAATCCTCCCAATTCTGCTGGTCGGACACGGGCGGAAAGCTGGTTTACGATTAACGTTACCGCCGCCAGTGATGCCATAGGTGCTGGTGCCGCGCCTTGTGGCGGTGGATTGGGCGGGCTGCTGCCCAAGGCACAAGTGACAAATGTGGTTCTGGAAATTGGCACATACTCGCTGTCGCGCCGGTTGGGTGGGTCGACGCGCAGCCCGAATGAGGCACCGCCGTCCTATCCCTCCGATACTGTTTGGCGCAATAATGCTTGGCAGGGTGTGCGCCTGACCTTGCAAAATGCCTATCGCGGTTTGTTGAGAGATGGTTAGCCACCCGTGAAAGCCACTCTTCAAGGCAGGTTTACCAAATTGGTAATACCAATTATAAAGATAGAAGAACAAGGGAGGCCAAATCGATGAAAATGCCAGATCCGGACAAGGCGGTTATTGCGCGTCGGCTAACCATTGCCGATGACCTGCGTGCCCTGGTGCCTGGTGAAGGCGTCATCGTGGATGAAGATGAACGGCGCGCCTATGAAAGTGACGGGCTAACGGCCTATCGCACCCCGCCGTTAATCGTTGTGCTGCCACAGACCGTGGATCAGGTGGCAAATGTCCTGAAATATTGCAAGGAACAAGGTATTAAGGTGGTGCCGCGCGGTGCGGGGACCAGCCTGTCTGGCGGGGCGCTGCCTCTGGAAGATGGCATATTGTTGGGTATGGGAAAGTTCAACAAGGTATTGGAGGTCGACTATGACAATCGCTGCGCCCGGGTTCAGCCCGGCGTCACCAATCTGGCGATTACCAAGGCTGTCGAAGAAGATGGCTTCTATTATGCCCCTGACCCATCCAGCCAGATTGCCTGCACAATTGGTGGCAATGTCGCGGAAAATTCCGGTGGCGTGCATTCACTGAAATATGGCCTGACCACGAACAATGTCCTGGGCCTGGAAATGGTCACCATTGATGGTGAAATCCTGCGCATAGGTGGCAAGCATCTGGATGCGGAAGGCTATGACCTGCTGGGTCTGATGATCGGGTCTGAAGGGTTGCTGGGGGTGGTCACAGAAGTCACCGTGCGTCTGTTGCCTAAGCCAGAGACCCAGCGGGCACTGCTGATCGGTTTCCCATCCAGCGAGGCGGGCGGCAATTGTGTGGCTCAGGTGATCGCCAGCGGCATCATCCCCGGCGGCATGGAAATGATGGACCGGCCCGCCATCACCGCGGCAGAAGACTTTATCCATGCTGGCTATCCAGCGGATTGCGAGGCGCTGCTGATCGTAGAATTGGATGGGCCGGAAGCGGAAGTAGACCATCTGATCGAAGAAGTCCGCATCATCGCCGAAGGATTAGGCGCGACCAGCCTGCGCATTTCTCAAAGTGAGGAAGAACGCGCCATGTTCTGGGCTGGACGCAAGGCGGCCTTTCCCGCAGTAGGCCGACTGTCCCCAGACTATTACTGCATGGATGGCACGATCCCCCGCAACCAATTGCCCCATGTGTTGAGCGAGATGACCAAAATGTCCAAGCATTATGGCTTGGGCGTTGCCAATGTCTTTCATGCGGGCGATGGCAATCTGCACCCCCTGATCATGTATGACGCCAATAATCCCGGCGAATTAGAGAAGGCAGAGGACTTTGGCTCCGACATCCTGAAGCTATGTGTCGAAGTGGGAGGCGTGCTGACGGGCGAGCATGGCGTTGGCGTTGAAAAGCGCGACCTGATGCCGACCATGTTTACCGAAGATGACCTGAAGCAACAAATGCGAGTCAAATGCGCCTTTGATCCAGACGGCTTGCTGAATCCCGGCAAGGTCTTCCCACAGCTCCATCGCTGTGCGGAACTGGGCCGGATGCATATCCATAAGGGTCAGTTACCCTTCCCCGATATCCCTCGGTTCTGATCTATGGGATATTCTTTCAACACCAGTGACGGTCGTGTCACCTCCATCACATTCCCCACCGCAGCCTCAGGACGCCGCCCATGACCGAAACCTTCCGCCCCGAAACGGAAGCGCAGTTAATCGACGCGATTTCCTGGGCGAATTCAGAATTGTTGCCACTGGAAGTCATTGGCGGCGGCACCAAGCGCGGATTGGGTCGCCCCGTCCAGACGGCCCATACGTTGGATCTTTCTGCCTTTTCCGGTGTAAATCTCTACGAGCCTGAGGAACTGGTGCTGGGCGCAGGGCCTGCCACCCCCCTGGCGGAGATCGAAACTCTATTGGCCGAAAACCACCAACAACTGGCCTTTGAGCCGCCCGACCTGTCTGCCCTGTTGAAAGTGGAGTCGTCGGGCACTCTGGGAGGTGTCATTGCCTGTAATCTCGCGGGCCCGCGTCGCATTAAAGATGGCGCGGCACGGGATCATTTTCTGGGCTTTGATGCCGTTTCTGGCCGAGGCATGGCGGTCAAATCGGGCGGGCGCGTGATGAAGAATGTCACCGGTTATGACTTGAGCAAAATGCTGTGTGGCTCCTATGGCACGCTGGCCGCGATGACCCGCCTGACGGTCAAGGTGCTGCCGGTTGGACAAAAGGCCCGCACCATCCTGGTCCGCAACGTTGATGCCGCCCAAGGGGTAAAAGCCCTGGCCGCAGGCCTTAATGGGCCCTTCGAAGTATCTGGTGCCGCCTGGCTGCCCGCCAGCATCGCCGCGCGCTCACAGATCGACTATGTTCAGCAGGTGCAAAGTGATGTCGCGGCCCTCAGGGTCGAAGGTTTTGGCCCCTCGGTCGACTATCGCTGTCAAAAGCTGCGTGCCCTGTTGGCCCCGTTTGGGGAGACAGAGGAACTGCATAGCCACAATTCCAAGACATTCTGGAAGGCCGTGCGCGATGTCACCCCCTTCTGCGATGATGATGACCGGGTGGTCTGGAAACTGTCGGTTGCCCCAACCGCCGCGCCCGGCATCCTGTCGGCCCTGTCCCATTTGAAAGAGGGGGTAGCCTATCTGGACGCCGCCGGTGGTTTGATCTGGCTGGCCACCCAATCCCCCAAACACGGCGCCCATGAGCCGATCCGCGATGCCATTGCTCAGGCCGGAGGCGGCCACGCCACCCTGATCCGCGGCCCCGCCTCCCTGCGCAACGCCATCCCGGTCTTCCAGCCCCAACCCGGCCCGCTGGCCGCCCTGTCCCAACGCCTGAAAGACAGCTTCGACCCCAACCGCGTCCTAAACCCCGGTCGCATGACAGAAGGGCTGTAAGGTCTCACTATGCAAACTAACTTTTCCATTGCTCAGCTTGAAGATCCCGATGTTGCGGCGGCGAATGATATCCTGCGGAAATGTGTGCATTGCGGGTTCTGCACGGCGACCTGTCCGACCTATATTACGCTGGGCGATGAATTGGACAGCCCGCGTGGGCGGATTTATCAGATCAAGGATATGCTGGAGGGGGACAAGCCCGCCTCCTCCACTCTGGTGAAACATATCGATCGCTGCCTGAGCTGTCTAAGTTGCATGACGACCTGCCCGTCCGGGGTGCATTATATGCATCTGGTCGATATCGCCCGGGCGAAGATTCATGTAACCTACAATCGACCATTCTTGGATAAAGGACTGCGGCGAATCCTGAGTTTCGTGCTGCCGCGCCCCCGGGTGTTTCGGCTGGCCCTGATCGGGGCCTGGCTGGGCAAGCCTCTGTTGAAAGGATTGCCGGGACCGATCGGTGCGATGTTCCGCATGGCACCGGCCTCTATCCCCAAGGCCTCACCTTGGGATGTGCCGCAAGTGATCCCAGCAGAAGGGCCGCGCAAGGGCCGTGTGGCGATGCTGACTGGCTGTGCGCAGCAGGTTTTGCAGCCCCAGATCAATGAGGCCACGATCCGTCTGCTGACCCGACACGGGATCGAGGTCGTGGTTGCCCAAGGCGCTGGCTGCTGTGGCGCATTGGTGCATCATATGGGCGATACCGAAACCAGCCACCAGCAAGCCGCCGCGAATATAAAGGCCTGGGCGCGAGAAATGGATGGCGAGGGTCTGGATGCCATCGTCATCAATGCATCAGGCTGTGGCACGACGGTGAAAGATTACGGCTTCATGTTCCGCAGTGACCCCGCAATGCAGGCTGATGCAGCCCGGGTTTCCGCCCTGACAAAGGATGTGACGGAGTATCTGACCACGATCAAATTGATGCCTGCCACACGACAGGCCGATTTGACGGTCGCCTATCACTCCGCCTGTTCCATGCAGCATGGCCAGAAGATCACCGCCCTGCCCAAGGACCTGCTGACACAGGCGGGCTTTAAGGTCGTCAGCCCGGCAGAAGGTCATCTTTGTTGCGGTTCTGCCGGGACCTATAACCTGCTGCAGCCAGAAATGGCCAACACGCTGAAGGCCCGCAAGGTTCGCAACATCGAAAAGACCAAGCCGGACCTTGTCGCCGCCGGCAATATCGGCTGTATCCAACAAATCGCCAGTGGCACCGCCCTGCCCGTCACGCACACGGTTGAATTGCTGGACTGGATCACCGGCGGCCCAGCCCCACTAGCCCTGCAAGACAGAGCGACCATAGATAATGCATGACCACCCTTAAGATTGCGGCACACCACCTTGCTGCCAGAAGCGGCAAATCCGGGCGATGCGAGGGTCTGCACTGAGACGACATCCAGCCAACAGCGAAGTGGGATCTTCGCCTTTTGCATGGGCCAGTTTTATGCGCATTGGGTACAATATGTCATTGTCTGAACCAAAAGTCGCTTCCGCTTTTGAAAAGGTTTTTATTGCCTCTTTGACCTTCTTCGCCTGAAGCTGACGATCAAACAGATTTTCATAAACCCGCAGAGGAACCTCTGGGTCTTTCATCGCGTATTTTTCAAATCCAACAATTGCCAGATCGTTTTTCCCCTGCATTTCCCGCAAAGATGAAAACGCGACACGGCCAAAGGCATTGTTTTCCAACCAAGGCCGCCCCGACACACCCAGCCTTGCTTTTGATTCCAAGGCGCTGACCGAGATGTCATCAGGTAACTCATCCAGGGACGCGACAGAACCTAGCGCATCATGCACTTCCTTCGCGGCGGCAAATGCCTTCAAAGAAAGTTGCAGTTCGGCGTCAGAATAGACTTTCTTATAGTCTGCCAAAGGGAATTGCTTACCAACGCCCATATCAATTCGATCATATTCAAGATCCTCAATGCCGTGGGCGAGATCGTATTTGAAGAGAATTTCTTGCCGTGCTTCGACAGAAGGATGGCTGTCTTGTAGGCTGACGGCCAAACTCTGTGCCGCATCTTGCCCGGCCTGTTTAAAAACGTCGAGAATGCCCTTTTTGCCGCCAGTTAGTCCGCCCTTGGCAGCATCACCGAAAATACGTTCCTTGTCCTCCGCCAACGCCAACACACGATCTTCCATTGTTGGTTGGCGTTCCATGTCCTTGAAGAATTGCCCAGCCCCAATTGAAGCGTTAAAGCCAGCAAGAGCAGCTAAATGCAACCCCAGCATATCCGCCTCATGTTCGTCCTGCCGCCCCCAGGCATGTTCAAACAACACGTCCATAGTACGGTTCACCAACATGGGTGATTTCATTTTATCAGCGGCCTTCTTTTCCGCCCCATTGCTGACCAGAATGTCATCTGCCAAGAAGGCGACCTCCATACTGGTACGGAAAATTTTGTTCCGCCGTTCGGTCGCCAATCCCCGTTCATAATGGCGCAGAAGAATGTGGGAATATTCATGCGCAATCATAAAGGCCAAAGCATTTTCGTTTTGTGGGTTCTGGGTAAAGCTCTCAACCGAAACTTCGATCAAACCATCCCGATGCACATGGGCATTTTGTTGCGGCTGAGGGGCTATCACAATGGTTGCGGGGACAGGATCGAAAGGCGCGCAGGCAATAATACGATCCAATATTTGATTTAAATATTTCTCTGCGTTCTTAATCGGCCAAGTCCCATAGCCCGTTTCACGAATATCTTCGATACCCAACTTAAAATCAGCCTCTGGGCGCTTCTTTGTCGGGTCGCACACATGGTTTGGATCTGTTAAGGCCTCAACATTCTCCACCTCGTCAACGTCGACATCCTGAATATAGGACTGGGCTAAAACCAAGGCATTAATGCTTGGATCTGCCGTATCGCCAAACAGCCCAGCGACACCGTCAGAAACACTGCGCATGGCAGAGTCCAAACCGCCACCTTCTGAGCCATCATCCGTCACACAGGACGTCAGTATCGCCACCAGCCCTAAGGCTATCAAAACCGATCGTAAATTGCCCATCACACCATCCCCTCATTTTATTGTCCAATGACGGTATATATTCCACACCGACCAATGGATTCACGTCACGGCAGCTATCCCCTTAGAATTCACTCTTTCAACAGGGTGGGCGCGCGCCAGATGTTGCATAATTGCGGAGTTGAGCCACTTCAGCTGGCCCTAGATCGCAGGTCTTTCGATTCAGAATGGCATATTTGGGATGCAGATAGAAAAGCTCTCCCTGCGGGTCCACCAATGGATAAAGGCCATTCTTTTCATCTTCTTCCGCGAAGCTCTGTGGCAGAACAAAGTCTGCCTTCGTCTTTGAAATGCTGGGACGTTGAGCATCCTTGTCAGCAACACGGAAGGAATCCCGCCGAAAACCTTTTATCTCAATTACATTCACTTGTTGCTGAGCATAAGCAACACTGGGAAGAACCAAAGCCTCATGGAAAGGAACGCCCCCAAAAGCCAACAAAACCCCACAGCCAATCCCCGCAAAAAATCGCCGCTTAACCGCAGAATTCTTTCGCAAAATGGTTGAGAAAGTCAGAGTCCCCTTCATTGCCCTTCTCCCAGATCCGATCAATCACAATAGAAACCCTAGGGTGTATAGTTTTTGGATACAACCATTTTAATATTACGAATTTTGTGAGATCCAACTGCTTATGGCCTGTAAGACTGACACTCAGCAGAGACGGCTTTTGCTCCTATCCCTTTGAGAACGATAGGCAGGAATTGGGTCTAATATTATTTCTTTTTAAAAAAATGACTGATTGCGCGATGAACATTCGCGACAAGATAGCGCCATCCCCATGCAAGAATAGAGATAACGCGCCTATCGACCTGCTTCACCAAAACCGCGCAACACCGCGTTGCCATCATTGTGTAGGAGACCAAGCTGATCATAATTCCACCGATCGACAGCATGGGCTTGGCTAAAACAATCGTCTCGACCAAGGCGAGACCTCCGCTTAAAGCGGCAAGTGAGAGAAAATCGACCGGTGCGGTGTGCATCAACCACAAAAGACAGGCAATGCAAAAGCCCAGAAAATTGATCCCCATAATGGCACGATTAAGCCATATCCGAGACCGCTCGTAAGAGCGCACGCTCATGGCACCATTTAAATGGGCCTCGTGAAGTCCAATCTTAACCGCCGAGTGTACCGCTATAAAGAACCACAACACGGCCTCAATCACGCTCTTTAAAAACGGGTTACTGCGGAAATAATCCGTGCCATAAGCGGTCAGATTTCTATAGGCAGTCGCGTGAAACGCAACTCCGGGCACCTTATCATAAAGCGTTGTATCGATCGTATCTGGATACTCTCGAATGTACGCTCCCAGGAAAACAACACGATTATTGACCAAACTGTATAATTCACCCAGGCCTTTATCATATTCCGGCAACAGTCGCGCCGCCCCAACCGTTGGCATCGGACGACACGGTTGAATTGGCCCGCCTTGCCACATTATGCCCGTTGATTGGCTGACCAATTGCCAGATAACACCCAGATCAGGGATCACCGGACCCCAGTCAATTCCAAAAAAACGAAGCGAAGAGGGCGGTACTTTTTGCGCGCATAAATCCTGGTTCTTAAAATTTGGCTGCAATTCAGAAATATTGTAGGGCCAGCGAACCAGCATACGGTCATGGAACTTTTCCAAATCCATTTTCGGGGAAGATATGGTAAAAATAAAATCCTCCGAAGTGTCGATTTCTGTCTTCCCTAGGGGCAGGCAATCCAAGCTGGGGTCACCGGATATCCCATCATTGCCCAATCCTTCTGGCGTATTTGTTTCACAAACCTCAAGTTTCCGCATAGATCCGCATGCGCGGGGAAGATTTCCATCATTCCCCCTCTGTTCCAAACAAAGATCTAAGAAAATTTTAGCAGCGGGCGAATAAACAGTGGGAAACTCTGTAATTTTGATCGGATACCAATTGTCATCCTCTTTCCAGGTCGTTGGTACATCGAACACGTAATCTTCAGAATTCTGTGCGTTTCGTTTCAATGTATCCAGAGATGTCATTCCCTGATAAAGGGAATTTTCATCAATGGCGAAGTAAACTGGAACCGGTTTTTCACCAAATTCCACCAGTTGCTTTTGTGCCGCTTCAATCCGTTTTCCAAAGGTCTTCAACTCATTGTCCCACCGGCGGGGCGGGCCAAAGGTGATGTCGACCATAATTGCCGCAGGCTCCAATTCGATCAGCCTTGAGATCAGATAATCATGGATGCCATAGGATATTGGCCAAACATCAGTTGGATCCTCAACAGGATACAGCAGGATGCTTCCGTTCTGCCAAACACGTCGCTCTTCTTCGGTGAGATAATCAGCAACGTCGCAGCCCGTCGTATTCCCACCATCCTTTTTTACAATGCACTCAATTTCACATGCCTTTAAATCAAAGGACGATGCTCTATTGAGGTCTTTCAGCCTTCTATCGATTTCTTTGCACTGTTCTATTCGGAAGGCGCGCAAACTATCATTGGTTATCTCAA
Organism: Alphaproteobacteria bacterium; assembly: GCA_029212835.1. Lineage (GTDB taxonomy): Bacteria > Pseudomonadota > Alphaproteobacteria > UBA8366 > Aestuariispiraceae > Pacificispira. Next base: position 21,308 of record JARGPE010000009.1, on the reverse strand, counting down.
CAACAACAGCGGGCTCAGCGAGCGCCGATCGGCCATCTGGTGGAAAGCTTGGAGAGAAAATCGCGAGAACAAGATTTTGAGTTTCTTCATACAGTCGTGCTGACAAATTAAATGGCGAAAAGTGAAGTAAAAGTATTCCAACACCCCAAATCAAAATCAATCTGAGGGTAAACACTTCTCGATTGATCAATGTTTTGATTGAATACCACTGCCCTAATTTTTTCATTCAGCCCCCACTGAACCGTGGCCAATTTCCCCGCATCTTCCACTGGCCAGCCTAACAATAATCCAGATAGCAATAGGCTGCCCGCCACAATCGGGATTAAACCAGATAACTTGATTTACAACTAGTTTTACTTTCCCCTCAATCACCACACAGCCTCTCACTCAATGGAGTAAGAGGAACTTTGTGCCCAATGGGAACCGGGGCTACAGTGGTGCTGCTTTCACAACACAGCGAGCCGACAATGTCCGATCCAGCAGACCTTCACCAGGAAATGATACAATGGCGGCATGACCTTCATGCCCATCCTGAATTTGGATTCAGTGAAAAGCGGACGGCGGCCTTTGTGGCCGAGAAGTTGAAAGAATTCGGGCTGGATGATGTAAGCGAAGGCGTTGGTGGGACTGGCGTTGTGGGCACCCTGAAACGCGGCACCGGGAATCGCGCCATCGCGCTGCGGGCGGATATGGATGCCCTGCATATCACCGAGCAAGGCTCCTTACCCTATAAGTCCAGACATGACGGCTACATGCATGCCTGTGGCCATGACGGACATACCATCATGCTGCTGGGCGCCGCCAAGACTCTGGCACAGGAATCAGGCTTTGACGGTACCCTTCGCTTTATCTTCCAGCCGGCGGAAGAATGGGGCCAGGGAGCGATTGCCATGATTGACGATGGCCTGCTGGATCGTTTCCCTTTTGAGGAGATTTACGGTCTGCACAATATGCCGGGCTATCCGGTAGGACAGATTGTCAGCAAACCGGGTGCAATCATGTCCGCCGAAGATGTGTTTGAAATCACCCTGCGCGGCGTTGGAGGGCATGCATCTAAACCCCATGCCGGCAGCGAAACACTGGTTGCCGCCTGTGCCCTGGTCACCCAGTTGCAAACCATCGTGTCGCGGCGGGTGGATCCAACCACGGTGGCGGTGGTATCGGTCACTGAATTGACCACCGATGGCACGCGCAATGTGCTGCCAGGATTGGCACGCATTCTAGGGGATGCGCGAAGCTTCGACCCCGCCGTCAGTGCACAAATCGAAAAGCAGATGCGCCTGATCTCAGAGGGCATCGCCCTGTCTTATAATGTCAGTGTTGATGTCACCTATACCCGTGAATTTATCTCCCTGCTGAACGATGACGTTCTAACCGAAGAAGCACTGAGCGCGGCAAGGGATGTATTGGGCGCGCAGAATGCCGTCATTACCGACGCACCGATCACGGCATCGGAAGATTTCGCCCAATTCCTGCGCCATGTCCCCGGCTGTTTCGCCTTTTTGGGCAATGGCGAAGACTCCCTGCCGCTGCATAATCCAAAGTATGATTTCAACGATGCCAGCTTGACGGCCGGGGTGGCGTTTCATACCGCCATCGCCCGGCGGCGTCTGCCCCTGTAACAAGAGTGATCTCACAGGAATCCCAAGGGGCAGGCTCGCTTCAGACTGTTTGCCAATCAAAGGATAGCGGTGCCTCCCGAAAGGCGAACCGATCCAAATGCGAGGATATGACATCCTGAAGGGCGTCCCGCTGAGCGTCGGCACTGGCTTCAATCCGACATTCCAGATGGTTTGAATGCGCGGTCAGTGTGACCGTTGCATCCTCTGCCCAAGTGCCACTGCGCCCGTCCTTCGGGAAGATAATCCGTCCCTGCCCTTCGGTCATATCCACAGCCAATTTATGCGCCCAGTGCTTGCACAATTGTTGCAGATACCGATTGCCATTTTCTGTTGGCACTTCAGCAGTACTGATGGAAGCCATCGTCTCATTCTCCTTTGTTTTCTTGCTACTGTCCGGGATCGGGTCCAATCCGGCCCGACGCCGCATTGTGTCTTGTAAGGTTGTTTTCATCACAGCCGCTCAATCCGCTGGGCGGTTTCATCCAGAATTCCTGCCACGGTATGCAGCATTTCCTTATCAACATCCTCGCCCCCCAAACGGGACCGGATCACCCGGCGTAAATTATCAACCGCGCGACGGACCGGACCGGCATCTACCCGTTCATGGTTTTCCTTTAATGAAGACAGCCGCATCATAATCTGATCGATGTCTTTTGCTTTCGCAGACACTTCTGTTTCGCCCTGTGCGGTAAGCACGAATGCCTTGCGAGGACCATCGGAGTCTAATTCTGCGATCAGATCCATTTCCTGCAACAGCGTCAGGGTTGGATAAACCATTCCCGGGCTTGGCGCATAGGCACCGCCGGTTATGGCCTCAATCTCTCGGATCAGGTCATAGCCATGTCGCGGCGTTTCCGCCAACAGCTTCATCAGCAAAAGCCGCAATTCAGAAGAATCGATGACCCGATGGCGCCCATGTCGACCGTGTCGCCCACCGCTGTGAGAAGGGTCATGAGGCTCGTCTCCGAATGTGTGCTCATGGGATCCATCATGGGAACCCCCGCGGCCCCCTCTGTGCCCTGATCGACCGCCATGATGGCCCAATCGTTGTCCTGTACTCTCTTTCATTTTATATCTCCATATTATTTTGATATACTAAGATATATCTTGAGTCTTTTAAAATACAATCAAATTAGTAAAAATTTTTCAGCGCCATTGATGAATGGCCTCCTATTTATGGTGAAAATTGCTCTTGCCCGGACATCAACCACATCCGAGGATAGGCCCTAAACATTGATAGGATCGAGCTATGCCAAATTGGGATTTGCTTCTGCCATTTTTGGCTGCAACCGTGATTTTTGCTCTTATCCCAGGCCCGGCGCTGCTTTACACGGCGGCGCAGACTCTGGCGCATGGGCGACGGGGCGGCTTTATGGCTGCCCTTGGCCTACAGGTTGGCGGGCTTGTTCATGTCGCAGCCGCCGCCTTAGGACTTTCCGCCCTGCTTGCCCTGGTGCCCACGCTCTACATGGTTCTGAAAATTATTGGGGCTTTGTATCTGGTTTATATGGGCATATCGATCATCAGAACACGCCTGATCACAGAAGATACCACACAGGCAGCCGCGAGCATTAAACCGCGCAAGCAAGGCCGTTCCGCCTTTATCCAAAGCATGACAGTAGAAATGCTCAATCCAAAGACGGCAATGTTCTTCGTTGCCTTTCTTCCGCAGTTCGCCGACCCGACAGCCAGCTTCCCGATCTGGATGCAGATGCTGGTGCTGGGTGTCATTGTGAACCTGGCTGTGACCTTTGCCGATGTGGCAGCTGTTTTTCTGACAAATGCGGTGATGGCAGGGTTGCGCAAGGGCCGCCATACAATGCGCATCACCCGCTGGGCTGGCGGGTCCATTCTGATAGGATTGGGCATCAATCTGGCGATCACGCAACGGTGAGCAATTGCCCCGAAAATGCCTTATTTGAACCTCTTCAATTCCCTGGTACACACCCAATATCTATACTGCTGAGACCTCCCCTCTCACCGGGGCGCCCCCAAACTGCCCCGGGACGATCTCCAACAGATCGTTGCAACCGCGATAGACGGCCGTCGATACCCCCCCATCGGCGGCCGTCGTTTTTTATGGCATCCTTTATGGGTATCCGTTATCCATTCGATCTTCTTGAACGAATTCGGGAACCCTCATGCGACATATTAAGCCAAAAGACTTTACCGGCACGCGTGCATGGGATGCGCTGGACATTGAAACAATTGATACAGCAACCATCCGCCTGCATTGGACCGACAAGTCCTATATTTGGCACATTAATGACGGACCGGAGGTTTTCGTGCTATTGGACGGATCACTGCGCATGCATTTCCGCCATCCAGACGGTCGAGAAGACAGCCTATTAATGACACCGGGCGACATCGTGCATTGTGAAGCAGGGGATTCCCACAAGGCCGAACCCTTAACTACCTGTCGAATTCTGGTGGCAGAACGCTCCGGATCAATTTAACCTTAAAACAATTCAGCACACTGCCACGCCATCTTGATTGACAGGCGTTACGCTGCACCGCACGCTATTTGGTATGGGAGTGATAGGGGCAATGGCACTGGTGCACGGTACAACAATCGCCATCGATGGACGGGGCATTCTGCTGCGCGGCGTATCCGGCGCGGGCAAGTCGGATTTGGCCCTGCGCATGATTGATGCAGGGGCGGAGCTGGTTGCCGATGACCAAACCACCCTGACCGTTGATGCCGGAACCCTGTACGCCCAGGCGCCGGAACAATTACAGGGACGCATTGAGGTTCGGGGGGTTGGCATAATGACCCTGCCCTACCGCACCAAGGTCGCGGTGGAACTGCTGGCAGATCTGACACAGGGGCCGATAGATCGGCTTCCGGATTGTTCGCAGGAAACACTGGAAGGGATCACACTCCCTTGCCTGACAATTGCCCCTTTTGAATCCTCTGCACCGATCAAGCTTAAACTTGCCCTGTTGCAGGGATTTGGAGAGCCGGCATGACCGACACCCCCCCTCCAAAGTCCACCGCACCGGCAGACCTAGTTCTGGTGACTGGTATGTCCGGAGCGGGCCGGTCAACCGCCTTGGCGGTGCTGGAGGATTTGGGATTTGATGCGGTTGATAATCTCCCACTCAGCCTCTTGCCACGTCTGGCGCAGTCGATCCGCGAAAACCCCAGCGCGTCGCCGGTCGCGATTGGCGTTGATATCCGCAACCGGGATTTCGGCATTGCCAGTCTGCTGGCAGAAATTGATACGTTAAAACTGGCCGAGGGGCTGAAGGTAACGACCCTTTTCCTGGATTGCAGTGACGATGAATTGCTGCGCCGGTTTACTGAAACTCGTCGTCGCCACCCCCTGGCTGCCGACCGTCCCGTCGCCGATGGTATTCGTATGGAGCGTGAGGCGATCCTGCCTTTGGCGTCTCATGCTGATATGATGATTGACTCCACCGGGCTGACGGTTTGGGACTTCAAACAACGGATGACGTCACTTTTTGCCAATGGAACTCCTGTCGGGGCAGCAATCACAGTCATGTCCTTTTCGTTCCGCCGAGGCGTCCCCAGAGAGGCCGATATGGTCCTGGATGTGCGGTTTCTGAAAAACCCGCATTATGACCCTACCTTGCGGGACCTGACTGGCCTGGACCCCAGAGTTGGGGCCGCAATTGAAGCAGACCCAGATAGCGCAGGCTTTCAAAAAGACCTGCAAACCTTGCTGACCCGGGTGCTGCCACGCCAAGAAGCCGAAGGAAAAAGTTATCTAACGATTGCATTTGGCTGCACGGGGGGCAAACATCGGTCTGTCTATATGGCAGAACAGCTTGCAGACTGGCTGACAAAGCAAGGACGACCGGCCTACCGCTTTCACAGGGACATGCCAACAGACCCCGAAGGTTCAGAACCACCGGGGACTGCAGTAGATAAAACGGATCAAAATCGGGGCTAAAAAGGGATAAAGCATGATTGGATTGGTCTTGGTCACCCATGGGGGACTCGCACGGGAATTCGTGTCTGCTATGGAACATGTTGTCGGGCCACAACAGAATGTCACGGCGATTTGTATCGGCCCCGATGATGACATGGAACGCCGCCGAATTGATATTCTGGAGGCTGTTAAGGCGGTCGACACGGGCGAAGGGGTTGTCGTCCTGACCGATATGTTTGGCGGCACGCCGTCCAATCTGGCAATTTCAATCATGGATCAGGCCAAGGTTGAGGTCATTGCTGGTTTGAACCTGCCGATGTTGATCAAATTGGCCAAGGTCCGCCAGACGGAGACCTTGGACGTTGCCGTCGAACAGGCACAGGATGCGGGCACGAAATACATTAACGTCGCCAGCAAGCTGCTGGGATGATCGACGCCACACTGACGATTTGCAACAAGCGGGGTCTGCACGCGCGCGCCGCTGCAAAATTTGTCCAAACCGCAGAACGTTTCGACGCCCATATTGAGGTTACCAAGGACGGTCAGACCGTGACGGGCACCTCTATCATGGGTCTCATGATGTTGGCGGCCTCGAAGGGGACAACAATAGACATCTCCGTCTCAGGCCCAGAAGCCTTGGCTGCGATGGAGGAGATCACGGCCCTGATCAATGCCGGTTTTCATGAGGAGACCTAACCCGCAATGTCCGCGAAACTGCCACAGCATATCCTGATCGGTGTCGGCGTCTCCCCCGGTGTGGCTTTTGGTTTTGCTGCACAGATCGACGCGACCGGAATGGCTGTTTCCGATCATAAAATTACGTCGACAGACATACCGGATGAGGTTGAACGGTTGGAAAAGGCGGTTCGTAAGAGCCGTCGCCAAATTCTGGCACTGAAGAGGATACGGGGCCGGGTCACAGATAACACAGCGGAGGGGTTGAATGAGATTCTGGAGGCGCATGTCCAGATGCTCCAGAATTCCCGCCTTGTGCGCGGTGCAAGACAGCGGATCGAGGCAGACTGCGTGAATGCTGCTGCGGCCATGAAGGCTGAGAGTGATGCGGTGATTGCTGGTTTCCAAGCGATGGATAACCCCTATATCGCCGCACGCGCCGAAGATGTTCGGGAAGTTTCTCACCGGGTTCTGCGCAACCTGATGGATGTCCCAAAGAATGCCTATGCCGCTGCGGCCAAGGGCGCGATTATGCTGGCAGAGGTTATCAGTCCTGCAGATACAGCGTTGATGGATCCAAACCGGATCAGCGGTTTTGCTGCAGAACAAGGTGGCGCGCAGGGCCATACCGCCATTATGGCGCGTTCTTTAGGCATTCCCGCGGTTCTTGGCCTCAGTGATGCCGCCTGTGTGCCGACCGGAACACCCGTTATCCTGGATGGCGGCGAAGGCATCCTGATTACCAACCCTTCACCCGATACAGAGACACGCTACCGCGAAAAGCGCGCAAAACAATTGCGCGAACAACAGCGTCTGGAAACCTTGATCGGGGAAAGCGCTACAACCAGGGATTCCGTCACCATTACTCTGGAGGCCAATCTGGAACTGCCCAGAGAAGGCGACATCGCTCATCGCCTGGGGGCCGATGGAGTAGGGCTGTTTCGCACGGAGTTCATGTTTATGAACCGCGCCGTCCCCCCCAGTGAAGATGAGCAGTTTGAAAGCCTGGCCACAGTCATTCGCGCCATGGCAGGTCGGCCAGTCACGATCCGTACCATGGATGTGGGGGGTGAAAAATTAACCTACTCTTTGGGGGATGATCTTTCGCCCTCTCCTAACCCGGCGCTGGGGTTGCGGGCCATCCGCTTGTCCTTGAAACGCCCAAAACTTCTAGAAACCCAGCTATGTGCAATTCTTCGGGCGGGTGCCCTGGGTCCGGTTCGCATCCTGTTGCCGATGATCACAACGTCGGGAGAGATCCGCGCCGTCCGGGAAATCTTGCAACGCATGGTAAAAAGATTGAAGCGCCGGGGCGTTGCCATCGCGGACCCAACACCGCCGCTTGGGGTCATGATCGAAGTGCCGGGTGCGGCCTTGGCGGCAGATTCTCTGGCCCAATCAGCTGACTTCTTTGCTATTGGGACAAATGACCTGACACAATACACGCTGGCGTTCGACCGCACGGATGACCAGGTCGCGCATCTATATAACCCGCTGCATCCCGGCGTCTTGCGATTGATGGATTTCACCATTCAGGCAGCCTTACGCGCGCGCATCCCAGTCTCGGTGTGTGGTGAAATCGCCGGCGACCCGAAATTTACCGCACTGTTGATCGGAATGGGGGTGCGGGATTTATCGATGGCCACGACCAGCTTGCTACAAGTCAAAAACCGGGTTCGACAAATCGAATTCACAGCAGCAGCGGCCCGGGCCCGCATGATTATGGACAGTCACGACAGCGGCCGCATTCGCATGTTATTGGAGGATTTAAACGGTATTGCGCAGGGCTGAAAATTGGCCTTCGATTCCCGTTTGGTCGATTATAGCGGTAGTGGCATTCACACTAGCCCCACCAACCCCTTGCGGCAAAAGGCTTTAAAACTCACCTTGATTTCTGCGCAAAGCCGAGGATACTGTGGCCACATTAAGGCGGCGTCCGAATTTTTTTGTGATGCCAAGTGCGACCTGAGACAGGGAGAAGACATCAGATGCATGGTTTCAAGCAGGTATTCGATGTGAAAAAAGTTATTAAAACGGGTATGGTTGCAGCAGTCTTTGCAGCATCCTTCTCACTCTCCGGCATCGCACAGGCTTGCTTGAGCACGGTTGCTCCAAAACATACTCTGGCCCTGTCTGTACGCACATTACAGTCCGATATGATGGTCGCAGCCCTGTCCTGCAATGAGCGCGAACATTACAATGCTTTCGCGATCAAATTTCGCCCTGAAATTCAAAAACAAGGTGGCGCCCTCAAAAGCTACTTCCAAAGTCTGCACGGCCAAAATGCAACGCGCGAAATCAATTCCTATGTGACTGATTTGGCGAATTTTGCAGCTGTTCGTCAGGCGGAAAACCGCAACTCCTTCTGCGGCGGTGCCGCCAGCGCCTTTGCGGCCCTGCTGGAAAATCCATCCGCTGACCTATACAAAATTGCATTGGCCTATTCGATGCGTGTCTCCCCCTCTCTGAAGCAGGAAATTGTCCTGGCGGCAGCAAGCGGTGGCTGTGATGTGATCGCCCGCGGCGATATGATTGCCGCAGATGGCATCACCATTCTTAAATAAGACTTCAAACAGTCTTTGACGTAACGGTTAAGGCCGCGCGCACTTTACAGTTCGCGTGGCCTTATTGTTTGCGGTTCAAATTTCGCGCTGAACAACAGAATCACTATGGGGCAGGCCGAGTCCCCCCGACCTGCCCCATTTCAATAGAATCCTGATATCAGGACGCTGTTAGGTTTCTTAGTTCTCTGTTCAGCACAGCCAGCATTGCCAGATCAAGCTGCGGCAAGCTGCGCAACTCCGCCAGCAGTGCATCCAGCCGCTCAACGGTGTCGGATCGCAAGCCACACCATTTATCGACCGCATCGACGCCAGCCCCTTCGCGGACGAGAACACGCGACGTGATTTCCGACTGAAGGCCCCACAGATCATCAATGATCGCCCCCAGCGCCAGCCGGTGCCATTGGTTATCTGACGGAATTCGGTTCGCAGAGGATCGCAACCAATCCAACCCAAATCGCGACCCGACAGTCGAATAAACCCGCCCGACATCCACGACCGGCACATCTGCCTGACCGGCAAGGCGGACCACATCGCAGGAGGAAGAAAGCACCTTCAACTGTGCCACAGACAGGGCCAGATCATCCGGAACTCCGGTTTTCTGGAACCGCGCCAACCGCGCAGCCACATCGTCCTTGGCGAATTTGGACAGGATCGTATCCAGGTTTTCCTTCAAGGTGGTAACGCCCGGTCGATAGGTTTCAATACTCGATTTCATATCGATCGGGTGATCACTGTTACGCAGGAACCATTCGGTCATCCGTTCAATCGTGCGTTCCGTTTCCCGAAGCATCCGAATTTGAATCTTGGCATCGGTCTTGTTGTCCAGGGCCTCAATCGCCGCCCAGATCCCCCGCAGACTGAAAACTTCCCGAACAACCGTATAGGCCCTGGCAATTTCAGATTCGAAGCGACCGGTCCGCTGATGCATTTCGCTGACAAAGGCTGGCCCGGTGCGGTTGATCATCGAGTTGGTAACAGCGGTCGCAATGATCTCTCGCCGCAATCGATGGTTCTGGATCGCATCTGGATACTTCTGTTGCAGTGCTGTCGGAAAATACCGGAACAGATCTGCCTCCAACATCGGGTCGTCGGGCAGATCAGAATCCAGCAACTCGCGATAAGTGATGTTCTTTGCATAGGCAAGGATCACGGCCAGTTCCGGACGACACAGACCTTCCTTCTTCTGCATCCGCTCAGCGATCTCCTCATCATCCGGCAGGAATTCCAAGCGTCGGTTCAAATCGCCTGCGCGCTCCATTGCCCGAATCAAGCGTTGATGCCGATCCAACAAGGTCTCTGCCTGAGACAATTCCACCGATAGAGATTGTGTCTGTTGATAATTGTCCCGCAACACAAGGGCGGAAACTTCATCAGTCATCGTTTCCAACAGGCTGTTGCGCTGCTTTTCCGTCATATCTCCACGTTGCACGACATCGCCCAGCAGAATTTTAATATTCACCTCGTGGTCCGAACAATCGACACCGGCAGAGTTATCAATAGCATCGGTATTGATCCGCCCGCCCAATTGCGCGAACTGAATGCGGGATCGATGGGTAACGCCAAGATTTGCGCCTTCCCCAATGACTTTCGCCCGCACTTCATCGGCATCAATACGCAAAGAGTCATTGGCACGGTCACCCACATCCGCATTGCCTTCATCGCTATGCTTCACATAGGTGCCGATACCGCCGAACCACAGCAGATCGACCGGCATGCGCAGAGCTGCCTTAATCAATTGCGCTGGCGGCAAACTGTCTTCCGTGACCTCCAGCATGGCCTTCATTTCCGGCGTCAGCTTGATCGATTTCGCGGATCGGTCGAAGACGCCACCGCCTTTGGAAATCAGTGAGGTGTCATAGTCCGCCCACCCCTTCACCGCGTCGAACAAACGTTTTCTCTCAACAAAGGTTTTCTTCGGATCAGGATTGGGATCAATGAAGATGTGCAGATGATTGAAAGCAACTTTCAGGCAGATATGCTCACTGAGAATCATCCCGTTCCCAAAGACATCGCCCCCCATATCGCCAATCCCAACGACGGTGAAGTCTTCGGTTTGGGTATCGTGACCAAATTCGCGGAAATGGCGTTTGACCGCTTCCCAGCCCCCCTTGGCCGTGATGCCCATCTTTTTATGGTCATAGCCTGCGGATCCACCAGAGGCGAAGGCATCGCCCAACCAGAAATTATACTTGTTGGAAATTGCATTGGCGAAATCAGAGAAGGTGGCCGTTCCCTTATCGGCCGCAACGACAAGATAGGGATCATCCTGGTCATGTCGAACGACTTGCTCCGGGGGCACGATTTCACCAGTCACCAGATTGTCAGTAATATCGAGCATACCCGAAATAAAGGTCTGATAGCAGGCGATACCTTCCTGAAGAAAAGCTTGCCGATCTGAAGGGGGCGGCGCCTTTTTCAGAACGAAGCCACCCTTGGACCCTACGGGCACGATCACAGCATTCTTCACCTGCTGTGCCTTTACCAGGCCCAGAACCTCAGTCCGGAAATCTTCCCGTCGATCAGACCAGCGCAGACCACCGCGCGCAACCAAACCAAAGCGCAGATGCACCGCCTCAAACCGCGGACTGTAAACAAAGATTTCTCGCAGTGGCGCTGGCTGGGGGATTTCCAGAATATCGCGACTGGCGAATTTCAGGGACACATAGGATTTGGCACGTCCATCCTCGCTGGACTGATAGAAATTGGTACGCAGCGTCACCTGGACCATATTCAGGAACCGGCGAATAATCCGATCCTCATCCAGATTGCTGACATCCTCCAGCGCCGTTTCAATCTCCGCGACATATGCCTGGCAGGTCGCTATGCGATCGCCCGAGAAATTTGGGTCAAAGCGGGTCGTAAACAACTTAGCCAGATTGCGAACGATGCCTGGGTTCTTTGCCAAGGTTTCGGCCATATAATCCTGTGAGAACGGGATTCCGGCCTGACGCAGATATTTTGAATAGGCACGGCTGATGACCACGTCGCGCCATGCCAGTCCGGCCGACAGAACCAGGCGATTGAACCCGTCATTTTCAACATCACCAGACAAAACCTGCAGGAAGCTGTCGTGAAAAACTTCGCGGACGCTAGCGAAATCAATGTCTCGCCCATCCTTACTTTCCAGCGCAAAGTCATGCAGATACAGGCTTTCTTTAGCCTCGCTGTCTTCTGCATCAATGCTTTGCCCACCGGTCAGTCGGCCTGGAACGTTCTTGGATCCTGCTGGATGAATTTCATACAGCAATTCCTCCATAACCATGACGCCCATATTTTCCAGCATGGGCATGACAGCCGATAGAACCAGCGACTTATGGGGACTGTATATCTTAAATCGAAGCTGGTTCGCACCAGCTTCTATCGGATGATACAGGTTTACCCGAGGACCATTGCTGAAGAGCGCCTGTTCCACCTGTTCAATATCATAACAAGCGGTCTGAACATTAAAGACATTCGCATAAGCATGCGGAAACGCCTCGCGGTAGCGATGGAACAGACCCATGCCACGCTCTTCGCCTAGATTTTCAATCAAGGCCTGTTGCAGCCGGTCTTCCCAGGTTCGGGTCACATCGGCCAGATGTTCTTCCAGCTCTTTGCGGTCGATCTCCGGCACATTGCCTGGCTGAGTCTTGACGATAAACTGCACGCGAGTCAGCGGCTCATCAGTCATAAAGGTGTAATGGGCAGCAATATGGCCTTTAAATTCCTTCGCCAATTGACGCCCGATCAGCTTGCGCAAAGAAGAGGAAAACCGATCTCGGGGCACATAGATCAGGGCAGAAATATAGCGTTGAAAGGGATCAGGGCGCAGGAACACAGCAATCCGCTGACGTTCTTGCAAGAACAGAATGCCCCGGGCAATCTCACTTAACAAATCGACCGAAATCTGGAACAACTCATCGCGGGGATAGCTTTCCAAGACATGAGTGAGTGCCTTGGAGGAATGCCCACCCGGTTCAAAGCCCGACGCCTCAATGACCGCGCTGACCTTCTGACGGAGCAGCGGAATTTCGCGAGGTGATTGATTATAGGCAACAGAGGTCAACAATCCGACGAACAGATGTTCGCCCACAACAGTCCCCTCCGCATCAAACTTCTTAACCGCAATTGTATCCATATGAACACGGCGGTGCACAGTTGATCGATTGTTGGCTTTGGTAATGCGGACCAAGTCCGGTGCGCGCATTTGCGCCTGAATCTCCACCGGCAAGGCACCAAGATTACGCAGCCCATCGAATACTTGCCGTTCCGGGTCACTGAGAATTCCCATGCCGCTGTCTGGAACAATTTCCAGCCGCGCCTTTTTTCCGGTGCCATGATAGTCAATCTCGCGATAACCCATGAACGTGAAATGATCGTCATACAGCCATTTCAAAAAGGATGAGGTCTCGGACACCAGCGCCTTGTCCATGCCTTTGGGCGGCGTCTTGCTCAACTCCTTCTCTATCTTCAACGCCTGGGCCCGCATGTCGCGCCAATCGACAACTGTCGCTCGGACATCACTCAGCACCGACCGGATACCATCCTCAATCGCCTTCAGCACATCGGGGCTCGATTGTTCGTCCACTTCGATATGCATGAAACTTTCGCGGGGGAAATCATCCGTCTTGGCGGATTTAGATGGAAAGTTCTGAGCCTTGCCCTTGGCATCCCGATCCACCCCAAAGACCGGATGAACCACCAAGTGAACCGTATACATCTGGCGTGTCAGTTCCATTGTCACACTGTCGACCAGAAACGGCATATCGTCGTTGACGATTTCAATCACCGTATGGGTCGCATGCCAGCCGTGTTTCTCAAACCGGGGATTATAGGCGCGAATACTGGGTTTTCCGGACGGGCGATCCTGACCAAATGTCCACATCGAAATTGCCGCGCCATACAGATCTTCAGGCTCTCGGTTGCAGATATCTTCGGGGGGGACATTTCGGTAGTAATGCGTGGTAAAGATATGAGCCGGCTCTCGTTGGTCCTTCTTGATGCGATCATCAATCAGAGCGTGAACTTTCTCCAACAAATCCTGCTTACGAATATCAACTCGATCAGCCATAACATATCCCCCGCATCGTTTTGTTTCGCACTGTCCGCCGTCGTCGGGGCAGTTTAACAATACCCCTGCGAGTGACGTGTTTTCATTCTCAATAGCTTAGACCGAAAGCGCTAAGACGCAAATCCCGTCTCGAATCACACAATCCAGGCTGCAGATACCCAAACAGGGTCATAACGGTGAAATGTTACCGTTCATGCAGTTTTTCATATCATTCTGAAAAATTGATTAATGACGTGTCAGGACAATTCGCGCCGCACAACATCTTCCAAAGCCGCAGCGACTGACACGGAAATTGCGTCGCCTTCCTGTGCCTTGCGTTCCTTCAACACAATACGCAAGGCCTGAATATGCTGTTCAATCACCGAAGGGTTTACCGGGCGATTTGGATTGCGTTCAATCAGATAGGCACAAAATGAGGTGCCAATCCGGGTAATCAGAGGGAATCCAAGTGTTGTTCCTTGTCCCCGCAAGTTATGAACCCGGCGAAACAATTTGTTCAGGGTTTCTTCATCCTGTGAGGCCCTGAAGCTGGATAAAAGGACGTCCAATTCATCCAATTCCTCACCGAGAATACCTTCGAACTCTTGAACCACGGCGGCGACGGCCTTATCTGCACGACGCAATGCATCCTCTAAGGACGGCCCCCCCTTAGTCGGCACTTTCTTGGCCAATGAAGGGGGTGTGTAAAATTCCGCCTTTCGACCGGCCGGGGTTGATTTCATGTTATCCTTATTATTGGTCATAACATCCACTTTTACCCAATATCCGCAAAGTCTTCAGTCCCCCGCCGGTCTGCACCATAATAATCCTCATTCGCGGCGCGCCGTCTATCCGGGCCAAAATAGTCCCGAGCAACCCGCACAAAAGGACGGGGACGTTCTACCAAAGAGACCAGACGCGCATGCAATGCCTTGGCAGAGACCGGCTTGGACAAAAACTCTGTAATACCAAAATCCCGTGCGGCAAGGACTCGGCGCATTTCAGCAAAACCAGTCAACATGATCACACTGACGAACGGGTCCGGACTGGTTGGATGATGGCGCAGCAAATTGACCAGTTCCGGCCCCTCACCACCATCCATATCCCAATCAGAAATCACCACATCCGGGCGATATCGGCAGGCGGCGTCAAAGCCGTCATGCCCAGAATGGGCACTATAGACGGATCCAACCCCTAATGCTTCGAGGATGTTTGAAACGACCCGTGTCATAAAATGGCTGTCATCAACCACCAGAACCCGAAGATTCCGGAAATCATAGTTTGTAGCCAATGTGATTACCCCCATTTGACCCAGCTAATCTTTGCACCTCTTGTTGTGCTGATTAGTCTTTATCCAGAAACATACGCTATTTCGTATATCATACGCGCTAATACTAGGCGTGAAAATGATTTAGTGTAGCTGTTACAATCTCATACACGGAAGGCTACCCCGAAATCTATCGCACCAACACCGCATCAATCCGATCCTTTAAGGCATTCAGTGAAACAGGTTTCACCAAATACCCATCGACCCGCAAATCCTTGGCTGCGATAACTGTTGTGCTTTCCTGATCACCGGTCAGAAAAATCACAGGTTGGGACGCATATTTCGGTTGGCTAAGGCCCCGCAACTTACGCAGAAACGCAATGCCATTGACCGGTTCCATATGCACATCACACAAGATGACATCTGGCTGCACCCGTAGAAGCGTCTTAAAGCCTTCAGACCCATCCGACGCCTCATCGATCAAGCGATAACCGATCTGACGCAACAAGCGGCAGATGATCTGTCGAATATGGACTTCATCCTCAATCACCAATATCCGTTTAGATTCATAATTGATCACTGTATCTGCCATGTTTCATCTCCCCCTCTTACACAGCAAGGACCTTCGGTAGGATCGCATTAAACTCTTCCAGACAATCAGGAAGAACTTCTACCAAAATACTGGCCATTTCCATATCACCGTCGTCCAGCGCATCCTGAATGTCGCTGGCCATTCGTCCCAGACGCTTTGCACCAACTGACAGCGCTGCTCCCTTTAACGCATGGGCTGCGTGACGCGCGGCCGATTGGTCACCATCCGCAATAGCGGTCTCAACTTCAGTCACTCGGACATACCAGCCCTGGGCTGCATCCCTGATTAACGTTTTTGCATCTGCATCAAGACCGCCAAAGGCCTCGACCATCTGCTTCACATCAAAAATGTCCAAATCCCAGTCTTGACCTGTCGTTTCTGAAATGTCCTCGGCAACAGGTTCTGCTTTTGCCGCAATGGTCCGCAACGGCAGCGCCTGTGGTAGAAACTTCACCAAAGCGGCACCCAATTTACGACTATCTATAGGCTTCGTGAAAAACCCATCCATGCCAGCATCACGACAGGCTTGCTCCGATCCAGCCAAAACATCGGCAGTCAGGGCTAAAATGGGCAGTCGGCTTTCAGTGCCCATCTCCTGATCCCGCACAGCGCGACTAAGTTCAAAGCCATCCATGACGGGCATGTTGAAATCGGACAATAACAGGCCATACCCGGACCCAGGGCGCTGCAGCATATCCAGCGCGACCTTACCATTCTCTGCCAATTCACAGGCAAACCCCATCTTGTTCAACATCTGACGGATTACGATTTGGTTGGTTTGATTATCCTCAGCCACAAGGATCAAGGCCATCTGTTCACGCGCGCGATCTATATCAGGTGGCGTAAAGGCTAGGTCCTCGCGTTCGACAAGAACCTCCGCTGCTTCTAACCCCATGGCCACAGCAACGGCATGCCACAGCGGTTCACGAGAAACCGGATAGGTCAAAATGCTGGACAGCTTCGTGCGATCAGCGGCGGACACATTTGCTATTTCACTGCGGGTGCCAACTACCGAAATAGCCCCCTTGAAGGCAGGGATCGGGAGGACCGCGTTCATGATCAAAAGGTCTGCTGTCTCACCGGGACCAATCTCACCCGTGACAACCTCAACATCTGTGACATCGGTGGCTTTGAGATAGCGCCGAATAATGCCAACGATACGATCTTCCAGCCCGTACAAACGCACCCGCGCATCAGATAAAGAGTCAGGGTATCTGAGCGCAAAGTCACCCTGAGCGGCGAGAGGCAGGTCGAACGTAAAAATCGATCCCTTTCCAACCGTGCTGGTAACAAAGATGTCGCCTCCCATAAGGGTGCAAAGGCGCTGACAAATAGATAGACCCAGTCCCGTTCCGCCAAATTTGCGGGATGTCGACGTATCGGCCTGCACAAAAGGCTGGAATAACCTGCCCTGCTGTTCGGGCGTTAAGCCTATCCCGGTGTCATGCACCGCAAACCGCAACCAATCGCCCATGGAACCGTCCGGCCGATCTGCCAGTGCGGTCACCACGATCTCTACTGATCCTGCTTCAGTAAATTTGACCGCATTTCCACCTAAATTCAGTAAAACCTGGCGAATGCGCGTTGGGTCTCCGAAACGCCGGTCCACAAGACTGGGGTCAATTTCCACTGCAAAAGTGAGCCCTCTTTCATCCGCCCTCGGTGCCAGTAATTCCGCGCATCCATCAACCACCTCCGCTAACGAGAAGGAGATTTCTTCAATCTCAATCTTTCCAGCCTCAATCTTGGAAAAATCCAGAATGTCATTGATGATTGTTAACAAGGCCATTGCAGAGTTGTTGATAATACCCGCCATACGCCGCTGATCAGTATCCAGGCGGGTCAATGTCAACAGCTCTGCCATAGCGACGACACCGTTCATGGGCGTTCGAATTTCATGGCTCATGGTCGCCAGGAACGTGGATTTCGCCTTAGTCGCGGCCTCCGCCATTTCCTTCGCATCGATCAATTCTGCCTCCGCTCTTTCACGGGCGATAACCTCAACCCGCAACTTCACGGCATACAGACCGACAATGCCAAAGATTAGAATGGCACTGAACAACAGGATAACGTTGCGCTGCATTCCGGCTTCCGCCTCTGCTAAGATCACATCGAGATCCCGCGCGATGAAAATATTCAAGGGCATTGCCTTAGCAGGATCCAGAACAGCCTTGATCGCGATAAAAGATCGCTTGTCCATCGTCAGCGGGACGATTTCACCTGGATCCTGAACCGCGCGTTGCACGGTGCTCTCAAAGCTGCTGGGCACACTATATCGGGCAAAAAAGGCATCTGTGTCCCGCTTCATTTCTTCCGCTTGTTTGACGAAATCAGGGTGCCCAAGCATTTTGTTGCCAAGGTCAGTCGCAAAGACAAGATTGCCAATCCCGGCCAAATCATCCGCCGTCTGCAACATTGTCCGAGACAATGTATTCAACGACAGATCAATCCCCAATACTGCCCATAGCGCTCTAGCATCATCATATATCGGCTGCGCATAAGTAACGCCGATCTGACCACTGGAAGCGAACATATAGGCTTGTGTCCAGACGGGCCCCTTCTGCTGCAGGGCAGCAGTGTACCAGGGGCGGGTACGAGGGTCGTATGGTTCGCTTTTCGTGCTATCGATAGACCACTGACGGCTCAGAGAATTGTATTTTTCCCAATGCCCTTGAGGGAGGGTATCTGGTTCGTCGATCACCCGTCGATGAATTGTTATTCTTTGCATGTTTCGGGAACCCGTTAGGGTCAAATTCTGGATATGAAAGAACCGCCCATCCGGAAATCCGATAAATGCCCCATTCAGATGCTCAAACTGACGCACGGGACCGGTCGCAATGCCAAAGAAGGTCTCAGCATTATCCGCCGGGTCCTCTCGCCAAATTCCGGAATCAATGATCGTTCGCGACAGAACCAGAGCAGGTTCGAAAACAGCATTCAATGCCCGGACAAAAGCATTGGAAGAAACATGGAGCTCTTTCGAGGCCTGTTTAAAAAGGCTTTCTTTTTCATACTGATAAGCAAAGTAAGATATCAGCCCGCCCGCGATTAAAATCAATGCGCCAAGTGACAGTAGGATTGGGCGACTGCTCAAACTTCTATTGAGTTTCATAGTAATTTTTTCTGATAAAATGTGCCCCAAGAAATGTTTAGTTTAAACATCCAAAAGGTACAGTGCTACCACTTATTTATAATGAAATCAGAATGTGAGCTGACATTGATTGGTTTTTTGAGGGCACAAATTTGCCCAGAACGTCTTTGACTAGACGTCTATGAAAGGCGCACGACTGCGCTGGTTGCCTGCCTGTGTTGCCTTCACCAACAGGGTTACCAATTGGGCGCGATCCACGTCATTCAGGCCATCCAGCATCGCCAGTTGGATTTCCGCGACCACCGGTTCCGCCTTGCCTAAAAGATCACGTCCCGCATCCAGGGCCGTTAGCTCCCGCGCCCGTCTATCCCGTTCATTCATCGTTCGTTGGACAAGTCCTTTGCGCTCCAGACGATCAATGACACCCCCAATCGTCGCGCGATCATAGGCAATCGCGCCAGCCAAGGTCGCCTGATCAATACCAGGATTGCTAATAATCGTCTTCAACGCAGCATATTGCACCGGTGTCAGGTCAATGCCCGCCGATTGGATCATTTCTGCAAAGACCGATTGAGAAATCTGGTGAAGCCTGCGGATCAGATGTCCGGGCATATTGGTAATGTCAGCCATGCTCACTCCTGGCCCATAACAGACAAACTCATCGCAAGTTCTCAATTGACAGTATACTTATTAAATTAGAGAGTACACTTACAATTTTCAGATCGTCGAGATGCACCGACCCAACTAGGAGCCCGTATTGTGAGCCTTTTGTTTACCATCCAGAACGAATTTACAGTCCCCGTTGAAAATGAAACCGCAGAATATCCTGTTGGGCGCATCTTTTGCGTTGGGCGTAATTATGCCGCCCATGCCGCAGAAATGGGTGTTGAAGTAGACCGAGAGGCCCCGTTCTATTTCGTCAAACCCTCCTCTGCCATCGTCCTGTCTGGTGCGACCATTCCCTACCCGCCAGGGACGGAGAATTATCACTATGAGATGGAATTGGTTGTCGCGATTGGTGCACCAGCCTTTCGGGTCAGCGTCGCAGATGCGTCCAAGGCAATCTATGGCTATGCCGCCGGACTGGATATGACCCGCCGCGACCTGCAACTGGCTGCACGGGCAAAACAGCGCCCTTGGGATCTAGGGAAAGCCTTTGAGCAATCAGCCATTATCGCGCCAATGACAAAGGCCGCAGATTACGTCGCTGATCTGGCACCACAGGGCATCATGCTGTCCGTGAATGGGGACACCAAGCAAGAAGCGACCTTGGGTGACCTGATCCATTCGGTTCCCGAACTGATCGCGGATTTGTCGAAATACTATCATCTGGTGCCTGGGGATCTGATATATACTGGCACCCCTGCGGGCGTTGGACCCGTTGTGCCCGGCGACAAGATTCATGGTGTGGTGGAAGGCCTACAGCCCGTCGATCTGACCATTGGAGAGCCCGAATGAAATATTACGGCTATTTTCGAAGCTCCGCCGCCTTCCGCCTCAGGATCGCCTTCAATCTAAAAAGCCTGTCCCCCGAGATGATCCCGATCCATTTGACACGCAATGGCGGCGAACAGAAAACGGACGAATTCCGCAAAATCAATCCGCAGGCTATGGTTCCCGCGCTTGAGACGGATGGCACCATCCTGACTCAATCCATGGCAATCCTGGAATGGCTGGAGGAAACCCATCCCCAGCCCGCAATCCTGCCTAGCGACCCGATCCAGCGCGCCAAGGTTCGCGCCTTTGCACAGGTTATCGCCTGTGACATTCATCCCCTGCAAAATCTGCGCGTATTGAGCTATCTGCGACAAGATTTGAAATTGGATGAAGCGGCTGTGCTGGCCTGGATCAACCGCTGGCTGACGGATGGCCTAACCGCCTGCGAACAACTCTTAGCGGATCAACCAAAGACTCGGTTCTGTTTCGGGGACGCACCCAGCCTGGCGGATATCTGTCTGGCCCCTCAATTGTTCTCTGCTGCGCGTTTCAAGGTCGATCTGACCAATATGCCCCGCCTGCGTGCCGTTCAAACAGAGATGGACAACCATCCAGCCTTTACTGCCGCCCAACCGGGTGCACAGCCAGACGCCGAATAAGTCTTTGTCAAAACCCCGTTCTGGGAGGATCGCCGCATGACCGAAACAACCCGTATTCTAATCGCTGGGGGTGGCATTGGTGGGCTGGCTTTGGCCAGTGGTCTGGCCCAAAAGGGGATTGCCTCTCTCGTGCTGGAACGCTCCGCTAAATTGGGGGAGATTGGGGCCGGCATTCAGTTGGGTCCCAATGCATTTCATGCCTTCGATTATCTGGGTGTTGGCGATACCGCCCGCAGCATGGCCGTCTATGTAGACAATCTGCGCCTGATGGATGCCATGACAGGCGACCAGATTTGCCAGATCCCCTTAGATGACGGCTTTCGCAAACGATTCAAGAATCCTTATGCGGTTGTCCATCGCGGTGATCTGCATGGAGTTTTTCTGAAGGCCTGTCAGGACCACCCGCTGGTCGAATTGCGCACCAGCAGCGAGGTCGTGGATTATGATCAGGATGGCAGCACAGCCACTGCAATCCT
>JARGPE010000245.1:1411-5128 GCA_029212835.1 Alphaproteobacteria bacterium | reverse complement strand
TGTTTGGCGCAGAATCTGTTCATCTCTCCCCCAACGTTGAGCCAGATAGCTGCTGTTGCCGCATTTGATTGCGAGGAAGAATTACAGGCCAATATCGAACGCTACAGGGTCAATCGACAGCTGCTGCTTGAAGAACTGCCGAAGGCAGGATTTGATGATCTGGCACCGTCTGATGGTGCCTTTTACATCTATGCCGATGTTGGTCGGCGCACCAATGACAGTGTTGAATTCTGTGCCATGATTTTAAATGAAACAGGCGTCGCGATAACACCGGGCTTGGATTTTGATGCCGTGCGCGGCAGTCGCACGGTGCGCTTTTCCTTTGCTGGCACGACCGAAGAAGTGCGCGCCGCCGCAGAGGCCTTGAAAGCCTGGTCTAAATCTAAAGCTTGAAGTCTAGCTCGCGCGGAACGGGTTTCCGATGACGATGCGATAAAAGCCGTGGCTGTTATCCAGCCCGGTCAATTTCAGGTGGACAAAGACCGGACGACGTCGATCCTGATCCGGCCAATAGCTGAAAAAGCGAGCCTGGTTTACTTCTGGCCGCAAGGACTGGAACAGGCCAATCTTCGTGCTGACTTCTGTAGTCAGGAAACCAGCATGGCTTGCCGGGATGCGCTCCTGAATGGCGCGGCGTGCAGCCTCAAACCGGTCCATCGCATTTTCTGGCGTAGAAAATGGACGGCTGTCAATTTGCAGTGCTACCAAGCGATTGGACGTCTTGCGATCAAACTGTGCGACGACAACCTTGGCATCACTCAGCCAGCTTGTGATGTTCAGCTTGCATGCGGTGAAGTCGTCCCCGATATCTTTACAGACATCAATCTTGTCGCGCAGTGAGGACAGCGTATCAGACCAGCTAAGGCCCATCATCAGCTTCCGATATTGTGGCTCTCCAGCGGCCAGAACTAATCTTTCTTCCAGATCAGCACGGCCTGATTCCCTGGCAAAGTCAGAGGCAAGGCGGCCATCTGTGGAGACAATCGCAGGATCCGCGCCGAAGGCCATCAGGACATATGCGGTCTGCGGGTCGCCCTTCAGCGAAGCGCGCATCAAGGGGGTCAGACCGTCAGACATGCCATTCGGGTCGGCTCCTTCCTCCAGCAGGGTGCTCAACATACCCGCCAGTTCCGGTCGGTCAGAATGTTGAACAATGCGGTGGATCAGGCGCGGCGGGATAGATGCCCCATCATCTGCCAACAGTTTGACAATATCGGTCTGGCCATGCAGGGCGGCTTGTTCCAGCGCAGTGCGTACCCCGGACCCGAAACCATCTTCGACCGCAAATTTTGCTTCATCCAATGTGAAGCCGGGAGGGGGGGATCCCAACAAGGCAACAACGGTACCTTTGTCCGCAGAATCAATCGCGGTTTTTAACCGGCTCTTGAAAACACGAGGATTGAGAGTGGAGGCGCTGGCCGTTTGAGTAGGCTCAGGCTTTGTCACATTTGGGGCCGGCTTACTGGGCGGCAGGAAGACTGAGCCATCGGCCGGTGGTGCCGTGAAAGTATCAACAGCAGATTCCAGTTCGGGCGGTGGTTCCAGCGCCGAAAGCTGTGCGTGGTCCAGTACCTCTGGAACAGATGTTACATTCGGTTCCGTTTGCGGCGTATTGGTTTTCGCTTCCGCCGCTTGGGATTCATTTTCGGCGGTGATTACGGCCATTCCTGGGCGTAGCTGAGTGTCTGATTTTGCGTTGGCGCCGGCCATCTGCAGTAAGGCATCCCGCTCTGCGCGCATTTGTTCCAGACGGGCCAGAACATGCGGATGGGCCGCAGCGATTTCCATAGGGCCAACAGAGCATCCGCGTTGTTCCTCGAAGCTGGCACCGCGCTCCGCCAGCAATGTCGCGGCCCGGACGCGCCCATTTGCGGCAGCAACGGACAGTGGTGTTAAGCATCCATAGACACCGCCTGCTAAATCGACAGGGGCACCGGCGTCAATCATCCGTTGCAGAGCCTGGCCGCGGCCTTCTGCAGCAATTCGATGCAAGACGGAACGTCCATCTTGAGTCGGCAAGGTGGGGTCTGCGCCGGCTTGTAACAGCAGGCTGACGGCCGCTAGATTGCCAGCACGTGCGGCGCGCAACAGGGCAGGGCTGCCTTCAGAATCCAAGCTATTGGGGTCAACACCTTCAGCAAGACGGGCACGCACGGTCGGCAGGTCACCGTTGGCAATGGCATCAATCAAGCTGGTGCGTGGCAACATTTCGCCAACTTGGCCCGAAATGCTGGCAAAGACGCGTCCTGCAAAATCTGGATTGATCGCCGACAAGGCTAAACCCGTTGCCAAAGCGCCAGCGAAAACACCACTCATCAGCGCGACCCGACCCGTTGGTGAATCTGTTTTGCGTGCGACCAATGTATCCGACATCGGGCGATGAGATGACGGAGCCTGGCGATTTGAGGTCCGTCTTGTGCTCTTGCCGCGTCCAAATAGACGGAACCGGTCCGGCCGTGGTTCCGCATCGGGCCCCCGACCATCAGGGTCGGCGGCCAAATGGCCAGTTGTGTTGTTTGCGCTAGCTTGCGGTTGCTGGGGCGCTGGCGCATCTGCTCGCGCGTTCTGCGGGGCTTTCTTTATAGGCGGAGGAATATCCTGCATCGACGCGACCCGTGGATCGTAATCGCCGACAATAGCTGCCTCGTCCTCATTCAGATCCTGCGGCAGTATCCATTCACGAATGGTATCCAGATCATCGCCTGGACCAGTGCTATTCGTTGGTTGGGCAGCAGCAGAGGCACCGCTGCGAACCGTCATATTCGGTACGAATTTTGCCGTGCGTCGGGGACTGCGCTGGGCGTTAGCATTATCTTGTTCTTTGGGGGGGGGCGTGTCCTGAAGGTGTCTTGCGACCTCAGCTTGTTCGGGTTGCGCATTCGAGTCCTGAAATTGGTCCGTGTCCCCGACCCAGCGGTTTTCGCCACCCAATCCAAGGCGACCCTGCAAATGTTCAGGCTTTTGGGTTGGCCAGAAGCGCAGTTGCGGATGATGGGCTGGGTCAAAGTCATCGTCATCGATATCCGCTTGTACAGCCGCGATTTCAGATCCGTAATCTCGATTGGTGTTATTCTGCTCATCTTCGGAAAGATCAGGGGCGATTCCTGAAGCCTGCGCACGCAGCATGGGGGAATCAACAACTTGGCCGTCGCGCACTGTGACGATATTTGTATAAGTTGTGTCGCCGGTGATGGTGGATACCTGCGCTTGGACCAAGCGCAATTCGTCATAGCGATCCTGGCTGATCAGCGCGCCCAATCGAATAATGGCGGTCTGGTCACTCTCAAGGCTTTCCAGGTTTTGCCAATAGCGCCCTGTTCGCCCTTGTATCCAGAAAGTACGCTCCACAGCTCTGCCCCACATGCCTATAAATTAAGGGTGTCTGGCAAAGTCTTGAGAGACGAAGCCAAATTCAGAGAATACCCTACATGTTGTGGAAGAAACGGTGCAAGCCTTAGCATCTTGGGGGTGCCGCTATGGGTTGTAGGCCCGGTAATCCGCCTGTTTCAGCCTTGTTTGTGGCGCAGGCAGATATACTGTTTGATTTTGCATTTCGCGTGTAATTGCGAATCGGCACTCAGGAGGATCGATCAGGCTTGGCGTGTGCGGGTGATTTCGACACCAACAGAACCCGCATTTTTCAGTGCTTCTGGTTTTTCGACGCGGATTTTTGCGGACAGGATACGATCATCCTCCAGACACATTTCAGCGATACGG
>JARGPE010000245.1:0-1401 GCA_029212835.1 Alphaproteobacteria bacterium | reverse complement strand
ATTTCCTGAATACGCTCGGCAATGCGGGCATAGCAGGGGACCATTTGATAATCGTCTGCATTCCAATCTTCCAGAGCCCGTGCTTCCAGGTCCAGATTGATCACAATGGGTTGGCGTTTTTGATGTTCAAAGTCATAGACGCCAATGCTCCAGGTGACTTCCAAGTCACGCACTGCAATGCGATAGGCCACATCGGTCTTTTGTTCCGTTGATTTGCTAACTTCATGCAGGGGATGGGCCGCAGACTCTTTGGTCAGCGGATAGGCGGTCTGTGCTAGCTCGGACATCACGCGCATCTCTGCTCACCTTTCGCTTTGTGCAGGGCCTGCTCTTGATCACAGGATATCCGCACCATCATTCACCAATCATTGGGGCGTCTGAAGGCTTGGCAAAGCCATTCTGACGGTCTACTTCCCCGGCATCCAGCGGCACACACTACCCAAACAGGCCGGGAAGGCAAGAAAAGTCAGATACAATAGGAGGCTTTCAGCATGCCCCGTTCCATCCTTAACTCACCACAAATGCGCTGCCTTGTTATGGGTATCGTGAATATCACGCCAGACTCGTTCTCAGGCGACGGACTAGGCCGTGAACGCGACATCATAGCCGCAGCAGTGGCACAATCGATAAAATTTTGTGAGGCTGGCGTCGATATTTTGGATATTGGAGGTGAAAGCACACGCCCCGGTGCCGCCTATATCCCGGCAGAGGAAGAAGCCGCCCGCATTGCACCGGTCATTGCGGCCCTGCGCAGAGAATTAACGGATGTTGCAATCTCCATTGATACATATAAGGCCTCCGTTGCTCAGGCAGCGTTAGAGGCGGGGGCGGATATTATCAATGATGTTTGGGCGTTTCAGGCCGATCCGAAAATGGCCATCGTGGCACGGGAGACAGATTGTCCCGTGATCCTGATGCATAACCGCAGCAAGCCGGGGCATGCGGAAATTGATCGCGTTTTGGGTGGCAGTTATACCGCGCCAGATTATGGCGATGGGTTCTTGCGCATAGTTTGTCAGGAAATGTCAGATTTGGTGCAAAATGCTCTCGACGCCGGGATCAGATCTGAGCGGATTATTCTTGATCCGGGGGTTGGCTTTGGCAAGACGCCCTCACAGAATATGGCCCTGATCGAGGGGATCGATATTGTTCGCGCATTGGGTTATCCCGTATTGCTGGGTGCCAGCCGCAAAAGCTTTATGGGGCGTGTGTTGAACCTTCCTGCCGATGACAGACGTGATACGACGCTGGCAACAACGGCACTGGCGGTTCAGCGGGGAGCCGCGATCGTGCGGGTTCATGATGTGGAAGAGAATGTGAAGGTGGTTCGCATGACCGAAGCGATGTTGCAGGCCGGCAAAGCGGCGCGTGCAGAGGGGGCCTGATCATGGTTCGGGTCTA
>JARGPE010000008.1:26902-35665 GCA_029212835.1 Alphaproteobacteria bacterium | reverse complement strand
AATAGCGTATTGGGGTGGTTGGCACGCGGCCTGTTGTTCCTGAGCGGTCTGGTGATGGCACTGCCTGGAGACACGGTGGTGATCGCATTGTCAAACTGGGAAATCATCGGGGTTGCCGTCGTGCTGGCTGTGTTGGGCATTGTGGCAAGTCGGTTTTCGCGGCTGGACCCGTTGGCGGTTCCGAAAGTATCCGAGACGGGAAGCAGCGTTAAGTAGAGTTCAATATTGTCAGTAAGGGTTAAGAGCCGGAAGGCGTAGAGAGGAGAGATTGAGAATGGACGGAACGATTCTAGTTGCAACGGCGGGTCAGGGTATTTTGCGCAGTGCAGATGATGGTGCGACCTGGCATCGGTTGGGCCTGAAGGAAGCCATTGAGTTTGATGGCACCGTCCGCAGCCTAGCGGTGGATCCTCAGAACCCCAAACGTGTTCTGGCCGGGGCTGATGTCGGCATGTGCCTGAGCGTCGATGGAGGCGTTCATTTTGACAAAGTGTCGTCACCGATGGATGGCATGACCGTTTGGTTCATCGCCTATAGCAAGACCGATCCCAAAACCGTCTATGCCGGTACCGGCGCACCATCACGGGGCAGAATGTATCGCTCTGACGATGGGGGCGCGTCTTGGAAGGACCTGGGCGTTGAGCTGCCGGAATTCTGCCAGGGCGTGAACCGCCCGCGCATCCTAACAATTTGCGCCCACCCTGAACGGGATGGAGAGGTCTGGTTCGGTGTTGAAGAGGGCGGCGCCTGGCGCAGCACAGACTTCGGGGAAACCTGGTCTCGGGTGGATACTCCCGAAAGCGGTATCAGCAATTCCGACATCCACTGCATCGCAATCGCCTGCAGCAAGGGGGATGCGCCGACACGATACTTTGTGGCGACGGTTAATTCCGTTTGGGAAAGCAGCGACGACGGGAAGACCTGGTCTGGTCAGGCCTCCAAGGATCGCTTTGATAATCTGTACTATACCCGCACACTTCAATTGCTGGACCCTGCTGGTGACACCATGCTGGTGGCCGTCGGGGATGGCACGCCCGGCACCCGGACCAAGATCTATCGCACATCGGATGGTGGAGACAGCTGGGCACCGGCCACGCTGCACACGGCGCCGAACTCAACGGTTTGGGGATTTGGGGCGCATGCCAGCGATCCGAAACTGCTGTTTGCCGGCACGAAATACGGCCATCTGCTGCGGTCTGTTGATGGTGGGAAAAGCTGGTTCAAGGAATGGCGCGACTTCAGTGAAATCACCGCCGTTGCCTGGACGCCCTTTGTTGCCGACGTAAAGGCCCATCCACAATCAATCGTATGAGTCAGTCCGGTGGCGCGGGGCGACCATGGGTCGTCCCGTCTCTGCCATGACATTTCGGCCCAAGTTTGAATAACAGCATGGTCCCGTCGACAGATGGAGAGGCCAGATATACAGAAGGATGCAATCGGTCCATGAAGACACCGAATTTCTCAGCTTATCACATTCGCAAATGGTATCTGCAAATCGAAGATACCCTGGCCAATGAAACGGGCGCCCTGGCGGATGGGGAGCCTGTCCGTAAATTTGTTCTGGCAGCGTGTCTGCACAATCCTTTTGCCGGGCAGTTTGTGGAAGACCTCTCTGCGGTGATTGATGCCTCACCGGATTTGGGACATGAATTTGCGCGGCGCATTAAAGAGGCGGTGCAGGGTCAGGAGATCCAGAGCTATGGCAAGGCCTGTCTGGTCGGCAGCGCGGGCGAATATGAGCATGGTAATGCCTTTTTGACGAACCCGGCGGCCAATCCGGTACGGGAAGGCGTTGGTGGCGGCAAATCCTGGGTGCCGTCCACGGGAAAACGCGGTGGTGTCGGCACGACGATTGATATCCCGCTGGCACATAAGGATGCACTTTATGTGCGATCCCACTATGACTCTGTCTCGGCCCAGTTTAATGATGGCCCCAATGCTGATGAAGTGATCATCATCTGGGCTTTCGCAACCCGTGGTCGCCTGCATGCCAGACTCGGCGGACTGGCCGCGTCAGACGTCAAAGGCCAGGACGGATTGGTTTAGTAAATCCATACGGGGCTATGGTTGATGCTTCGCCCTAACGTCAGGTTCATATTTCAATAATCCGCTTTTATTCAGAGGTAGCTATGTCACTTGAGTCATCAAAACCTGTTGTGGAGAATACGGGAGAGGATCATTTCGTCGATATCGATGGAATGAGATTCCATTATGTGACTTGGGGCGACCCAAGCCTGCCTGTTCTGGTTTGTCTGCACGGTCTGCGGGGGTATGCCAGAACATTCGATCTGATTGCCCATAGGATGCAGGACCGGTTCCATGTCGTCGCCCTGGATCAACGCGGGCGGGGTGATACTGATTGGGACCCTGATCGAAACTATTATACCGATCAATATGTTTCCGATTTGGAACGGTTTCTCGATATCCTCAATTTCCAGAAAGTTCACTTGCTCGGCCATTCGATGGGGGGGGCGAATGCCTTAATGTATGCAGGACGACATCCTGAGCGTGTTGTTTCCCTGATTCTTGAGGATAGTGGACCGGGGGCCGCTAATCCGGGCAGTGCCGGGGTTGCCCGTATTTTTGAAGAGTTGAAAAAGACGCCGATGGAATTTGCAGATTGGGACGAAGCGTCTGTCTTTTGGCGCAAGGCGCGGCCTAATGTAAGTGATGCTGCGATTGCCTCTCGCGTTGCCAATTCATTAAAAGAGTTGCAAGGTAAACTGGTATGGAAACATGATCAGGCGGGGATTGCGGCCTGTCGAATTTCTCCAGCGGAGGGGCGCGGAGCACCGGATCTTTGGCCAAGTGTGGATGCCGTGCAATGCCCGGCTCTTATTCTTCGCGGTGCAAACTCGGACTATCTTAAGTTGGAGACAGCAAAAGCGGTGTGCGAACGAAACAAGAGATTTGAGATGCACGAGATAGCAGCTGCAGGTCATTATGTGCATGATGATAATCTAGCTGATTTTTTAGCGGTCGTTGATCCATTCCTGAATAAAAACTCTGGCAAGTAAGGGCACCAGTATATGAAGTCGAGTTCAACTACGGCAGTACCGGAGAAAGCCGGGACGGTACGGGAGTTTGTTTTAACGACCGTCCGAAACGAAATTTTGACAGGTGGATTGGTGCCGGGACAACGCTTGGTTGAAGGAGACATGTGTGCGCGTCTTGGTGTGAGCAGAACGTCTGTTCGCGAGGTTTTCCGTCAATTGGAAGCCGAACGTTTGGTCAATATTGAACCGTATAAAGGCCCCTCTGTTGCAAAGCTGTCCTGGCCAGAAGCTGAGGAAATTTATACCGTGCGAGAATTGTTGGAAGGCGAGGCCGCCAGCCTTTTCGCACAGAAAATAACTGCGGATGAAATGAATGCGATGGAAGAGGCTTTGGATCGCTTCAAATATGCAGTGACAGAGTCCTATGATCGTCGCGAGCTTCTTGAATCTACAAATGCTTTTTATAACGTGATTTTGGACGGGTGTGGAAACGCGTTATTGGCAGAATTGCTGCGTGGTCTGCTCGCGCGCATCAACCTACTGCGCTCACGCTCAATGTCACTATCAGAGCGCCCTAAACAGAGTCTCGAGGAAATGGATGCCATTCTGCGCGCCTTAAAAACCGGTGATCCCGAACTTGCGCGCAGTGCTGCAGTTCAACACATCCACAATGCACGCGAATTCGCACGCGATGCGATGGAAAAGAATACAATATAATTGAACCACAGCCAGAAAACATTCTGGAAATCTGATATTCACTGAAACCGGGTTAGTCGGAAGAGAGCGGTCAGACGCATTCGAGTTCGTTCTCGTGACAGATATCAATGCCCCGTTCCAATGAACGGGGCTTTTTCTTTTCAGAGAATGAGTTGTGAGCAATTAGTTTCTCTGAATTTCACAACACTATTGGGGAGATGGTTGTTGCGAATGACTCGCACTATCGACATTATGGCGTCGGTCGGCTGCGGATCGGGCTGAGTCGTTAGTGAAATTAGGGAGTCGAACAGGAAGCCATGTCCCGGAAGAAGAGTATGCTGGATCTGTTCATGTCGCACCGTGGCAATCTCATTGACTACGCTTCTGACCTGGTCGGTAATCGAGCGCATGGTGAGGAGGTTGTCCAGGAAGCTTGGTTAAGGTTTGATGGTGCGGCGGCTCGAACAATTTTCGACGAGCCCTTGGGATACCTTTATCGCATTGTCCGAAATATCGCACTTGATGGGCGGCGCAAACGGGGCCGAGAAGAGCGATACAGCACCCAAACCTTCGATATATTTGTCCAATCCGCGCATGTCGGATCTCCGTCACCGGAGACGGAGGCGTTGCATCGCGAGCAGCTGAATATTGTCCGCACGGCACTGATGGAATTACCGGAACGGACGAGGATTGCTTTGGAGATGCATCGGTTGGAGGGATACAAACTCAGAGAAATAGCGGCACATATGAACATTTCGATCACACTCGCACATTCCCTTGTGGCAGAGGGTGTCACGCATTGCCGGAACCGTTTGCGGGATAAGCCCAAATCTGCGTCTGTGAAAAATTGAATGGCTTGGTCGTCTTACTAATGAATTCATCTGATGAATGTTTTACAGTCCTGCGTCCGCTACCTATCAGACTTAACGGTAACTCACGTGATGAACGAGGCGGTATTAAGTTATGGCGGTAGACTCTGAGACGGACCGTTTGCAGGCGGATCAGGAAGCGACCGAATGGTTGCTCTTGGTGCAGGAGTTTCCGGATGATCCCGATATTCAGGCCCGTTTTCAAGCATGGCTGACGGCGGATGCTCTGCATCAGGCCGCATGGCAGGAAACTGCGCAATCCTATAGCTTAATAGGCGAGGCAATCGGTAATGATGTCGCGCGGTATCGGCCAAGTTTAAGAGCTGGTATGGATCGGGAAGGCAATAAATTAAAGCATTCGGTGGACGTGAATGCTGGCGAGCGTGGCCATATGGTTGGCTATAACGTTTCAATGCGATGGATTAAGCGTTCTATCGTTGGTGCCTCAGCCACAGTGTTGGCGCTATTCTTTAGTATCCTCTACCTCCCCACTATGGTTCTTAACTTGGAAGCCGACTTTACCACAAGTACCGGAGAGCGCAGGGATGTGCAGTTGGAGGATGGGAGTGTCGTTTCTTTAGCTACCGAAAGTGCCATTTCTGTGGATTTTCAAGCGGGGCGTCGCAATGTCCGGTTATTGTCGGGACGTGCCTATTTTGAAATTACCCCTGACCCGGACCATCCTTTCGAGGTCCACGCAAAGGGCGTAACAACAACCGTCTTGGGCACGGGGTTTGACGAAAAACTGGATGAGGAAGGGACGGTCGTTGCCGTGCGGCATGGTTTGGTGCGAGTAGACTACGTCGATGGAGGGCAGCCTATTTCCGAAACCTTGAAGGCGGGGAATTGGTTGTCTGTGCAAGAAAGCGGACAAATCGAGAAAGGTGAGGAAGTACCTGAACAGATTGGTATCTGGCAGCAGGGTACACTCGTCGCCTACGACCGTCCCGTCTCAGAAATCGTGAATACCCTGCGACCCTACTATAATGGAATCATAATTCTTGCCAGTGATGATCTCGGTGATTTGCGAGTCACAGGCATTTATAATCTGCAGCAGCCAGCCCAGGCGTGGGAAGCCCGTGCCCAGGCACATCAGGGACTAATAGTTCACACTATTTCGCCCTGGGTGATTGTGTTGAATGCGCGTTGAACGCGTATTCAACAAGAATTGCTGAAACACTTATAAAAAAATTCTGAAAAAAACTGGGGGTCAATCGTCTGCCTTACAGGGTTTGCGAATGCGACGCATTTGAAACTTTGTTTTTGTTGATCACGAAGGTGGAACGGTAATGGCATCAGTGGAGAGAATGCGGAATCGCTCAGCGCGCGAGGCGCTGTTTCGTAAAATGTTTCTGGTAACGACGATGATTTCGTCTGTTTTGGTAATGGGCAGCATTTCGCCCACGGCGAGGGCGCAGCAAGAACTTTTTCAATCAGCCCAGATCAATCAAGTGCAATTTAACATTCCTTCGCAGCCCCTAGACCAAGCGCTCACCTCCTTTGGACAGCAGTCGCAACTCCAAGTATCGGTTGATCCCACTCTTGTGCGCGGGTTGCGATCTCATGCAATCAACGGGACCTATGCGCCTATAGAAGCGTTGTCGGCCTTGCTGTCTGGCCTGGGTGTGAATTATCAGATCGCCGATGGTGTGGTAACACTGCAAAAAATCTCTGATGCCAGTGATGGCGCGATAATCCTGCCGACAGTAACAGTGGAATCAAGGCAGGCGCCCGCAAATCCGTATGGGCCTGATGATAGTATTGTTGCAAGTCAAACCATGGTTGGCACAAAAACCAATACGCCTCTGATCAAGACACCTCAATCCATCTCAATCGTGACCAGCAAAGAGATCGAGTCGCGCGCTGCTCAAAACGTTAATCAATCCCTGCGATATGCCGCAGGTGTCGTGACTGATTCCAGTGGTGTCGATGATCGTTTCGACTCACTTACCGCGCGGGGGTTTTCTCTTAACGAATATTTGGACGGCACAAGGTTGCTGTCCAGTTCGTCTGGCTTTGCCGTGCCTCAGATGGACCCCTATCTTCTTGAACGCATTGAAGTGCTCCGCGGGCCGTCGTCAGTGCTATACGGTTCTGCAAGCCCTGGCGGTGTCGTGAACCTGGTGAGTAAGCGTCCCACGGACAAACCATTACGTGAAGTGCTGTTGCGCGGTGGCAGTTACGGTCATAAGGAGGTGGCATTCGACGTCGGGGGGGCTGTGAACGAGGAGGGTAGTGTACTCTTTCGAGTCACAGGATTAGGACGAGAAACCGGCACGCAGGTCGATCACACACAATATCAACGATTCTTCATCGCGCCGTCGATCACGGTGCGACCGAATGACGATACAGACATCACTTTTTTGTTGAACTATCAGTATGACCCGGAAGCCGGTTTCTTCAATAAACTGCCGGCGAAGGGATCTGCCTTGCCTGGGGCGGCTGGAAAGATACCCAAGGAATTCTATGCCGGTGATACAGACTTTGATGAATTCAAACGATCACTGGTGTCTACGGGGTACAATATCGAACATCGTTTCTCTGATGCAGTCACATTCCGGCAAAATATGCGTTACTTGCGCATGGATACTGATTTTGCAGCCGCTTATGCCAGCGGTACTGTTCAGGCCGATGGGCATACGCTTAATCGAAATGCATTCACGTCTGATGAGAGTCTGACAAACGTTACTATAGACAACCAGATCGAAGTGGAATTCGACACGGGTTCGTTGAGCCACACCACCCTGTTTGGCTTCGACTATCAATGGCGTCGCTGGTCCCAAGATGCAGGTTTTGGTACCGCACCCACAATTGACTTTCTGAATCCAAACCATAACCAGTCAATTGCAAGTCCTCCGGCCTTTGCTGATCAGATACAGCGACAAACACAAATGGGCATTTATGCCCAAGATCAGATTGGATATGGCGGGTGGTCGCTTTTGCTCTCGGGACGCTTTGATCGCGCGAGTAACGGCACGGACAATCATCGAACAGGTGTCAACACTGACCATACCGATTATGATTTCACCGGGCGGGCAGGGGTCAGTTACCTTTTTGACAATGGTATCGCACCATATATCAGCTATTCTGAATCGTTCGAACCGACCAGCGGCACTGACATTTCTGGAACCCCGTTCTCTCCGACCACAGGATCGCAAAACGAAATTGGTATCAAGTACCAACCGCAGGCCATCAATGCGCTACTGTCCTTGTCGGCTTATGACCTTACCCAGCAGAACGTATTGACGCCCGATCCAACCAATTCAAATTTCAATGTTCAGACGGGTGAAGTTCGCTCTCGAGGACTAGAATTGGAAGGCAAGGCATCTCTCTCCTCGAATCTATCTGTCACCGCTGCTTACGCTTTTGTCGATGCAGAAATAACCGAAGCGAATAATGCGACCAAGGGCAAGTCTCCGGTCGGAATTCCTGAACACATGGCGTCTGCCTGGCTGGATTATGCTTTCGCCTCAGGTGCCATGGACGGAGTCGAGATTGGCGGCGGAATAAGGTATCTAGGCAAGTCGTTCGGCAATAACGCCAATTCCTTTATGGTCGACGATGCCATGCTTTTCGATGCCGCCATTCGATACAACCTTGGTGATCTGGACGAGCAATTGTCGAATGCCGAACTCTCGGTGAATGGAAGCAATCTCTTTGACAAGGAATACATCGCTCGTTGCCAGGATAATGGCTGTTATTACGGGCTTGGCCGGTCCGTCATAGCAACATTGAAATACAATTGGTGAGAGCCTTGATGAAGGGGGCGCTGTCCGGAGAGTGCCGTCGGCGACAGGTGTGTCAGCTATTCATGGGGATGCTTATGGCTGGCGGCGTGTGTACCGGGATGTCCGCATGGGCTATGGCAGATGGTGACGCATCTGGCGGGACGGATAATGCCGAACGTCTGGTGGTGCTTGACTGGGGGTTGGTCGAAACGGTGTTGGCCCTTGGAGTGGTGCCGCTGGGCGTGCCTGCACCCGACTGGTACGACCGGTATGTCGGAGAAGCAGAAATGCCGCCGGACGTTTCCGATGTGGGGTTATTGTTCGCACCCAACTTCGAGATGATCCAGATGTTGGCACCGGCGCGCATTCTGATAACGCCAGGATTGACTGGGGCAAAATCGATGCTGGGTCGTATTGCACCGACGGATATCATATCAATCTATCGCCCAGATGGATCGGCGTTAAAAACGGCGC
>JARGPE010000008.1:9044-26892 GCA_029212835.1 Alphaproteobacteria bacterium | reverse complement strand
ATGTTGGGACGCGGCACCTTGCGACTCTCATTGGACGTCCGCACGAATACGATATTCTGGCGGCATCGGTTAAGGGCGATATGGAACGCGCCCGTCGTGTCGTCGATGAGATTGTTGGTCGGCCCGTATATCTGGTCAACATCATTGATGACAGGCATGTGCGTGTTTACGGCGCAGAAAGCCTATACGGTAGCGTGCTGACATATCTAGGTGTTCGCAATGCCTGGACACGGCCGACATCAGCAGGGTTTGTGACCGTGGCTCTGGATGCCCTGACGAATGAACCGGAGGCAATGCTGGTCGTCATCGACACGCCGATTGGTGGTCGCAGCGAGACTTTGACGCGCGGCCCATTTTGGTCCGTTTTGCCGTTCGCACAGACAGGACGATTCATCGAGATCTCGCCCGTGCTTGAGACCGGAGGTTTGCCTGCCGCCGCCCGGTTTGCGCGTTTGTTGGCAACCGCATTGGCAGATGTCGAAAGCGGTGAAGGATGAGTGTAGGTATAGCACGCTTAAGCCCGCAAAGTGCGTTCTTGTCAGGTGGTGGTGCTCTGTTGAGTGCCGCCTTACTGACCCCCTCTCTGATTCTTTTATGTGTTGCCTTAGGCCGCCAAATGCCCCCGCAAGAATGGCTTTCGGCGGTTTGGATGCCTCGCCCTGGTGACATGACATCGCTGACTGTTCATTACGTCATCCTGCCGCGCTTTGTTATCGCGTTTCTGGTCGGTGCTGCTCTTGGCCTATCTGGGGCAATTTTTCAGCAAGTTTTACGCAACCCAATCGCAGAACCCGGCACTCTGGGTGTATCGACTGGTGCTTATCTGGCAATTGCGATCGGTACGTTTCTACTTCCGGAATGGCTGGCGGCAGGGCGTGAGGAAGTGGCGTTGACCGGAGCCGCAATCGCGACCATCGGGGTTTTTAGCTTCGCTCGACGCAAGGCCTTTTCTCCAATCACGTTAATACTAGCGGGTTTGGTGGTGAACCTAACATGCGGTGCCGTGGCCGCTATGCTGGGGTTGCTACACGATCAGGGGCTCGCGAGTTTGTTTCTATGGGCCAGCGGTTCTCTGGTCCAGCATGATTGGAACAGTGTCTTATATCTATTGCCGCGCCTTCTTTTATTGGCTGGCTTATGTTTCATCATTATCAGACCGCTAACGGTTGCGGGACTGGAAGAGGAAACGATACGCGGCTTGGGCTTGTCTCCTTCACGGGCCCGCATTATGGGGCTTACGATCGCCGTAGCACTCGCTGGATTTGTTGTCAGTGCCGTTGGCGTTATTGGCTTTGTCGGCCTTGCCGCCCCAATGTTGGCAAAGCTGGTCGGGGCGCGTCGTTTCACTGAACGCCTGCTGTGGGCGCCGATGATTGGCGCAGGTCTGCTCTGTCTCACCGATCAACTTGTGTCTCTGATCAATTTTGGTGGCAGAGAATTGCCGGCAGGTGTGGTAACAGCCATCATCGGCGCGCCGCTTCTGATCATTCTGTTGCCCTTCCTTCGTCGAGGCTCCGAGTCGATTGCTCCTGTTTATGCGCCGATGCAGTATAACAAGCGCCCCAATACCATCCTTGCAATATGCCTGTTCAGCCTTGTTCCCATCGTATGGATTGCGCTTTCCCTGGGACAAGGACCGGATGGCTGGGACTGGACTGGCTTCACCGATATAGAACCATTGCTGCCCTGGCGGGCACCGCGGGTTTTTGGTGCGCTGGCGGCCGGCGGAATGCTTGCAGCCGCGGGGTGTTTGATCCAACGCATTACCGGTAATGCGATGGCAGGACCGGAGATGCTGGGCATTGGTGCGGGTGGCGTTATGCTGGTGGTCGTCTTGATGATGGCCGGTCAATCCATTGATCCACAAGCCCAGGCAGCATTCACCATTGCCGGAATTCTTGGGACATTCGCTCTTTTGCTGCTGTTCGGTCGACGTTCAGGTTTCGCAACCGATCGTATGTTACTGGTCGGTATCGCGATCAACATCGCCTTCACCGCGGTCATCGCCTTATTCATCAGCAGCGGTGATCCGCGTGCCCTGAAGGTGCTGTGGTGGGTGTCCGGCTCCACCTATATGTTGAGTTGTGCGAAGGCCAGTTGGGCTCTTGCCACGGCAGGAGTCCTAATTGTTGCGGCGATGATGTTGCAGCGATGGTTGACCGTTCTGCCGCTTGGCGAAGCGACGATCCGAAATGTTGGCGTCGGACTTAGGACAAGCCGCCTTTCGGTGCTGACAGTTGCCGCAATTTTGACCGCAGGGGGCGTCTTGATCGTTGGGCCGATGAGTTTCGTTGGCCTGATGGCCCCCCATATGGCGGCGATGATTGGCATGCGGCAAGCGCGAGAGCATTTGCTTTGCGCCACCCTGATCGGTGCCGGACTTGTTGTCACGTCAGACTGGGTCGGGCGCATGGTTCTATTTCCCAATGAAATTCCTGCTGGTTTGGTCGCGACCTTGATCGGCGGCCCTTATTTCTTGTGGCTTATGCAAAGGCGGACCGCATGACAGTCCAACATTTCGAATCAGAGCCTACCAATATGATTGGGGTCGCCTGGCAGCTTCTGCGTCCCTTCTGGCCTTTGGCGCTGTTCGGAGCGATTTTGGGCGTGTTCAGTGGGTTGGCGACGGCTTGGCTCCTTGCCACCATAAACGACGCCTTGCATAGCGATGGTGTCCTAACATGGGATCTTGTCGCAAGTCTCGCGGGTCTATGCATTGTCAGCGTCAGCGGTACCGCTCTTGCTGGTTCAATCAACAGCACTATCGGTCAAAAACTGATTGCGGCACTGAGACTAAACATTTCAGCACGGATATTACGCGCACCGATAGCCGTGTTAGAGGCGCAACGCGAGCACCGCCTGATGGCGATGCTGACGAACGACATCGACACCGTTTCTGCCTTTACCTTTAACGCCTCAGGCTATGCCATCGCCTTGGCGATTATCATTGGCAGCTTTGTGTATCTACTGACTTTATCTCCCTTCGTTTTCTTGTTGGCGGTTTTGTCTCTTGCTGCCGGGATTGCCATCAACATCGTCGCTAAGCGCAGTTGGCTGCGCCATTACGAAGCGGTTCGAGACACGCAGGATGATCTCCACAAGCAGTATCGCGCACTGGTCCATGGGGCGAAGGAATTGAAGATACATCGCGGCCGGCGGGCCCGAGTTTTCAGACAGCACCTTGCCGCCGCCGCGCATCGTATCGCTGCATTAAAAAGCCGAGCCATGACATTCTTCTGGGCAGCGGATGCAATCGGATCGGCAATCTTTTTCGTGGCCATTACGATGCTGTTGATCGCTCAAGCGCGCCTTGGCATCGACAATGCCGTGATCAGTGGTGCGGTTATAGTGCTGCTTTACGTGAAGGGGCCAATAGAGCGGATCGCCAATGCCTTGCCAATTCTTGATCAAGCGCGGATTTCGTTCAAGCGGATTGCCATGCTCTCAGCGACGTTGAATCGTTGCAGCCAAGAATTGCCCTTGGATGTTAGTCCAGTGACTGACTGCCACATGGACCGGTTAGAACTGCATGATGTTAGCTATACGTTTCCAACCGCCACTGGGGCCGAGCCGTTCACGCTCGGTCCGATCAATTTTACGATAAAATCTGGTGAGATTATCTTTATCGTCGGAGAGAACGGATCGGGCAAAACCACGCTCATCAAATTGCTGCTGGGGCTATATGAGCCGCAAGATGGTTTGGTTCGCTGGGATGGAGAGGCTCTAACAGGCTCAACTTGGGACGACTACCGGCAACTCTTCACCACGATTTTTTCTGACTATTATCTATTCGACGACTTGGTTGAGCATGACTTAACACCAGAAGAGTTGAACGGTCATTTGGTGCGGCTAGATCTGGCGCATAAAGTCAGTATACAAAATGATCACTTCTCGACGGTGGACCTTTCTACGGGGCAAAAGAAGCGCCTGGCGCTGCTAAATGCCTATCTGGAACGGCGTCCTGTCATCGTGACGGACGAGTGGGCCGCGGATCAGGACCCTGACTTTCGCCGTTTCTTTTACACAGTTTTGCTGAATGACCTTAGGCGCCAGGGCAAGACCCTGATCGTGATCAGTCATGATGACCGATATTTCCACATCGCGGATCGCATTGTCCGTCTTGTCGATGGGCATATCGCGTTTGATGGGCCGCCTGATCACGGTGCGAGCGTACTTTAAAGAGAGAGAGTGCATCATGAACGAACAGATGTCAGCGGACTTACAGTTTCAGCTCGAAATGTTAGGCTTCGCACTACGCGAGCGTGAGATTTTGGCACCCATTGACATGACCTTGCCGCAAGGACGCGTGGTGGGGCTGATTGGGCGCAATGGTTCGGGGAAATCGACCCTAATCAAGATTCTGGCACGCCAGCAGATGCCGACGAATGGAAGTATTCGGTTTGACGGCAAGCTATTGAATGCATGGGGCACGAAATCCTTTGCTCGCAAGGTCGGTTATCTCCCTCAGCAGATTCCGGTTGCGCCGGGATTGTTGGTAAAGGAACTGGTGGCACTCGGACGTTACCCTTGG
Source organism: Alphaproteobacteria bacterium (assembly GCA_029212835.1). Taxonomy (GTDB): domain Bacteria; phylum Pseudomonadota; class Alphaproteobacteria; order UBA8366; family Aestuariispiraceae; genus Pacificispira. Next base: position 22,361 of record JARGPE010000008.1, on the reverse strand, counting down.
CACGGAGCCTTGGGCCGGTTCACACAGGCCGACAGTGACAAGATCAATGATGCCATGACCGCAACGGGCGTGAGCGCTTTCGCAGACCAACTGGTCGATGTTTTGTCCGGTGGTGAACGCCAACGCGCCTGGCTCGCAATGTTATTGGCTCAGGATGTCTGCTGGCTGCTTCTTGATGAGCCGATCTCTGCATTGGATTTAGCCCATCAGGTCAACGTGCTTTCTCTCGTTCGCGATCTTTCCAGTCGACGCGGGTTGGGGGTTCTAATCGTACTGCATGATATCAACATGGCCGCTCGATTTTGCGATGAGCTTATCGCTCTTAGAGACGGGCATCTAATCGCCAGAGGAACGCCCAATGAAATCATGAGGGCAGATATCCTCGAAGATATTTATGGTATCCCAATGGCGGTTATGAGCCACCCTAGAAGCGGGTGTCCTGTGAGCATTGCCTGCTAAGATTCTCAGCCTTGAAGATGACATACAAGAATCACCGTTATCGCGCCCACAGCGGGCGGATCGTTATCAGATTGCATTTGTTTTAGAACCGGAACCTTGTATCTCCGGCAACACAAATGCCTGTGTTGCAATGGCGTCTTTAACAGGCCCGCGCACGTCCACAAGGCATGTATGTGCTGAACAGCCTTGAGACAGCGAAGAGGTGCCAAGATCCAGCGTCAAGACATTGGGGTTCCCGTGACGCTCCAGTCCCGTCTCAGGGTCTGGATCATACCAAGCCCCAGTTGAGATGCGCACAACGCCCGGCATTACCTTGTCCGTTAAGACAGCAGAAGCGATGCAGCGACCGCGTTGGTTAAATACCTCAACGGTATCCCCCTGATGGATCCCTCTTTTCTTCGCATCTTCAGGATTCATTGAGATCGGCTCGTGGCCATTGATTTTTCCTGATTGACTGTGCGGGCTTGAGTCGAGTTGGCTATGGAGCTTTCGAGCAGGTTGATCGGACAGGAGATGGAGCGGGTATTCCTGCGCTGATCCTGCTCCCAGCCATTCAATCGGTTCCAACCAACAGGCGTGGCCGGGACAGTCTTCATAGGCAAAAGAGTCGATCTTTTCTGAGAATATCTCAATTTTTCCTGACGGTGTCGGCACCGGATTGGATGTTGGGTCCCGTCGAAAATTCTCAAACATAACGACACTTTCACGTTTTTTTTCAAGGTGAAGAATGCCGCTTTTCCAGAAATCATCGAAACTGGGGAGAGAAACATTGCTCTGTTGCCAACGGTCTTTGCAGTCATCGTACAAGAAGCGCAGCCACTCCATATCTGTGCGCCCCTCGGTGAAGGCCTCGCCCACGCCCAGGCGCTCGGCCAGACCTGAAAAAGTATCGTAATCATTCCACGCATCACCAACCGGTGATGCGACCTTGCTCATAGCGACCATCACGCCTTCTTGAGATGCATAGCCGATATCATTGCGCTCTAGGCCTGTCGTGGCTGGAAGGACAATGTCAGAGCGTTTTGCTGTTGCGGTCCAGAATTGCTCGTTGACGATAACGGTATCGGGCTTCTCCCAGGCTTTGTTTAGTCGATTAAAGTCTTGATGATGGTGATACGGATTGCCACCTGCCCAATAGATAAGATGAATATCAGGGTATGTGTATTGCTTTCCGTCAAAGGAGAATGACTGACCGGGGTTGCTCAACATATCGGCAATGCGGGCAACGGGAATGAAGTCGCGAACAGGATTGGTTCCCTGACGAACGGTTGGGCCCGATAGTTTGTGCAAATCACTGCCTATTGAGTTGATGGCACCGTATCCAACACCAAACCCACCGCCGGGCAGGCCAATTTGGCCCAACATTGCGGCCAGCGTGACCAGCATCCAATAGGGTTGTTCTCCATGGTGAGAGCGCTGCAGCGACCATGCTATATTTAACATGGTTCGTGATGATGCCATCGCCTGGGCAAGTTCTTTAATGGTATTTTGAGGAACCCCGGAAATTGCTTCAGCCCAACTGGAATTCTTTTCGATGCCATCTGTTTTACCGGTCAGATAGGCTGTGAATTTTTCAAATCCGGTGCAGTGCGTCTCTAGAAATGTAAGATTGCATAGATTTTGGGACAGCAGTTCCCATGCCAATGCAATCATCAAGGCTGTGTCTGTATTTGGACGGCATTGGATCCACTCCCTGTCGCCCCCAACATCTAAATTATCATCAACCGGGCCCACATTCACAAATCGCACACCGGCCTTTTTCATCGCATAGAGACCTTGGCGAACAGCGTGTTTGCCGGTGCCTCCGGGTGATATTTGGGAATTCTTTGCCGGAACACCGCCAAAGGATACAAAAAGTTCCGTATGTTCGGCGAGGACATCCCATGTCGTATGCATGGTGATCAGCTCGTCCATTGATCCGACGATATGCGGCATGATGACTTTTGCCGCGCCTAGACTGTAAGAGTTCTTGTGACTTACATATCCGCCAATCATGTTTAAGAACCGATGAATCTGGCTCTGCGCATGATGAAACCGCCCGGCGCTGGACCATCCATATGAACCGCCATAGATGGAGCTGTTTCCGTAGGTTGATCGCACCCGATCAAGTTCTTTCGCGACAAGATCAAGGGCGGTCTGCCAGTCAACTTCAACGAAGGGTTCTTTCCCTCGCAACTCAGGGGCTGTGCCTGGGCCCTGTTCCAGCCAACTCTTGCGGATGGAGGGTCTGCGAACGCGCTGTTCTGTGACTTTCTGATCAAGCTGATGCAATCCGATGGGCGAGGGATCGGGGTCAAAGGGGGCAGGATTGATGTGTGGTTGATCTGGATTCTTTAAATCGACCTGGTATACGCCCCAATGAGAGGCTGTATAGACATCCATGATTAAATTCCTGAGTCAGTGAAAGGGCGCTCGCTGGCATCCGATGTCGGACCATGCCCGACTGGGTGAGGGACTATTATGAGGTTCCTTCAATCACCATTTCAAAGGAGATAAGAACAGGGTTCCGGCCCCGTACAGGGGTGCCTGAATGAATATCCCCAACGGCATCAATCAACCCAATTTCAATGTCCGCCCGCAGTGTGCCGTCGGTGTTGGTTGAGATATCACCGTCGAGAAGAACAATTTCTGTTGGTACGTCTTCCACAACGATACCGTTTTCAAAAAGCGCACCGACGATGCTTCCGACGCCGCTGCGAATTTTGCCTTTGCTGATACCGTGCTGTTTGCAGCACGCCTCAATGCCTTCGATCAAGTCTTCATTGGGGCGAATTCTGGCAACAACACATTTCGCTTCTTTTGGAGCGCTGTCTTCAGAATAAGTTAGTTTGGGTTCAAATAGAGAGAAATTTGTTTCCGGATCGTACCCTACGGTTACGGCAATGTTTTTTGTGCCGTAAAAATGTGCCTGCGCCTTCTCAGCGATGAATGTCTCATGTGGAAGGATGTGTCCCCCCTTTTGCTTTCCATCTTCTGAGCGCCACAGGGCATGACAGTGCAGAAATGGTGCACCGTCTTTGTCACCCACAGTGGCATTGGCAAAGTTAATCTTGATCGGGTGGTCCGGCTTGTAGGTTTCGCTGTAATAGGCGACGTGATCGGGCGTCTTGGAGAAGGCGGGCATAACATATTGGATGGGAGATAGGACAAGATCTTTAAGGATTACGGCCCCACCTGAAACACCAGCTTGTTTCATGGCATCGGCGATCGCATTGATTAAGGTAACTCCTGGCTGGAGAGTGAAATCGAATGACACAAGATTTCCGTCAGCACTAACAATGCGTGTCGGATTGATGGGACCGGGATGGATCAACCGACGATCCGCCTCATTATCATTGATAAATTTTAAAACTGTGTTTGGGCCGCTCATTGTGGGGTTCCTCCTTATTGGTTCATTATCAGATTATTCTTCTTAAGATGTTTCTGTACGCCTTTGCCTGGGGTCATCGCGACCAGGTTTTTTTCAATCTTATCGGCTTCCTCAAGCAGCATTTTTGCGAGTTCCTCTTGGCGTGCGCTATTTAGTCTCTGCTCTATTGCACCGATTGATAGCCCCCCGGCTACCTCGCCATTGACTCCGCGAACCACAACACCAACCGCCCAGGCCCCGGCATGAAAAATCCCCTGATTCAACGCCCAGCCTCGCTCGCGCGTGGATTCAATGATGTCGCGCAATAGCGTTTCGGTCAGCATCGGATATTTTTGGCGGTAGTCTTCTTTATTTGCTTCGATAACGGCATTCATCTCTTCATCTGGCAATGCCGCTAGCATCGCGATTCCATGTGCCGCTACGCCAAGCGGGTGGAACTGACCGACATCCAGTACATGGGACCGGATTGGATGCTTGCCATCCTCTCGAAACAGGCAGGTCGCGTAGTTCCCGCGCCGTAGAGAAAAGAAAGCTGTGTCTTCAGACTTAAGCGCCAGCCGGGTGACGCTTTCATGGGTGAGGGGATGCAAGCCAAACCGATCTGACGCCAACGCGCCAAGTATGTAGCTGCCAGACCCGAGAAAATATAGCCGTGAATTGGGGTTCTGTTCAATTAATGCGGCTCGACTCAATGCCTCCAGTATCCGTCTTACGGTCGCCTGGTTCAGGCCACATTCAGCGATCAAGGTGGCAAGTGTAACACCGGTCCGATGATGTGATGCAATCATCGCCAGTAAATTAGTCGCGCGATCAATGCTTTGGCTGCCGGTTGTTGGCTCTCGATCATGCATTCCATTTCTCCCAAAAATCAATTTTCATATTGTGAAGAATGATTTGGATATGTCGAGAATAAAATATGTAGACTGCTGAATAATCAAGACATATAATCCGATCAATCGTTCCATATTATGAAATTGATATAAGATCATCCGTGAGGTGGAGCGTTTCCTTCGGCTGAAAAGAGGCGCGAAGGTTGATACAACAAGGAGTGGCCGGGATAACACGGTTGCCCTGAGATTTGGGAGGATAGCATGACCAATACTCTTAACCGGCGGACTCTGCTTAAAGCCGGCAGCACAGCTGTAATCGCCGCACCTTTTATTGGCGTCGGAAAGGCCCGTGCGGCAGAGTTTAATTACAAGTTTGCGAATAATTTGACGATTGATCACCCAGTGAATGTGCGCATGGCTGCGGCGATCAAGCGTATTTCTGAAGAGTCTGATGGCCGTGTCGAGATCAGTGTATTCCCGAGCAGCCAACTTGGGTCGGACACGGATACGCTTAATCAGTTGCGTGCAGGGGCTGTTGAATTTTTCACTCTTTCGGGCCTCATTCTTGCGACCCTTGTGCCATTGGCATCCATCAATGGAATTGGATTCGCGTTTCCCAACAAAGGGAAGGTATGGGATGCGATGGATGGTGAGCTTGGTGCTCATGTCCGTGAGGCTATTTCAAAATCTGGTCTCATTGCGATGGACAAGATTTTCGACAATGGGTTCCGGCAGATTACGACATCAACGCGGCCCATCAACGGTCCTGAGGACCTAAAGGGATTAAAGATCCGGGTCCCACCAAGCCCGCTTTGGACGTCTATGTTCAATGCGCTCGGTACTGCGCCGGTCTCTATCAATTGGAATGAGGTGTATACTTCTTTGCAAACCGGCGTTGCGGATGCTCAAGAAAATGCCTTGTCGACGATTGATATCTTCAGAATCTACGAAGTGCAAAAATATGTCTCTATGACCAACCATATGTGGGATGGGTTTTGGTTCCTGGCCAATGAACGGGCTTGGGACGCATTGCCGGAAGATCTTCAGAAAATTGTCGCACAGCATGTCAATGAAGCGGCCGTCCTTCAGAGGGCGGATATGCAGGCGCTCAACGTATCCTTGCGCGCAGACCTGCAGTCTAAGGGGATGGAGTTTAATGATCCAGACCCGGCACCTATCCGCGAACTACTTCGCGCTAACGGCTTCTACGATGAGTGGAAGGCCAATTATGGCGAAGAAGCATGGTCAATTCTTGAAAAATCAACAGGCAAGTTGATCTGATTTAGCGCTGGTGAGCGGTCGTGCCTTTGGGCGCGACCGCGGCTGGCTTGCTGAGCCATATCGATATCCTATGACCGGAAATCGGTAATGATTACTCAAGGGATATTCATTTATGCAAGAAATGACCAATCGTGCAGACGAGGGTGAGCCTGAAACTCCCTTGATCAATGAAAATTTAGGCACCCGCCCTGGGTCAAAGTACCTTAGGCCGATCGAGGTCATATCTGCCGCGCTTATGGCATGTATTCTCGTGCTATTATTTGTCGGCATTATGACGCGGTATTTCTTGAATATGCCGATCATATGGATTGAGGAAGCCGCATCTCTTTGTTTTATCTGGCTTTCAATGCTTGGCGCTGCAATTGCCATAGATCGAAATGAGCACCTTCGCTTAACACTTTTTACTCTAATGATGCCGGACCGGATTAGGAATTTTGTTGAGGCATTTGCTTTAATTGTTGTGATGACCTTTCTGGGGGGCTTGCTGCCGGTGGCGATGGAATATGCCATTACAGAATGGCAAATCACCACGGCCACTCTCCATCTTCCAGGTACAGTCCGTGCCGCAGCAATCCCTGTTGGGTTTTGCCTGATGCTGCTGATCGCGGCGGTCTATGCCGTGAAAACCTACAATTGGAAGCATTTGCTGGTCTCTGCCTTAATTATGGCAGCAATCGGTGGAATTCTTTGGGTCGCATCACCCGCGCTTATCTCACTCGGGTCACCCTCTTTGGTGTTGTTCCTAATCGTCTTCGTTTTTGGTTCCCTTGCAGCCGGTGTTCCTATTGCCTTTTGTTTCGGGATTGGAACACTCAGCTATCTCGCTTTTGGGACGCATGTGCCTGTTTACGTTATGATTGGACGGATTGACGAAGGCATGTCGGGTGTCGTGCTGCTGTCGGTGCCAATCTTTGTTTTGCTGGGATGTGTTCTCGACTCTACCGGTATGGGGCGTGCGATCGTTGGGTTCCTTTCAACGGTCTTGGGGCACATAAAAGGCGGTATGTCTTATGTGCTTTTGGCATCGCTCTTTATCGTTTCAGGGATTTCCGGCTCAAAAGTTTCTGATATGGCGACGGTGGCCCCAGCGCTTTTCCCGGAAATGAAGCGTCGTGGAAATAAGCCCCCCCAAATGATTGCTTTATTGGCAACGGGTGCGGCTATGGCTGACACTGTGCCGCCGAGTATTATTCTAATTGTCATGGGGTCTGTTGCAGGGATCTCGATTGCGGCGCTTTTCACAAGTGGCCTGATGATCGCCGTTGTGCTGTTGATTGCGCTCGCAATTCTTGCGCGATGGCACGCACGTCATGAGGATATGAGCTCCGTTAAGCGGGCACCTCTCTCTCTTATGTGGCGGATGTTATTGGTGGCTGGTCCGGCCTTGTTATTACCCTTTATGATTCGGTTTGCCGTAACTGATGGCATCGCTACAGCGACTGAGGTTTCCACAATTGCTGTTCTGTATTCCCTTCTGATCGGCGCTGTTCTGTATGGTGGGATTAGCTTTCGGAAGATCTATGCCATGCTTGTGGAAACATCGGCATTAACGGGCGCAATTCTTTTAATTTTGGGAACGGCATTGGCTATGGCCTGGGCCATAACCCAGGCGGGCGTTGCCCAGAAACTTGCATTGCTTATGTCAGATATGCCCGGTGGCTGGATTTCCTTTATGGCGCTTTCAATCGTCGTCTTCGTCATATTGGGATGTGTCTTGGAAGGCCTGCCAGCAATCGTTCTGGTTTCCCCGCTACTGTTCCCAATTGCCAGAGGGTTGGGCATCCATGACGTTCACTATGCCATGGTCATGGTGACGGCGATGAATATTGGCCTGATGGCACCGCCTATTGGGATTGGCTTTTACCTGGCTTGCAAAATTGGTGGCGAACCACCGGACCGCGCAATTGGCGCAATCTGGCCCTATCTTCTGGCTTTATGTGGCGGGGTCATCGTCATTGCGTTCTTCCCATGGCTCTCAACATTCCTGTTGTGAGCGCCTGCCAGAAGCCAATGAGTTTTCAAAAATCAAAGTTTAATTAGAGAGGGATTAGTCGATGACTGAGCCAAACATTGGAGACAATAGTGGATTGGCAGAACGATCCTATCGTGTTCGCAGAAATGCGATACGCATGGCTGAAGTGCATGGCCAAGGATATATTGCCCAGGCTTTAGGCGTCGCCGATGTATTATCGGTGGCCTACTTCCATTCAATGCAGGTGCGGCCTATCCAGCCAGAATGGGAGGAGCGGGATCGTTTCCTTCTATCCGTGGGGCACTATGGGATTGCCCATTACGCTGTCCTGACCGAGGCGGGCTATTTGCCGGAAGAAGAATTAATAACCTATGGCCTGGACAATAGCCGCCTTCCCATGTCGGGCATGACATCCTATACGCCCGGTGCCGAGATGTCTGGCGGATCCATCGGTCTGGGACTGCCAATGGCTGTTGGTATGGGATTGGGATTGAAACGTAAGAAGTCGTCTTCTTTTGTCTACACGCTAATGGGCGATGGAGAGATGGCAGAAGGTCCAACTTGGGAAGCCGCTATCGCTGCGGCCCGTTACAAACTGGACAACATTATCGCAATTGTTGATTTCAACGCCATTCAGGCGGATGGCCCCTCCCAAACAGTGATGTCAACGGAACCCTTGGTCGATAAATTTGAAGCCTTTGGTTTTTACGTTCAGCGCGTTGATGGAAATGATCTCTCGAAGCTGATTGAGGCATTTGATAATGCCCGCGAACATTCAGAACCAAAGCCCAGAATAATCATTTGTGACACCAAATTGGGGTGTGGCGTGAACTTTCTGGAAAATAGAGAGAAAAGCCATTTTGTCCGATTGGATGCGGAAGAATGGAAACAAGCCTATGTAGCGCTGGAATCGGGAAGAAAATCATGAGCCAATTGACCAAGACCAAAGATGAAGCGGTGACTCCAAAGAAGCCTGCTGGGCCAGCGATTATTGCCTCCTCTGTTGATGAGGGGCACCGCACTCAAATGGCTCCTTTTGGCCATAAGCTGGTAGAGCTGGCGAAAACAAATGAAGCGATCGTCGGGATGAGTGCCGATCTCGCAAAATACACAGATATTCACATTTTTGCTGAGGCATATCCCGATCGGTTTTACCAAATGGGGATGTCTGAACAAATGATGATGACGGCAGCTGGCGGTCTGGCAAAGGAAGGGTTCATACCCTTTGCCACGACCTATGCGACATTTGCGTCGCGTCGCGGCTATGATTTCATTTCACAGGCAATCGCAGAGCAAGATGGCAATGTGAAAATCGTTGGTGGCTTGCCCGGTCTGACGACCGGTTACGGCCCCAGCCATCAGTCCACTGACGATATCGCAATTTTCCGGGCAATGCCGAACCTGACGGTCATTGATCCCTGCGATGCTCTTGAGATCGAACAAATGGTCGAAGCCGTGGTCGATTATGATGGCCCGGTATACATGCGCATGCTGCGTGGCGCTGTGCCGCTGATTCTGGACGAGTATGACTATCAGTTTGAGCTTGGAAAGGCCAAGATGCTTCGTGGCGGACGCGATGTTTTGATTATCGCAACCGGGTTCATGACCATGCGTGCATTGGACGTTGCGAAGAAACTGGCCGCTGATAGCGTTGATGTCGCTGTCTTGCATGTTCCCACGATCAAACCGCTTGATGAAGTGACAATCGCACGGGAAGCGTCGAAATCTGGACGTCTGGTCGTCGTTGCCGAAAACCACACATCGGTTGGGGGGCTGGGTGAGGCCGTGGCTGGAACGCTGATGCGCGCGAGTGTTTTCCCTGCTTTCCGGCAGATTTCCTTACCAGACAAATTCTTGAATGCGGGCTCACTGGAGTTGCTGCAAGACCAATATGGTATTTCAACCCGTGCCATGACTCGATCCATCAAGAACTGGCTGTGACTGGCATGCCTGATTTCACTTTGGTGTGGTCACAGATCTGTTCCAATTGTCATGCGCTCTGCGTGACAACTGGTAGATAAGGTGGAGAAGAAGGATTTTTGGGATGACAAAGAAAAGTATCGTGATCACAGGCGCGGGATCTGGGATTGGCTTGGCAACCACGTTGTTGCACCTGGCTGCAGGATGGCATGTTTTTGCCGTTGACCGGAATAAAGAGGCGCTGGAGCATCTTTCTGAACGTGCAGATGGCGGCAGCGTGAGCATTCATGCCATGGATATTACGGATGCTACCGCGATTGAAAACCTGACCCAAATTATCGATGAGTCAGAGCATTTGATCTCCGGACTTGTGAACTGCGCGGGTATTGGGGCGAATGTCCCCTATGCCAAGACCACTGCGGATATGATGCGCAATATTTATGAGGTCAATGTGATCGCTGCCTTCATATTGATCCAGGCAATAGCCCCCTTAATGGAGAAATGTGGGGGTGGCTCCATCGTTAATATAGTCTCTGTCTCCGGTATTAAGGGAAGTTATGGGCGGTCGGCCTATGGTGCATCGAAAGGGGCCCTAATCACGTTGACGAAGGTATTGTGTGTAGAACTTGCCGATGCAGGAATTCGCGTGAATGCCGTCGCACCAGGACCGGTCGAAACGATCATGTCGCGGGAACATCATACAGAAGAGACTCGCGAAGAATGGCGCCGGACTTTACCCATGCGCCGCTATGCAGAACCCGAAGAAATTGCCGAGGCCGCCTTTTTTCTAAATGACGAAAACCGCGCGTCATATATTACCGGCCAGGTGCTGTGTGTTGACGGAGGGTTTGTCAGTGCAGGATTAATGAAATGAGATTCTGTCGCGGCAATGCATCCGTATTTCCGTAAAGCCGATCTAAACTGACCTGGACACTATGAGCTTGGTTCGGTCAAAAATTCATATTGAATGACAATAGGGATGCCTATCATGAGAAACAGGTTTCAGGGCAAGGTTGCTTTAGTAATTGGTGCTGGATCTTCTGGTGACGGCTGGGGCAACGGCAAAGCGGCCGCGGCCCTGTTCGCACGAGAAGGGGCCCGTGTATTTGCCGTGGATCGGGACCTTAACGCGGTAATGCAAACACAGTCTGTCATTCAAGGGGAGGGTGGCGACTGTGAGGTTTTTCAAGCAGATGTCATATCACCGTCGGATATCGCAGCGATGGTTGCAGCCTGCCAAGAGAAATTTGGACGGATCGACGTCTTATTGAACAATGTTGGAATCGCAGAAGTTGGTGGACCAGTAGAGGCCAGCGAGGAAAGTTGGCACCGCGTTATCGCTGTGAACCAGACAAGTATATTCCTGAGTTGTAAGCATGTTCTGCCGATTATGACCAGTCAGGGCAGCGGGGCCATTGTGAATATTGCATCGGTCGCAGCCTCTCGATATATCGGCATCCCGTTCTCTGCCTATTCCGCTTCAAAAGCAGCAGTGATTGCTTTGACAAAGAATATGGCTTTGGAATACGCATCGCGCGGTATCCGTGCAAATTGTGTGTCGCCGGGTATGATGAACACACCCATGATCCGCAAACCCTTTGCCGATAACTATGGCGGTGAAGACGAGATGATCCGCAAGCGCGATGCCCAGTGTCCCATGGGATTTATGGGTAACGGCTGGGACACCGCGAATGCGGCGGTATTCCTGGCATCTGATGAGGCCCGCTACATAACCGGCCATGATTTGGTTGTTGATGGAGGGCTCTCCATCGCCTGTGCGGTTACCCAGTCGTAAAATGATTGGACGGAAGTAACGTCAAAGCTGTTAAGGCATCTTTTTGAGTATTTAAAATGAATGGGGAAGCGCAAATGACCACTGTCGCAAAAGGCGGCGTACAGCCTGTTAGCCGTCGGGTAATGAACTTATCTCATGTCCTCAGACAAGCCGCACGGCGTCATGGTGAAAGACCCGGTTTCGTATGGGGTGCCCAGCAATGGACATGGAAGGAGCTGAATGATCGTGTGGATGCAATGGCATTCGCGTTATCAGCGCGCGGTGTGCAAAAAGGAGACCGTGTCCTCGTGCAGTCAAAGAACTGCAATCAGATGTTCGAGTCGATGTTTGCCTGCTTCAGGATCGGGGCAGTTTGGGTGCCAACCAATTTCCGGCAAACCCCGGATGAGGTAACGTTTCTGGGTCAGGAAAGTGGTGCCCGTGCGTTGATTTGTCATGCGTCATTTCCCGATCATGCATCAGCAATATGTGCCGCAATCCCTGCTATTGATATTGTGATTTCTATTGGCGCGTCTGAATTTGGGGATTCCTATGATGACATCGTAGCGGCCAATCTGGGAAATGTCGTGCCTGTTGCTGATGTTGAATATGATGATCCTTGTTGGTTCTTCTTCACATCGGGGACAACGGGACGGCCAAAGGCCGCGGTGCTAACGCATGGACATCTGGCATTTGTCCTCACAAACCATTTATGCGACCTGATGCCGGGAACCACAGAGAATGACGTGTCTTTGGTCGTGGCGCCACTGTCTCATGGGGCTGGCATGCACCAGCTTGTGCAGACTGTCCGCGCTGCAACAACCATACTGATGCCTGGAGATCGCTTTGATGCAGAAGAGGCTTGGCGGTTGGTTGAGGCGTGGCGGGTTACCAACATGTTTACCGTTCCAACCATCGTAAAAATGCTGACAGAGCATCCAGCCGTGGATCGCTATGATCATTCCTCGCTTCGCTATGTTATCTATGCGGGGGCACCGATGTATCGGGTGGATCAGAAATATGCATTGAGCAAATTGGGTAAGGTACTGGTGCAATATTTTGGTTTGGGCGAAGTGACCGGAAACATAACCGTATTGCCCCCCGCATTGCACGAATCCAAAGATGGGCCAGATGTTAAGATTGGCACCTGTGGATTTGAACGCACGGGCATGCAGGTCAGCATTCAAGATGCCACTGGAACGGAATTACCACCTGGCGAAGCCGGAGATATCTGTGTTTGTGGCCCGGCTGTCTTCGCAGGATATTACAACAATCCAGAAGCCAATCAGAAGGCATTCCGTAATGGCTGGTTTGTTACCGGCGATATTGGATATCAGGATGCCGAAGGGTTTCTATATATTACGGGGCGCGCCTCAGATATGTATATCTCGGGTGGCTCTAATGTCTATCCGAAGGAAATCGAAGAAAAGATACTAAATCATCCCTCCATAGCCGAAGTTGCGATCGTTGGAATGCCGGACCCAACCTGGGGCGAGTCCGGCGTTGCCGTATGCGTTTGCCGAGAGGGGTGTCGTCTTGAAGAGGCAGAGTTGATCGCTTGGCTCGAAAACAAAATTTCGCGGTACAAGATGCCCAAGAAAGTGGTGTTTTGGGACAGTTTACCAAAATCCGCATATGGAAAGATTACAAAGAAGGACGTGAAGGACGCTCTGTTGAAGGTCTCTTCCGCTTAACGCGTTTGATTTTGAAG
>JARGPE010000008.1:0-9034 GCA_029212835.1 Alphaproteobacteria bacterium | reverse complement strand
ATCTTGGATCCGTAAACAGCGCGTGTATGCCGCAGGATTGTATTTTCCTCAGCCGTTCAGTTTGCTTAGAGGCCCAAAGCCATGCCGTCATGGCCAGGGTCGGCGGCACCGGACCAGGTCTTGTCTGGATTGCGCTTCAGGCCATGCACGGCGGCAAAGCCATAACTGAGTGGGTTTCTGATTACATCATAGCCACGCTTTTCCAGATCTCGGGTGACAAACCTTGGGATTCTGTTGCTGACATCGATCGCGCTGCTGGTCGCCGAAAAGCGCGGCGCGACAATCGCATCCAGGATCGGCATATCAAATTCAAGCACGTTTAACGTTGCCTGAAGCACGCCCATGGCAATCTGTGTCCCGCCGGGTGCGCCAATGACCAATTGTGGGTCTTTATCCTTGAAGGCGATGGTTGGGCAAACTGAACTGAACCGCGCCTTGCCCGGTGCAATAGAACCAGCCCTTCCAGGGCGGGGATCAAATACGGCCATGCAGCCGTTATACATAAAGCCCAGACCTTCCGTGATAATGCCCGACGGCATGCCGAGAGAATGGGTCATGCTGACCAGGTTTCCAGCCGCATCGGCAACGGAAATATGCGTTGTATCTTTCGATTCCTGGAAGCTGTCTGTCAGGCGCTCAACGGTGGCGATTTCACCCGCCTTGATCTTTTCTGCTTGTGCCATTGCATAGGCTGTGTCGGTCAGCCTTTCGATGGGAACATCAAAGAAATCAGGATCTCCAACCGATGTGTCTTTGTCGATGGTGGCGCGCTTCATCGCCTCAGAGACGATGCGCACGTAGTCGGCAGAGTTGTGACCCAATGCCTTGAGATCAAAATTCTCTAGGATCTGGAGCATTTCAATCAGCATAACCCCACCGCCCGGTGGTTGGTTGCTGGCAATGTCATATCCGCGGAAGCGTCCCCAGAGCGGTTCGCATTTGGTTGTTTGATAGTTCTTAAGATCATCTGCCGAGAGCAAGCCACCATTAGCCTGCATGTCAGCGGCAATCGTGTCTGCAATCTCACCTGTATAGAAGACATCAGCGCCTTCTTTTGCGATCTTCCGAAGCGTCTGTGCCAGATCAGTATTCTCCAGCCGTTCCCCGGGGCGTTTCAGGGTGCCATCGGCGTGGAAATAGATGCGGCGCCCAGATGGGGTCAGGGCCAAGCGGTCGGTCGTCAGGACGCGCCCCATGCCGTCATTGACCGTCCAGAAGAAATACATATGCGGGCGGATCACGACACCGCGTTCGGCATGCTCAATCGCAGGTGCGACGATGTCGGACCAGTCCATGACTCCGTGGGTCGTTTGCGCCTCGTAATAGGCCTTCAGGCTACCCGGTACCGTGATCGATTGATAGCCCGCATCATTGACATGACCCTTCAGGATAAAGCCGAAGCCATCCCGGGCTTCCCCTTCGATCAAATGCTGCCACATATCCGGCCTGGCGGCGGCCGGTGTCTTGCCATGAAAATCAATGAATCCGTGATAACCCTTTTTCGGCATATAGATTTGCATACTGCCAAAGCCGGCAATGCCGCACATCTGGGGATCGACGACGCCCTGAACCAAGGCGGTCGCGATTGCGGCATCGACCGCGTTGCCTCCCTGACGGAGGATTTCGATCCCGGTTTCTGTCGCCTCTGGTTGTGGGGTGCTGATAAAAGAGTTTGCCTTCATATCTCAATCCTTAGAATCCAGAGTCAGGTTACCGGCTTGCAATCCCCAAGGCATCGCGTGTGCGATAATAGGCAATCGCTGCTGCTAGGATGGGTTTGCGCAAGGTGTGAAAGGGAACCTTCGGGGCATCCACAATCGGGAAACCCGCAGATTGGCCCATACAATGCTGTGCCGCCGCCTTTCCAAAGGCGGTTGCCATGGCAACACCGCGACCGTTGAACCCAACAATGCCGTATAGTCCGGGTTGCGGAGAAGACAGTCGGGGCAACTCGTCCATCGTGATTCCAATTTTACCAGCCCATACATGGGTCCAGTCTTGATCTTCAACCGACGGAAACAGCCGCACGATGGTTCGGACCAATTGACGAATGACGCTGTCGTCTATGCGCCCACTTAAAGGACCACGGCCAGAGATGATAATGCGCCCATCCGCATCTAACCGGATGGCATTGGCCAATTTGCGAGTGTCCGATAAGGCGGAAGCCCCCGGTAACACAGTTTTTAATACATTGGATGAGAGAGGGGCCGAGGCGATCTGCATGGCATGAACCGTCATAAAGCTCTTAGACCATCCTGGCACCAGATGATCGCTGTAGGCACCGGTCGCCAGAATGACCTTGTCCGCGCTCAGGACCCCCTGGTCGGTTTTGAGCTGCCAATGATCACCTTGTCTGGAAAGAGATAGGACGGGACTGTTTTGATGCAGCCGCGCGCCCTTGGATCGGGCCGCTCGGGCCAGGCCCCGGCAATAGGACAGCGGATGAAGCCGACCCGCACGACGGTCAATCATCCCTCCCACATATCGGTCTGACCCCAACAATTGCGCAATCTGGTTCTGATCCAATAATTCGACGGGCGCGCCATGGCGTTCCCATTGTCGGGCCTGTTTTTCAATTGCAGGCATGGCGATGGCACTATGGGCGGCACGCACCCAACCACGGCGATCCGGATCACAGTCAATCGCGTGTTTATCAATCAGGTCAAAGACCAGGTCCGCCGCACCAGAGGCTGTTTCAACAACAGCATCCCCAGCCTCGCCATACCGATCACGCAAATCCTCCGGGCCAAGTTTCAGGCCGGGAATGACCTGACCATTGTTTCGCCCGGATGCCCCTTCACCAAACACGCCTGCTTCCAGAAGGCAGCAGTCTATGCCAGCCTCAGCCAGGTGAAGTGCGACAGACAGGCCGGCAAATCCACCCCCTACAACAGCCACCGTCGTTTTCGTATCGCCACGAAAGACGTCAGCTGCAAGGGGTGGTTCTTTGGCCGTGTCATGCCACACATTTCCCAACATGTGGATTACTCTGCCGCCTGAGCACTCTTATAGAAACGATCTGCCTCGGCTGCCGTCAGCAGACCTTCTGCGATATCATAGTCGATATCGCTTCGGGCGCGCTCTCGGGGGTCTCCGTAACCGCCGCCGCCGCCACAGAATACTTCGACGACATCACCCTTCTTCAAGTTGACAAGGTTCTTGGAGCCGACAGTGATGACCTCGTCGCCCCGTAGAATGCGGCAGTATCCCAACGATCCATCGCTCCCCCCAAACAGTCCAGTTGCAGGGAATTTGTGGTGATCTGAATAGATGGCGAAGCTCGCACCCTCTTTCAGGATTTCATAGCTACGCAGGAAGCCTGCACCGCCCCGGTGGCGGCCATGGCCAAAGGAATCGGGAATCATTGCGTAGGATTTGATGCGGAAGAAATCATATCCAGCATCCAAAGCCTCAACGGGTGTATTGGCGCAATTAGACAATTGGTTATCAATCGCGTCGCATCCGTCGCGGTCAAAACCACCCCCGAAGCCACCGCCATAGGGTTCGATGTGAACCGCGAAACTTGTGTCTTCCTGATGCGACAGACACGCAATCGTGGTGCAATCAAAGCCCATTGCCGTCACCTTTTCCGGCGCTGCCTTTGACAAGGCTTTCATGATGGCATCATAGGCCCGATAGGCCGGAATCATCCGGGCACGAACCGGTGCAGGAGGCTTTGGATTTAGAATGGAGCCATAAGGTGCCCGGAATGTAATGGGCCGCCGCAAACCAGAGTTGAAAGGCACATCCGAACCAGTTAGCGCAACCTTAACCGCTGAGAGCGCAACAGACTGCGTTGAGGCAAAGGGGCAATTGATGTTGCAGCCAACCTGAGGGTCTGTTCCTTTAAAATCTACATCGATGGTATCACCTTTCACCGTGACGGTGGCCCGGATCCAGACCGGGTCGTCGCCCGCAAAGGCGGCATCATCGATACAGTCTTCACCGGTATAGACACCGTCCGGTAAATCCTGGATGGCCGCCCGGACCCGTCTTTCGGTATAGTTCAGCATCTCTTCCATAGCTTCGCGCACGGCATCAACGCCATGCTTCGTGCACAATTCCTTCAACCGGCCACCGCCCATGAAGTTTGCGGCAAATTGGGCATTGAAGTCACCGATGGTCTGGGTTGGAACCCGGATGTTGGAAGCAATCAGACGTTCCAGATTTCCGCCATTCCAATCCCGTTCCATATTGTACTTGGATGGCGGGATCAGCAGGCCTTCCTGATAGACATCAGATGCATTTGGGTTCAGGCCTGCGCTGCCGCCACCAAGGTCAAGGTGGTGGGCGACACTGGCGCCAAAACCGATCAACTCGCCTTCAAAGAAGACGGGGTTAAAGATGAACACGTCTTGCAGGTGTTGGCCGCCATGGTAGGGGTGGTTGTTGATCAGAAAGTCACCTTCCACCAATGTTTCAGGCGGGTAGAGCTCCAGGCAAGGCTGAACGATGGCATCAATGGTGCCAAGCTGCATCGGGATCAATTCAGCCTGAGCAATGGTCCGTCCCTGGGCATCCAGCAAGGCCGCAGATCCGTCGCGCGCTTCTCGCAGAATGGTGGAGTAAGCAGAGCGGATCAGCTTAACACCCATTTCGCGGGCGGCGGCATGAATGCCCTGGCTGATAACGGCATAATCGAGCGCACTGATTTTCATCCTTCAGCTCCTTTTCATAATCAAGTTGCTGGCGGCGTCCAACTCTGCCTGCCAACCGGAGGTCACGAACGTCGTGGCAGTGCTGCCTTCGATGATCGTAGGTTTGTCAATTTTTACGCCAGTCTTCAGGGACTCACTGGCCATATGTTGGCATGAAATCCATTCACCGCCATCAAAAACAGGATGCTCTGCAGGGGAATGTACGGCGTCTCCTGTCGATGTCAGTTCAGGGATTTCCCCAACAGGATAGGTCGCCCCGACCCGGAAAGAGACAATTTCAATGGGACGGTTTGCCCCCACGCCGTGATAGAACATGCGAAAATGCGCCTGCTCAAATCCATCACCAAAATCTTTAACGGTGAGAGATTGCAAACGATCTCCAGGAAGTTCGACACCAAGTTCAAAGGCCTGTCCGACGAACCGCATGTCTGCGGTATAGGTGAATTCCAGTTCCTCCGAGGGGAGACCCATCTGTTTGAATTCTTCTTTCAACTCATCGCGCAGCTCTTGGAAAATGGCGGCACCATCAACCGGGCCATCTTTCATCGGCATTTTCTGGGTGCGGTTGCCAAATTTCACGAAGTCAGAGGCCAGCAAACCAAAGGCGCTGATCACGCCGGCATTTGGCGGAATGCAAATTGTCTCGATCCCCAGTTCTTCTGCAATGGATGCTGCATGCAGCGGTCCGCCACCGCCAAAGGGCACAAGCGCATAATCGCGCGGATCTCGCCCGCGTTCGGTCGACACCAATTGAATGGCCCGCACGATGTTGGAATTCACCAGCCGGACGACACTTTCGGCTGCTTCATCAATTGACATGCTGAAAAATTCTGCAATCTCGGTAAAGGCATTTCTCGCAGCCTCAACATCAATCTTCATGCGCCCGCCCAGGAAGGCCTCAGGCCGAACCGCGCCACGCACGACTTGCGCATCGGTCACGGTCGGCAGCTTACCGCCAAAGCCGTAACAGGCCGGGCCAGGATCTGCACCGGCACTTTGTGGCCCAACGCGCAGCATGCCGCCGTCATCGATCCAGGCGATGGACCCACCGCCGCCGCCGACTGTGACGATATCCAACACCGGCGTCATAACAGGCAGGCCGCCAATTTCCGTCTCCATTGTCAGGGCAGGGCGACCATTATCGACAAGGCAAACATCCGTAGACGTACCGCCCATGTCAAAGGTGATCAGGTTTTTAAATCCAGACTTACTGGATTGACGTGCTGCCCCGACAACGCCTGCGGCAGGTCCTGAAAACAGGGCGGTAATCGCACTGCGGCGCATTGCTGTTGCGGGTAAACGACCGCCATTGGATTGCATGACAGTCAAATGCCCTTTGAAACCATCTTCTTTTAGATTGGCTTCAAGACGGCCCAGATAGCGGTCAATGACCGGTTGCACAAAGGCAGATAGGCTGGTCGTTGATGCCCGTTCGAATTCGCGAAAGATACGAACAATCTCGCTGGAGCGTGTCACCAAAAGATCTGGGATTGCGGCTTCAATCAATTCGCACAAGCGATTTTCATGCAGAGGATTTGCGTACCCGTTCAACAGGCAAATGGCGACGGCGCCATATCCACCGGCTTTCAGGGCTGGGATCAGTTTTTCCTGAACGGCTTTTTCGTCCAGCGCTTCGATTACATCACCATTTGCCAGAATTCGCTCATGTACTTCAAATCAATCCTGGCGCTTTACTTGGGGTTCGCGCTTTTGATACTGGATATTGTAGATGCTGCGTCTGTCGTGGCGTTGCAGGAATAGGATGTCACGGAATCCCTCGGTCGCGATAAAGGCGACCTTTGCGCCCTTGCGCTCCAGAACAGCATTGGTCGCGACAGTTGATCCATGCGCCAGATCACTTAACGAACTGATGTCGATACCTGCTTCCTTCAAGGCATTCAGCGCACCGATATCCGGACTGTGCGGTGTGCTTGGAACCTTGGTCACAGTAATCTTGCCATCGCCGACAGCGACGAGATCTGTGAAGGTTCCTCCAACTTCAATACCTACGCGCATTAACTAGTCCTTTCTATAATTCGTACCGTTGTCCATGTCGGGCATGGGGTCATTGCATCAAGGATGGAAGCCATAGCGATATCGCTGGGAAAGCGATCAAAAGGCCAAGTGTGATCAGATCGACGAGGATGAACCAAGTCACGCCGCGGAAAATTTGGGGCAATGTGACCAGATTCCCGAGCGATGACTTCATGACAAAAACATTCAATCCCACTGGCGGCGTCACCAAACCAATCTCAAGAAGCTTGATGAGAATCACGCCAAACCAGATCAGATCCACATTGGCTTGATTCAAAAGCGGGAGAATAATTGGAAGGGTCAGCAACATGATGCCAATCGAATCCAAGAAGCATCCCAGCAACAAAAACAGCAGGGATAGCTGAAGGATCAAAATAATCTGGGAATCGGAGGTCAAAAATGAATTTGCCAGGAAGTCTGGAACCCCGGTCAACGCCATAAGCCGTGCAAAAAGGCCAGCGCCTACCGCAATGATGAAGATCGACGCGGTGCCTTCAACAGCCTGGCGTGCAGCAATCCAGCATCGGTTCCAGCTAAACTCTTTCTGCAGAAACGCGATGACGACAGTCAGTCCTGCCCCAACGGCACCCGCCTCGGTCGGGGTGAAAATGCCGATATAAATACCGCCCAGAACGCCAATCACCAGAAGCGGCAGAGGCCAGGTTTCGCGGATTGCCCAAATACGGTCTGCGGCACTGGGGCGCTCAATCATTTCCGGGGCGAGTTTCGGGTTCAGCTTCACCCGTATGATAATCATCAAACAAAACATCACCGCAGACAATATTCCGGGGATCACACCCGCAGCGAAGAGCTTGCCAATCGATACTTCAGCAAAAATACCAAAGATAACCATAAGGATGGATGGGGGGATCAGGGATCCCAGCGTGCCTGCCGATGCAATCGACCCCGTCGCCAGCCCAGGATTGTATCCCAGTTTCAGCATTTCCGGCACGGCGATCCGGCTCATGGAGGCTGAAGTTGCAACGGAAGAGCCGGATGCTGCGGCAAACATCGCACAGGCAGCAACGCTGGATACGGCGAGACTGCCCGGCAATCCGGCCAGAAAAATCCGCATTGCCTTAAATAAGGAGCTGGTCAGCTTCATTTCTGTGGCAAGAAAACCCATGAACATGAACATTGGAACTGCTGAGAGCGACCAATCACCAATGAATTCATATGGGACATTACTCAACAACCCAAAGGCCACATTTGAATTGGTGATAATGGTGACACCAAAAAAAGCAACCAACGCCAATGCGATTCCGATGGGCACCCGAAGGGCCAAAACAACCAGCAATACCAATATGCTGACTAACCCAACTTCTACCCGTTCCATACGTAATAGCCCCTGGTTCTATTTAAGACGTCGCGGTGATGCCGAATTGGCTTTCCTAACTGAACGCTAACTTAAGTCTATGTGTTTGTGAACCATAGACGAATTGGGTTCGTTATTGCGGCATCCCTCTAAGGAATCGTTGTCACTTACGTTCTTGTCTTGTTATAATGGTATGAGTATAGAATGAACTTTGCAAACCAAGTTTTCATTTTTTGCGGCCATGAAACAAGAGCACTGTAATCTGACTGAAGATCTAGAAAATATACGACGACAGTTTGCGGCGGAGGTTGGGGAAGAGTCCGACCAATGGGTTGGACGTCAAATCCATGATTTGCGTAAAGCAAAACGCATGTCGCTAAAGCAGCTTTCTGAGGCCGCAAATTTATCGATTGGTCTGCTAAGTCAGATTGAGCGAGGAACGTCGTCTCCGTCCCTTCGGTCCCTTCAGGCAATTTCTGAAGCCGTTGGTGTTTCGCCCATATGGTTCTTTAATGATGGCAAAGTCCCACCTCAGGAAGAGAGGGATATCATTGTTCGAAAAGGGTCTGGGCGGAAATTGAATTTGCCGCACAAGAAGTTGAACAAAGATTTGGTCACACCCGACTTATCTGGTTCGCTGCAAATGTTGATTGTCAACATTGAGCCGGGCGGGTCGACTGGCGGAGAAACTTATTGGCATCCCGGTGAAGAATGCGGATATGTCTTGGACGGTGAATTGGAGCTTTGGGTAGGGGAACGTCATTTTCATCTCCACAAGGGAGATTCCTTCCGATTCAAAAGCAATCTACCCCACCGCTCTTACAATCCCGGTAAAAAGATGACGCATGTGATTTGGGTCACCTCGCCACCTTTCTATTGAACCTTGGTTGCGCTTACACAAAGACGCCCGGCTCCAATGTGCAGCCGGGCGTCTTGTTTTAGGCGGGGTAGGAAGCTTAGTTCATACCGAACGTTGCTGGGTCTACCTTTTTGTAGATTTCATCAACAAACAACTGAGTCAGTTTTT
>JARGPE010000244.1 GCA_029212835.1 Alphaproteobacteria bacterium | reverse complement strand
GATGGGCCAGAAACGCGGCGCGCGGTTTGAGTTTGAATGTTATGATGTGGGTCATCTGTATATGCTGCGCCATTTTGCGGATCGCGGCCTGGTCACGGCTCCGTTTTTCATTCAATTCGTGTTTGGCGTTCTGGGGGGGATCGGGGCGGACCCGTCGCATCTGATGCATATGAAGCAAACTGCCGACACGCTGTTTGGGAACGATTATCAGTTTTCTGTCCTGGCCGCCGGGCGTCACCAGATTCCCCTGACCACCATCGCTGCAGCCATGGGGGGCCATGTGCGGGTTGGCCTGGAAGACAGCATTTATCTGGCCAAGGGCAGATTGGCGAAGTCCAATGCAGAGCAAGTTGCCAAAATTCGCGAAATTGTGGAGCGTCTGGGCAGAGATGTTGCCAGCCCGGAGGAAGCCCGGGCGATATTGAGCCTGAAAGGCTCAGACCGAACAAATTTCTAAGATCACGGACAGGCCAAAGGCCGATTAGGAGTGTTATGAAAGCCGTATTCGACGAAACCCAACGCCAACATGACCCCAAACATTTCATGGCAAACGGAGTGGTCCTACCCAGCCCGGAACAGCCTGCGCGCATTGATGCGCTGATGACCGGGGCAGAGAATGCCGGTTGTAGCTTCACCGGGGCTGAAGATCATGGCATGGGCCCATTGTCGATTGTGCACAGTGTTGAATATCTGACTTTCCTGGAAAACATTCATGAACGTTGGTCCCGGATCGACGGCGCGTCGGATGAGGTCATTCCCAACATCCATCCAGACCGTCGTTTTGCCAGCTATCCCAAATCCGCCGTCGGTCAGGCTGGCTATCACCAGGCAGATACCGCCTGCCCGATTGCAGCGGGAACCTGGCAGGCCGCCTATTGGTCGGCACAATCCGCCCTGACCGCTGCGGATCTGGTGATAGAGGGAGACAGGGCCGCCTATGCGCTATGTCGCCCGCCGGGCCATCATGCCTTTGCGGATATGGCAGGCGGCTTTTGCTTCCTGAACAATGCAGCAATAGCCGCAGAACAATGCGTGCGCGCAGGTATGCGCCCCGCCATCCTGGATGTCGATGTTCATCACGGTAACGGCACTCAAGGGATTTTCTACCACCGCAGCGATGTCTTCACCGTATCGGTCCATGCCGATCCGATCCGCTTTTACCCCTTCTTCTGGGGTCATGCCCATGAGCGTGGCGAAGGCGCCGGACTGGGCTATAATTTGAACATCCCCCTGACGCGCGGCACCTCAGATGCTGATTATATGGAGGCTCTGGCACCGGGATTGGACGCCATCAAGAGCTTCGGACCGGATGTCGTCATCGTCGCTCTGGGTCTGGATGCCTATGAGGAAGACCCGTTGAAAGGTCTGGCCATCACGACAGAAGGATTTGGACGGATCGGGGCGGCCATTGGCGGCTTGAACCTGCCAACCCTTTTGATACAAGAAGGTGGATATCTGTCTGATGCTCTAGGGGAAAATCTGACAAGTGTGCTAAAAGGATTTGAAAGCGTATGAGTAAGATTGCCGATATCATCGTCATTGGTGGAGGCATCGCCGGCATAGGGGCCGCAGCGATGATGGCATCTAATGCCAAAGTGATTGTGCTGGAAACCGAGGATGCGATCGGCACCCATTCCACCGGTCGGTCTGCCGCGATCTATATCCGCAACTATGGCAATGCGACCTTGCGTGCCTTGAATGCCGCGTCGGAACCCTTGCTAAAGAATCCTGAGAAGATTGGAGAGACCAGCGTGCTTTCCCCACGCGGCGAAATGCTGATCGCCCGCGAAGAGGAAATTCCGGCATTAGAGGCCTATCTGAAAGGGGCGGAGGGCATTGAAAGCCTGTCGCCTGCCGAAGCAATCGCGCTGTTTCCGTTGTTGCGGGAAGATGCTGTCGCCGCAGCAGCCATCGAACGCTCCGCCCAGGATATTGATGTTGACCGATTGTTCCAGGCCTTTGCCCGCACTCTGCGCCATGCAGAGGGGGAGATTATCACTAAAGCGCCTGTAACAGCTCTTACGCGCGCTGGCTCTGTCTGGCAGATCACAACACCTCAGGGCGCATTTGAGGCCCCAATTATCGTCAATGCCTCTGGCGGTTGGGCCGATACATTAGCCAGCATGGCGGGCCTCAAGCCCTTGGGCCTGACGCCCATGCGGCGTTCCGCTGCGCTTCTGCCTGCCCCCGACGGATATGACATTACCAACTGGCCCCTGGTCGCCAGCGCATCGGAAACTTGGTATGCGAAGCCTGAAGCGGGATTGCTAATGGTCTCCCCCGCCGATGAAGACCCCGTTGAGCCCCATGATGCCTGGCCTGATGACATGGTTCTCGCCGAAGGCTTGGATCGATTTGAACAGTCCATGAAGATGACAGTAACAAGGGTCGAGCGCAGTTGGGCAGGCTTGCGCACCTTCGCCCCAGACCGCACACCCGTCGTCGGATTTTCCCCAGAGACAGAGGGCTTTTTCTGGCTGGCGGGACAAGGCGGCTATGGCATACAAACCTCTCCCGCCCTGTCGCAATTGGCTGCCGATCTGTGTCTTGGTCACGAAAGCTCTTTGGATGCCGCTGTCCTAGAAGCGTTGAACCCGGCACGGCTTTCTACCTGACGCCCTATCACGCTATTAGATATCGACCTCAACCGCATGGCCCATTTCTAGGGCCCTGGTGACAGCGGCGGCGGCGACGGCAAGGTCTTGCAGGCCAACACCGGTGCCATCGAACAGCGTGATTTCATCCTCAGACTGACGCCCTGAATGATCGCCATTGATCACCGCCCCAATCGGGGTGATGTCAGACTCCTGGATCAGGCCTGCTGCAATGGCGTGCTGGCATTCACCGATGCTGATCGACTGAGCAACCTCATCGGTAAACAGGCGGGCGGCGGCGACCAGATCGGCGGAGACTTCCTGCTTGCCCTTGGTATCGGTTCCCATACAGGCCAGATGCGTTCCCGGCTTGATATAGTCCTTCAATACACTGGCATTCTGACTGGACGTGATGGTGATGATCACATCAGCCTGCGCGCCCAGTTCTTCCAGGGACACGGCCTCAAAGGGCAAGCCGATTTCCTTTGCCGTATCAGCAATGCGAGGCAGCATTTCGGGGTGATAGTTCCAGCCAACGATCCGTTCAAAATCCATCTGCTCCGTCGCGGCGCGCAATTGGAAGGCGGATTGATGACCAGCCCCAACCATGCCCAGAACCTTGGAGTCCTTCCGGGCCAAATGCTTGATGGAAACCGACGACGCAGCAGCGGTGCGCAGGGCGGTCAGGTAATTGCCCCCCACCATCGCCTTGGGCCTGCCGGTATCAGGATCAAACAGAAACACTGTGGATTGATGGTTGGTCAGACCTTTTGCCATATTACCCGGCCAGTAGCCACCGGATTTCAAGCCCAGCACCAAACCAGCCCGGTCGAATCCGGACTTGAACCCGTAAAGAGCCTCTGCATGGCCAATCGCCTCTCGAATGACGGGGAAATTATAGGCATCCCCCCGCGCCATCGCAGCAAAGACCTGCTCCACGGCAGTGAAGGCAGAGGCACGATCAATAATTTTGGTACAGGTTTCTTCTGAAACAATAATCAACGAGATATCCTCCTAGTATGCCAAGCCGCGTGCGGTGACTGGCCAGACAGATTCAACCTTGCCGTTGCGCACACCAACATACCAGTCATGAACATTACAGGTCGGGTCACAATGGCCCGGCACCAGCTTCAACTTGTCATTGACCTTCAATACCCCGTCTGGATCAGCAATGACACCATGCTCATCGGAGCATTTCACATAGGTCACATCATCGCGGCCGTATATGACCGGCAGGCCGGAATCGACGCTTTGCGCCTTCAAACCCGCGTCACAGATTGCCTTGTCCGCCTTCGCATGGCTCATCACAGATGTCAGAATAAACAGGGCATTTTCCCATTCGCCCTGATCAATGCGCTTACCGTTCTTGTCCAGGATGCGCCCGTAATCAGCGTCCATGAAGGCATAAGACCCACATTGCAATTCATTGTAGACGCCCGAATTACCTTCGAAATAATAGCTGCCGGTGCCACCACCGCCAACGATATCACAGTCCAGACCTTCGGCTTTCAAGGTGTCGACAGCGTCTTTGACCATAGCAACGGCGATATCAATCTTTGCCTTGCGGTCTTCGTAGCTGTCCAGATGCTGCATCGCGCCCTGATAGGCCTGAATGCCGCTGAAAACCAATCCCGGTGCGGCATCAATGGCTTTGGCGATTTCCACCACGGCGGGCGTGGTCGTCACGCCACAGCGTCCGGCCCCGCAGTCGATTTCCACCAGGCATTCGATGGTCGTGCCATGCTTCTGTGCGGCGGCAGAGAGATCAGCCACATTGGCCAGATCATCGACACAGCAAATCGTACGGGCCCCCAGTTTCGGGATGCGTGCCAAGCGGTCGATCTTGGCGGCGTCGCGCACCTGGTTGGACACCAGCACATCCTTGATTCCACCGCGGGCAAAGGATTCAGCCTCGCTGACTTTTTGACAGCAGACACCACAGGCACCGCCCAGCTTTTCCTGCAACAGGGCAACATCAACGGATTTGTGCATTTTGCCGTGCACCCGGTGTCGCACGCCCATTTCCTTGGCAAAACGGCCCATCTTTTCGATATTGCGCTCCAGCGCGTCCAGGTCCAGCACCAGACAGGGCGTCTGAATATCCGCCTCGTCCATCCCAACCGCAGCTGGGACATTATAGCCAACTTCCAAATCCGAAATCTGTTTCACCATATTCATTGCATCTCTCCCTTTTATTGATTTTAAGGCGTCTGGATCACATCCAGGGCAATTTGTTCAGATCGACATTCCCACCGGTGATGACCACACCAACCCGCTTGCCCGCAAACAGCGCCTTGTTCTTTATAATTGTAGCCAAGGGCACGGCACAGGACGGCTCCATCACGATCTTCATGCGCTGCCAGGTCAAATACATCGCATCGATGATTTCCTGTTCCGTCGCGATCAGAATATCTTCCACATGATTGGATACAAAATGCCAGGTCAGGTCCTTCAAGGGGACCTTCAACCCATCAGCGACAGTATCAGGCGCATCATCGGCGATGATATGGCCGGCCTTGAAGGAACGATAGGCATCATCCGCATTCTTTGGTTCAGCCGCATAGATTTTAGTATTGGGCGCGATATTGGACAGGGTCAGGCAACAGCCAGACACCATGCC
>JARGPE010000243.1 GCA_029212835.1 Alphaproteobacteria bacterium | reverse complement strand
AAGGTCAAAGGCGCACGAGTGACCACGGCAAATTCATCCGGAGTCTGGCGATCCAAACCCAAAATCTTACCCGTTTCCCCACCACATGCGCTCAACGCGAACAAGGATGCGAGAATACAAGCCGTCCCGACATGACGCCGTATGTTAATTCGCCCAGAAATCATACGTTTCCACCATCGCTCCAATCATCTGTCCATACTATCATGTAAGATGTTGGATCGCATTATGTAACCCCATCTATTTAGGCTGTTTCGCAGCCCCGAACAAGCCATCGTATGCAATCAGGAAAGCCCCGACGACAATAGCACAATCCGCCACATTGAACGACGGCCAATGATATCCCGCGACATGAAAGTCCAGAAAATCCACCACAGCCCCATATAACAGGCGATCCAGCGCATTGCCAAAGGCCCCGCCGATGATCAAACCACAGGCAATTGCCATGATCCGCTTTTCGGTTTTGCATAGCAGGAAATAGTATATCGCCAAAGCAATCGCGACGGCCAGTCCAGCCAAGATATAGGGCCCATGTTCTGCATTATTCGATAACAGACCAAAGCTGACCCCCCGGTTATAGACCAGCACCAGATTGAAAAATGGCGTCACCTCGACAAAGCGCGCGCCCCCATCAAAGACGGACAGGATCCACGGTTTTGAAATCTGATCCAATCCGAAGATACAGACCGCAAGCAAAAGACCAATACGCTGCATCATAGACCTAAAGTTTGTGACGGCATCATTCCGCTGCCCGAGGAGAAGCCAAAACCGCCTCGGCACAGCGCCCGCAAATTCCAGCCGCATCGGGATGACTGCCGACATCCGACAGGACCTTCCAACAGCGCTGACATTTTGATCCTTCTGCTGGATGGAACACGACCGCAATACCTGGGCAGTCGGGCAAGGTGAAGGCCCCATCTGGCGGCGACTCCAAACTTAGTGAGCCGCTGGATGTGATCAAGATATCTGCCAGGTCCAAACCCGCAAAGGCAGCCCGATGATCCGCATCGACATATACAACAGGGGCAGCATCCAGGTTAGAGCGGATGACCTTCTCAGTCCGCTTTTGCTCCAGCGCTGCCAGGACAACGCGGCGTACACGACGGACCTTTGCCCATCGCCCAGCTTCTGCTTCTGGCAAAAGCCAATCAGCAGGAACATCTGGTATCTGGCGCATATGCACCGACACATCCGCTGAATCGCCGTGACGAGTCAGCCAGGCTTCTTCCGTCGTGAAGCACAGGATCGGGGCGAGCCAAGCGGTCAAGCTGTTGAACAAGGTGTTCAACACGGTCAGGGCCGCCAGACGGGTCGGGTTCTCTTCGGCATCGCAATACAGCGAATCCTTGCGGATATCGAAATAGAAGGCCGATAGATCCACCGCACAGAATTCATGAACTTCCCGGAAGATCAGTCCAAAATCATAGGTCGCGATGCCCTTACGGACGATCTTGTCCATCTCGGCGGTGCGATGTAGCGCCCAGCGCTCCAATTCCGGCATATCAGCAGGCTCAACCCGTTTTGCGGGGTCGTAATAAGCCAAGCTGCCCAACAGCCAGCGCAGCGTATTACGGAAACGGCGATAATAGTCGGTGAGCTGCTTTAGCATGCTCTCCCCGATCCGCAGGTCCCCGGAATAATCTTCCGATACGACCCACAGGCGCAGGATTTCAGCACCATATTTGTCGTTCACGGTAGCGGGAACAACGACATTGCCCAGAGATTTGGACATTTTGCGGCCGTCCTCCGCCATGACAAAGCCATGGGTCAGAACCGCGTCATAGGGCGCTCGGCCTCTTGTGCCACAGCTTTCCAACAGGCTGGAATGGAACCAGCCGCGATGCTGATCACTGCCTTCCAAATACAGGGACGCCGGCCATTGCTGATCCTCCCGTGCTTCCAATACAAAGGCATGGGTTGAGCCGGAATCAAACCAGACATCGACAACATCTCGGACCTGTTCGTAATCCTCGACTTTGTACTCATTGCCCAGGAAACGGGACGGATCGCTGGAGAACCAGGCATCTGCACCCTCTTCCCGGAACGCGGCGACAACGCGGTCCACTACGGCTTGATCGCGCAAAGGCTCCCCCGTTGCCTTGTTCACAAAGACCGGGATTGGCACGCCCCAGGTCCGCTGGCGGCTGATGCACCAGTCCGGGCGTTCCTTGATCATGGAATGCAGCCGTGTCTTGCCCTGTTTGGGATAAAAGTCAGTGTCTTCGATCGCCTGCAGAGCCACATCCCGCAGCCCATGGCTTTCCATGGAGATAAACCACTGTGCCGTGTTGCGGAAGATCAAGGGGGCCTTGGAGCGCCAGCTATGAGGATAGCTGTGGCGCAGGCTGCCCTTGGCCAGCAGCCGCCCGACAATGGCCAGTTCCCGCATCACCGATGGGTTGGCGTCCCCCTCTTTGCCCTCTTGCGTGATCACGACCTTACCCGCCATCAGCGGCACAAAGTCATAGAAACTGCCATCTTCTCCAACAGTCTGCGGGATTTCGATGTCGTTCTTTTTGCCCAACTGCCAGTCATCCGCGCCATGTCCGGGGGCGATATGAACAAACCCGGTTCCGGTATCGTCCGTCACGAAATCTGCCAGCAGAACCGGCACGTCAAAACCATAACCATCGCCCGCTTCCGGATGATCAAACCACGGGTGACGACACACAGAACCAGCCACATCGGCACCCTTAAGGGTCGCCAGAATCGTGTGACCTGTGATTTTGGCCTGGGTGCAAACAGCCTCGACCAGAGACTTCGCGACAACCAGCTTCTCACCGACGATAGCGCCCTTTGCTCCCTCATCCAATGCATCAACCTGCATTATGACATAGTCAAAATCTTCATGACAGGCGACGGCACGATTGCCAGGAATCGTCCACGGTGTTGTGGTCCAGATCACGACAGAGGCGCCATCCAGTGCTGGAGATTTCGCCACCCTAACCGGGAACTTCACCCAGATCGTGGTGGATTTATGTTCCATATATTCCGCTTCGGCTTCAGCCAATGCGGTTTTCTCAACCGCTGACCACCAAACCGGACGCGCACCTTTATACAAGCTGCCCTGCATCAGGAACTTACCGATTTCAGCCGCGATCTGCGCCTCAGCCGGATAGGCCATGGTGGTGTAGGGGTTTTCCCAATCGCCCATCACGCCCAGTCGTTTGAACTGAGTGCGTTGTTTGTCGATCCATTCATCAGCAAAGACACGGCATTCCTGACGGAATTCCACGATTGGAACATCATCCTTGTCCAGACCGGCGGCGCGATATCGTTCTTCGATCTTCCATTCAATAGGCAGACCATGACAATCCCAGCCAGGCACATAAGGCGCATCGTAACCAGTCATCTGTCGCGACCGAACGATGATATCCTTCAATATCTTATTCAATGCGTGGCCAATATGCAGATCGCCATTTGCATAGGGAGGGCCATCATGCAGAATGAATTTCTCACGCCCTTTGCTATCGGCGCGCAGGCGATCCCACAGTTTGGTTTCCGCCCAACGCTGTAAAATTTTGGGCTCTAATTCCGGCAATCCAGCGCGCATCGGAAATTCCGTCTGCGGCAGGTTGATTGTATCTTTGTAATCGACGCTCTGGGGCGTATCAGCGCTCATCGGGTTCAGACTCTCTGTATCATATCTTTAGAATTGGAATCGGTTCGAAGGGGATGTACCGGACTGACGAGCAGCCCAGGCAACAGCAGTCTTATCCCGACGCCCGCGAGCCCCGCCTCGCGAGGGTCGGGCTGATAATTCGAGTCCGCTTTGCACAAAGGCGCGGAAGACTAGTAAAGCCGTTTTTCATAGCGGCGCGACTGTATGAGCAAGGCAGCGCTAAATCAAGCTTAGGAATGCCGCAGGCAGCATTTTGAATGCCTGTTGATGGCTGCAAATAAATTAACCAGTCCTTAACTTAAGTTTGACCATTATTCTGAATGCCATTTGGTCTATTCTGTTTTTCGAGGAGTCCTCACAAAATGGGCGTATTAGAAATCCAGTTATCAGAGAATTTGACGGACCGGCGCAATGACAGCCGCCTGACCACAGTTCTTCCGGTGCTTGAACTGGATGGCCGATACTGCCGACTGGTTGATTTCAGTGATTTCGGATTCCGGGCCAATGTCCCGCGAGACTATCGCGTTATTGGTAAAACAGGCCAAGCCGTCCTGCACCTGAATGCGGCGGGGCACAGTGTTCATAAAGAGGTCGAATTTGAAGTTGTGCATGTGAATTGCACTGAGATCGGTGTCAGATATCAAACATTGAAAACCGAAACCGAAAATTCAGGGACGTTATTCTAACCCCATATGGAACAAGCAATCGCCCCGAACCACACGCGCAGGAACGCGATGGGCTAACACGACACCGGAATACTCAAAATAAACCTCTAATGGAGATTTTCCTGGGGTTTCTGGAAAATGAATGCGCGCCGCTAATTGTCCTGCGACGGCATCGCCGCCCGCCAGAACCATGGGCTCATAAAGCCCAGGCTCCTGTGCAAAAATGAGATCTTCTCGCGGGAAATCGCGATATGTCGGTGCCAGAACCTCGCCCTCTATAGGCCCAATATATGATCCAGCGACCGCCAGAGCACGCAGAATTCCAGTTTGTGCACAGCGCCGGATCACCGGATCAACCGTGCCGCCGCCGCCCAATTCCAGGGTAAAACCTGCTGCCCCCGCGCGCCATGCGGCGGAGGATGAATACCAACCATTCGCTTCTGGGCCATGACGCAAAACAAATGGCAGACCTAAAGCCTCAAATACTTTCAATCGCATTGAATTATGGGTATTGCCCTCAACCCAAGAAGTCATCGCAAAGGGAACGCAATATAATGAAGACCCGCCCGAATGCAGATCAATCACCATATCTGTGCCCGCGATGAGATAATGTTCGATATAATAAGCAATCATTTCCGTCGGGGAGCCAAGGGGCCGCCCTGGGAAATTTCGGTTCAAATTCCCATCATCCAGCGGCGAGGTTCTAAGCCCAGCCTCAGCTGCCGGGAAATTCGCCATGGGCAATAGTATAAGCCGTCCACGAATAAGCGATGGGTCGAGCGTGCGGGTCAAATCTGATAATATTACTTGCCCCTCATATTCATCACCATGATTGCCCGCCATCAGCAAGACTGTAGGCCCGTCTTCCTTTCCGACAAAAGACGCCACCTGCATTGGCAAATGCCCATAGGCCGATCGATGAACAGAATGTGGGACCCGAAGAGTGCCAAGATTGAGGCCGGGCGCGGTAAG
>JARGPE010000007.1:9692-36589 GCA_029212835.1 Alphaproteobacteria bacterium | reverse complement strand
CAGCGCAACAGCGATTCCGCCGCAAAACGCCACCACCTCATCCCCGTCTTGTAAGTCGGCGATGCGGTCCAAATCCACTTTCCGGAAAAGTGAAACCGACTGACCATTGCGCAGTCTTGCCGTTTCCACTTCACTCAAGACCATTGCCGGGATACCGTCCAGCGCGGCCTCAATCGCTAGCAAACCCTGAGGTTTACTGCCCGATTCGGGGGCGTTATGACCTATCTGGGCCAGCGCATCAAGCGAAATTGCATCTGCTTCTGTGAAGGGGCCCACCGATAGCCGTCGCAGCGCCGTCAAACTGCCGACCGTTCCCACGGCCCGGGCGAGATCACGCCCCAGAGATCGGATGTAAGTGCCCTTGCCACAATCCACCTCTAAAATCACATGGTCAGCGTCTGGGCGAGACAAGAATCGGATCGCATCGATGCGCACAATGCGGGATTTCATTTCCACCTCTTGCCCGGCGCGGGCCAGGTCATAAGCCCGTTCCCCATTGATTTTAATGGCGGAATAGGCAGGTGGCGTCTGTGACACTTCACCAATGAATTCGGGAATCGCCGCGATGATCTCTGCATCGCTGGGACGCAGGTCACTGGTCGCGACAACCGTCCCTTCTGGGTCAAGGGTTGTTGTCTCTTCACCAAAGCGTAGCGTCATGCGATAGGATTTCTGACCATCCATAACGTAATGAACGGTCTTGGTCGCCTCTCCCAAGGCAATGGGCAGCAAGCCGGTCGCGAAGGGGTCCAGCGTGCCACCATGGCCCGCCTTCTGCGCATCCAGCGCGCGCTTCACGGCAGAGACCGCATCCGTTGATCCCATGCCTGCCGGTTTATCCAGGATAACCCATCCGTTGATAGGTTGGCCCCGTTTTTTCTTCGCCACTGACTCACACTCCTGTTTCTAAAGGGGTGGTATCGGTTTGGGCACGGCAAAGCAATTCAAGTTTCGGTTGGTCAATTTTTAAAGCTGCGTTTAAGGTGCCCAACATATTCAAAAAAATGTCAGGGAGTGCCGCTTTATGAAATCCCCCTTCTTCAATCGCCGTAAGCTTCTAAAAACAGCTCTTTTCACCTCAGCCGCCTTTATGGCAACCCCATTGGGGCGGGCAAAGGCACAGGCTCTATCTGGCAAGAAGGTTATTGTGGTTGGATCGGGCGTCTCCGGGCTGACGGCAGCCAAAACTCTAAAAAATCAAGGCGCAGAGGTCATCGTTTTGGAAGCCAAACCCCATATCGGTGGGCGATTGCGCACCGATTGGTCTATGGGCGCCCCTTTTGAAGTTGGGGCTGGCTGGATTCACGGGCCATCTGACGATAATCCTGCAAAACAATTGGCCGATGCTGTGGGGTCGCAATATGTCGTGACCGACGATGACAGCCTTGTCGTTTTTGATGGCACAGGGGAAGAAATATCCGAAGAAGATTTAGAAGATATCAATGACTCTTGGACCCATATTCTCGATCAGATTGATGAATCCCTAGAGAATGGGGATCGGCGCAGCGTGTTGGAAGCCATCAATGACGTCGCCCCCGGCGCGATGAGCGAGCCCGGCGTTGCCTGGGCAATGTCGGCCTATACAGAATTTTCCACTGGTGCCCCGATTGAAAATCTGTCTGCCTATTATTTCAATTCAGACAAAGCCTTCGACCTACCAGATGTGGCGGTTACCACTGGTTATGACAAATTGCTAGGCCCGCTGGCCGAAGGCTTGGATATCAAACTGTCCACCTTGGTGCAAAAGATCGCCTATGATGATGAAGGCGTTACGGTTGCCACAGATAAGGGAGAATTTACAGGGGATTATGTGGTCAGCAGCCTGCCGCTGGGTGCATTGAAGGCCAAGACCGTCACCTTTGACCCGCCATTGCCGGAGGATCATCAATCCAATATCGATAATCTGGCCTTCGGTACCGTGACCAAATTGGCCCTGAAGTTCAAAGAACCCTTCTGGGATATCGAAACTCAGTATTTCGGTGTCATGACCCAGGAAAAGGGTCGATGGAACTATTGGCTGAACTATCGCACGTTCAGCGATGAGAACATCTTATTGGGACTGAGCGTCGGTGCCTATGCCCCCGTCGCTGACAAAATGACAGAGGCAGAACAGATTGCTGATGGTATGGCAGTGTTACGGGATGTCTGGGGAGAGGCTGTCACGGAGCCGGTCCAGGTTCTGTCGACCCATTGGGCGGTCGATCCCCACACTTTTGGAGCCTATGCCTATATTCGGCCCGGTGGCAGTTCCAGCCAGTGCGACGACTTGGCCGATCCAATTGAAGACCGCCTGTTCTTTTGCGGGGAACACACGATCTTTGACTATAAGGGCACCATTCACGGCGCTTATATGACCGGACTGATCGCTGCGGAACATGTCTCAGAAGCAGCAGAAGGTTAGGCGACCTTCAGTTTCGTAACCGGCACATCGACCTGCTCTACCAATGCAGCATGCAAGGCACGGATCGTTGTGTCGTGATCGGCCTGATCGACGATGACCTGCAGGTCGACCTTGCGCATAAGATCATTGAAACCCAAAGGCTCAACACCTGCCTCTGACAGAGATGTCAGCGCGCGGACGGCCAGACCGGGCACGCGCAAATCGCGACCAATCGCCGTGATGACCGAAACCGTGCGCGATGTGATGCGAGCGGTTGGAAATTCCGCGGCCAGATCCCGTTCCACCCGGCGCACCAATTTGGGGCTGCCCTGCAGGAAATGGGTGATCGTGTTGGCGTTGGATGATTTCGCCACGATATAGACACGGTGCCGCTTCAAGCTGTTCAGGATCGCGGCATCATAACCTTTGACCCCCACCATATCGGGTTCATAGAATTCAAAAGCATAAACCGTCTTCAAACCCGCAACGATTTCAACGCCCGGTTCCGCAGGCTCCTGCGAATCCTGAATCAGGGCACCAGGCTGGTCCGGTTCGAATGTGTTTTTCACCCGCAACGGGATACCGTTCTGGCGCAATCCCTTGGCCGCGCTGGGATGGATCGCCTCCATTCCGATATTCGACAATTGATCCGCAACATCGTAATTCGTTTCACGGATGGGACGCACCTTGTCTTCACCAACCAGTTTTGGATCAGCGGATGACAGATGAAATTCTTTATGAATTATTGCCTCGGCGGCTTTGGTGCGGACCGCAATGCGCGACATTGTGACTTCGGTATAGCCCCGGTCATAGCTTTTCACCAATTCAGCATCACATCGGCAATAGCCAGTTGCGATGGGCAATTCCCGTGACAGGTCGATCGTATCGAAAACCTCATCAATTGCCGCGTCAAAGCTAGGCATGTCCTGCATCCGCCAGCCGGTCAGATCGGCAAAGCGTCCGGCTATGCCTTTCTCTCGCAACAGCAAGGCGGTGTTGTGAGCGGAATGGGCCTCCCCCAGGGACGCCAGCATCTCGCGCACGGTGTCGAGATGGTCCTGCAAGCGGAAATGGCCAGACGCACAGAGCCGTTGCAGATCAATCAGGCTGTCGCGCACACCATCAACACGTTCCTTTACAAAGGCATCAGCGGTGCGTCGGGCGGACCCATTCCCAAAAATCTCTTCATTGATGTCCAGCATCATGGCGCGCGCTGATCCCAAAGCATCGCCCCAGGCCCAATCACTGTCACTATCGGCATACAGCGCATAAACGCCTGATTCACCAGTCTTCTTATGCTCCAGCAGCGCATCCGTGATGCCAGCATAGGCAGAGACAACGAAGATCCGATTATACAGATCTTCGCCCGTCCGATTGCCGATCAGCACATTGTTTAAAATGGCATCGGTTTGTCGGATCGACGTGCCACCCAGTTTCTCAACGGTATGGCAACGCGGCTGCGTGTCCTGTTTAACAGGCTTCTTACTGGAACTATTTTTGGCCGTCATTGTTTAAGCTGCCTTCTCATCCGCTGCGGCATAGGAGCCATCTGCCCGATGCACTTCCTTGCCT
The DNA here is from genome assembly GCA_029212835.1 of Alphaproteobacteria bacterium. GTDB lineage: Bacteria > Pseudomonadota > Alphaproteobacteria > UBA8366 > Aestuariispiraceae > Pacificispira. The sequence continues at coordinate 32,637 of JARGPE010000007.1, read as the reverse complement.
GTGACCGGCGGATTGAAACAACAAGCCAGAACCATGGCTTCCTTGCCACCCCGCAAAACATGACGATCATGCTTGTCCAGCGCGTACATCACGCCTGGGGAGATCTCGTGGACCTTGCCCGTTGCCAAGTCTTCAATGGATCCATCACCAGAGATGCAATAGACTGATTCGAAATGGTTTTTATATTCGAAGGTATGCTCGGTATTCGCACCAATCGTGGTGATATGAAAACTAAATCCCATATTGTCATCGGCCAACAGCAGGCGAACACTCTTCCACTGCTCTGCGGCAACAAGGCGATCAGTTTTCTCAGCATCCTGTAACTTGCGAACAATCATTTCATACTCCTATTCATCATATTATTTTATTGGATTTAAGCGCTCTGATTAGGCTGCCTTCGCAGCGCTCTGGCTCATCACACTATCGGCTGCCTTGGCAAGAATCGCGAGGCCCGCTTCAAACTGCTCCATCGGAATGGTCAGCGGGGCAAGAACCTTAACCACCTCATCATGGGCACCCGATGTCTCAATGATCAGGCCCTGTTCAAAGCAATGCTTGCAGATGGCAGAGGCTGTTTCGCCCGTGCCTGCATCAATACCACGGAACATGCCCCGACCGCGCAGGCTCCAGCCATGGCGATCCGCAATTGCTTTCAGGCGCGTGTGCAAAACATCCCCTTTTGCCTTGATTTCAGTGGCAAATTTATCATCACACCAGAATTTCTCCAGCGCTACACGGGCCGTGACGAAGGCATGGTTGTTGCCGCGAAATGTGCCGTTATGTTCAGCAGGTCCCCAGATGTCATGTTCCGGTTTCATCAGAACCATGGCGAAGGGCAGGCCCATCCCGGACAAGGATTTTGCCATGGTGATAACATCAGGTTTAATGCCCATCTCCTCAAAGGAGAAGAATGTACCCGTCCGGCCACAACCGGCCTGGATGTCATCGACAATCAACAAAGCACCGTGTTTTTTCGCCAGCTTCGCGATAGAGCGCATCCAATCGGCAGAGGCAGCATTCAGGCCACCTTCCCCTTGGACAGTTTCCAGCAGGATTGCAGCAGGTGCATCGACACCACTGGACGGATCACCCAGCATTTTTGCCAGCATTTCCGTCGTATCCATATCCGAGCCTAAATAGGCGTCATACGGAATCCGCGTTACGCCTTCTAAAGGCGCACCGTTGCCACCCCGATGATACCCATTGCCGGTTGCCGCAAGGGCACCCGCGGTCACGCCGTGAAACCCGTTGGTGAAGGTCACAATATTGGTGCGACCGGTCACCTTGCGGGCCAGCTTGATCGCGGCCTCGACAGCATTCGCGCCGGTTGGACCAGTAAATTGCAGACGATAATCCATATCACGCGGTTTCAGGATGATGTCCCGAAAAGCCTCCAGAAAATCACGCTTGGCATTGGTGTACATATCCAGACCATGGGTCACCCCATTGGACGTAATGTGGTCGATCAAGGCCTTTTGCATATCCGGATCATTATGACCGTAGTTCAGGGATGAACACCCAGCCAAAAAGTCGGTATAGTCCTTGCCGTCCTGTGTCGTCAGCGTCGCATTCCTGGCGCTTTGGAACAGCACGGGAAAGGAGCGACAATAGCTACGGACTTGGGACTCAACAGTTTCAAAAGCGGTAAGCGGGGAAGTCATAGTCTTCTCCGATTCAAGTTGTTTCATTTTTAGCGAATTGGTGCGGGCACGGCAGCCGTGTTAAGCGGCCTTCTTAAGCAACCTGCTTCAGGCGCCGGTGCCGGATCGGACCGATCTGCACCAAATGTTCTGTCTTAGCTTCACCATCAAAATGTAGCTCTTCCTCGAAATGCGCATCCCGATCCATTTCCGCGTCATAGGCAGCGGCGATCGAGGTAAACAGCGCCCAAGAGGCCTTGTTCGAGGCCGTAATCGTGCTGTGCAGGAAGCGCACATCGCGATTTTGCGTCTGGCCCAGAACCCAAAGGATCAAGCGTTTTGCAACGCCCTGACCACGGGCCTTAGGGTGAACAGCAACCTGCCAGACAAACAAAGTATCCGGGTCTGATGGCGGGCGATAGCCCGATACCCAACCAACAAGTTCACCATCCATTTCTGCCAACCCGCAGGTTTCAGAAAAATGCGAACATTGCAGGAGATTGCAATACATGGAGTTGTCGTCCAGCGCATTGATATCCTGTATCAGACGCCAAACTTCCGACCCATCCTCAACAGTAGGGGCCCGAAAGGTTATCTCAGGCTGGCTTCGGTCGAGATTGGCGGAGCCTTTCCCTAAATCCGATACGCTGTCGCCCAAAATTCCATCGCGGGGCATTGTGTCCTCCTGTAGTGGGTAATATTTAATTCACGATCTAAAGTAATTATATTTCAGGTTTGATCAAGCGTTAATTTGTGAAAAATTTATTATTAACAACGATTTAACATTGATAATATTTAATTCCTGAGACGCATGAACCTAAGGAATCAGCGGTGTTCCAGCCGGTTTTTCGAGCATATACTTCGTTTGATAAACTAAATAGATTTTGCCAAATCGTTCAAATTTGTGGAGATTTTCTCTCACTTTCAGGCTTTCCGGAGGACCTATGCTGACTCAACGTGCCAATCATGCCATCACGGTTTTGCGACAAATCCTGCAAGCTACTGAAAATTATGCGCGGGCAGTCACCCGGCAAACCGGTTTAACGACATCACAATTACTGGTTCTGCAGATTTTGGATGATTTCGGTGCCAGTTCAGCGGGCAGCGTGTCATCCCGCATGGGCATATCCCAGGCCACCATGACCAGCCTGATCCACAAACTGGAATCCAAACAGATGATCAAGCGCGAGCGGGGCGATACTGACCGCAGGCAGGTCTGGCTGTCTATTTCCGATGTCGGCCGCACGACCCTGGCCCAGGCCCCAGAAGGTTTGCAGGCAAAATTCGGCGAACGCTTCGCCGCCCTGGAAGATTGGGAGCAATCCCTGCTGATCGCCGGCCTGGAACGCACCGCCTCTTTACTAGATGCAGAGGGACTGGAAGCGACGCCAGTACTGGATATTGGTACGGTAGAAAGTTAGAGGTATCGGAGTTCAATTCACACTGCCGCATGATGTTTAAAGACCTAACTCATGCTGCCGCATGATGTTTAAAGCCGGGCCTCAATTGCATCCCAGATCAGGCCGGACAGGTTGCTGCCATCATAGCGGTCGATTTCCTGAATGCCGGTGGGCGATGTAACGTTGATTTCCGTCAGCTTGTTGCCGATCACGTCAATGCCAACGAAGATCAATCCCCGTTCTTTCAGCATCGGGCCAATGGCCTCACAGATTTTGTGCTCTTCCGGTGTTATGCCGGATTTATCGGGTCGCCCGCCAACATGCATGTTAGAGCGGGCTTCTCCCTCTGCCGGGACGCGATTGATGGCACCCACAGCAACACCATCGACCAGGATAATCCGCTTATCGCCTTGCCGCACTTCAGGCATATAGCGCTGCACCATCACCGGTTCGCGGCTGGTAGCCTCAAACATTTCCATCAGCGAGGCCAGATTCGAATCATTGGGCTTAAGGTGAAAAACCCCCGCCCCGCCATTGCCAAACAGGGGTTTGATAATGATATCGCCAAAATCCTTGCGAAAGGCCTTGATCTCATCCCGATCACGGGTGATCAGGGTTTCGGGCATCAGATCCGGGAAATGGGTCACCAACAGCTTTTCCGGCGCATTACGAACATGGGCTGGATCATTCACGACCAACGTTTCAGGATGAACCTGCTCCAGAATATGGGTTGCGGTGATATAACCCATATCAAAGGGCGGGTCCTGGCGCATAAGGATCACATCCACATCCGCGCGCAGATCCAGGTGTTGGATTTCTCCCAGCGTAAAGTGATTGCCCTTTTCCCGGCGCAGCGTCATCGGATGGCCCATCGCGCTGATCCGCCCCTGGCGATAGGTCAGGGCTTGGGGCAAATAATGAAACAGGCTGTAGCCCCGCGCTTGCGCCTCAAGGCCCAATGCAAAGGACGAATCGCCATTGATATTGATCGACTGTATCGGATCCATCTGGATCGCCACGCGCAGGCTCATTGTCTCATCCTTTGAGAGAAGAGGGGGCGACAGACCCCCTAATTAAGGGAACTCCGCAATTCATTAACCAAGGTTGCGACTTCGCGCCTGGAACTGTCACGGGTTTCTTTCTGAAGATATGTTTCGAAGGCTGCAATCGCGGTTCGAACCTTGCCAATATGGGCGTTCATCAACCCGGATTCACGCCACAATGTCGCCCGGTCTGGGGCTAATAGCAGCATGGATTCAACGATATGGACCGCTTCCTCCACCCGCTGATCCTTAATCAGGCGCAATTTGATATTGTTCTGCAGCCGCAACAGGACATCACGGTCTGATACGGCTTCGTAATGGTGCGATTGCAATTCGGCATCATTGCCAGCCGTCGCCTTTAACAGGGCGCGCAAGGCCGGTGCATCCAGCGATACACCACCATGGAAGGGATCGACGATAATCCGTTCCCCCTCACATTCAAACCGCAGCAGAAAGTGCCCAGGGAAATCCAGGCCCCGCATTTCCCATCCCTGGGCGCGGGCTAGATGCATCATCAGAATGCCTAAAGCCACAGGCAACCCCCGACGGCGGTCAATCACGCGGATGATATTGGCATTTTGTAGATCATCATAGGTTTCTGTGTCGCCACTATATCCATGCAAACCAAACAGAACCTGATTGATGACGGTCAATCGCTGCATCGCATCAACAGAGTCCGAATCCGCCTTGGAAATTGCGTCAGCAACGTCCTGCACCATGGTGGTCAGATGCTCCCGATAAAACACCAGACGATCAGATGGCGAATCAAACGCCGCAAGGGCTAAAGCCCCCTCTATGATATCAAACGCCCCATCCTCCTGACGAGCCAAGGCCTGCAACATGTCCTCTGCCCAGACTTCACTGCTGGGGGCAGCGCGGGCCTTTGTTGCCGAAGATTTCTTGGATGCTGACTTTTTAGCAGCTGTGACTTTAGCCGCCGCGTCTTTAGGGGGCGTCTTACTCATTCTGCAGCTTTCTGGGCTTTCATCTCATCCAATTGTTTCAATACAGCGCGGCGCTCCGGTGAATCCTTTAGTTGGACATAGGAAACCACGCGCCGAACACGCTCAATATTCCTGGCGTGGGCCAGCACACGATCCAGTTCCGCCTGGTTTTGGGCGATGCCGATGATAAACAACGTGCCATTGGTGGAATCAGGGATGTAGTTCACACCCTTGATCTCCTTGTCCAGCGTCAAGTCCAGATCCAGTGCCTTTTCGATCTTCAGGTCAAAACCGGAATTAAAAAATCCAACGTCATTGCCGATCAGAATTTCATTGATGACCTCCACGACGCCCTCAGATTTCCACGCCGTCTGCACTGCTTTCACCCGATCATCCGCATTGGGTACAATCCCGGTCAGCAAAATGCGACCTTCAACAACGGAAACATCGATACGTTGGAAGGTTTCAAAATCAATATCGATCAGTGCCTTTTGGATCGATACCCCCATCGCCGTATCGTCCAGCGTTTGCTGAAATCCCCGTTCCTGCAGAGCCGCCGTTCCGGCGACAGCCCCTGCCGTCGTTGCCACGCCCAGAGGCGTGCAGGCCGGAGCTAAGGCAAGGCTGAGCAGAAGCATAAGCTGAAGAACGGGCTGTCGCATAATATCCTCACTATAGGGCGTCTGGTCAAAACATCTGGTCAAAAGCTTATACTAAAACACCAGCCGATCCGGTCGATCTGAGATACTGGCGTTGTGTCCTCAAAGGTAGGATGCGTCGCCCGCTGCCGCAATGGGGTCGGCCTCATGTTCTGTGATCCACGCAGAATTGATCACACTTGCCAGGCATCCACGAGATGCACAGGCAAACGACCCGGTGCGACCGCTATCAAGTCAAAACGCATTGATAGAGAGGAATCCTTGATATGGCGGGCACACCACCATGCAGCTGCGCGTTCTATCCGGTGGCGCTGTTTGGGGGCCAGCGCTTCCAGCGCTCTATCCATCTTTGTTCGGGCCTTCATCTCCACGAAACAGATCGTCTTGCCGCGCCGGGCGATTACATCCAACTCCCCCATCGGTGTTTTCAGCCGCTGCGCCAGAATACGATATCCCTTAAGGCGCAACCACAGCACAGCCCAGGCCTCCGCTTGGCGCCCACCCTCTTCCGCTGCTTGTCTTGCCTGTCGGTCGCTACCGCGACGACGCCAAAGTCTCATCTTCTGCCCTGCTTCATTTTACCCAGCCTCTTTTAACCAAGCCTCTTTTAACCCATCTTCATTCATTACCGCGCCCTTGTCGAAAAAATGCCGCATTCCTGCCTTAGGCTCACGTGAAAATCACATTAGAACAATAATTAACCCCATACTGATGCTTGGGTTCGCCGTCGCCACAGGATATAACAGGCTCAACATTGGAGACACTGCCCCATGGCTAGCCTTTCTGCGATCACACGCTGGCGCACCCTGCGCGAGACCAAAATTATCCGCACCTGTCGAATTATCACGCCCGCAATGGTTGGGCTTTCGGCCACTCTGATGTTAAGCGCCTGCGGTGGCGGTGGGCAATCAGTTTGGAACAGTGGGCCCAGTGGTCCGGGACTGGCTGATCAGACAACGACTGGTCAGCCAAGTGCCCGCGGCGATGCACCGGAAGGTTCACCCACAGCCGATGGTGCCTTGACCGGTATGGGGGGCAGTACCTGGGCGCTGGGCGACTCCGGCTTCCTGACTCCGCCACCCAATGCGGTGAATCAAATTGATGGCATCCCTGTTGCCATTCTTCTGCCCCTGACCGGCAACCTATCAGGACCGGGCCAGGCGCTGCTGGAAGGTGCCCAAATGGCGCTGTTTGATGTGGGGAATACAGATTTTCGATTGATGCCTTTTGACACGACAGGCACCGCGCTGGGCGCAGAACAAGCCGCGCGGGCTGCCATAAACAAAGGGGCGCGGTTGATTGTCGGGCCCCTCTTGGCCGACTCCGTCTCCGCTGTCCGTCCCATCGCTGAGGCGGCTGGAGTAAAGATTGTCGCCTTTTCAAATTCCAGCAAAGTCGCGGGAGGACCAGTCTATCTGGCTGGTTTCACACCGGAAGAGCAGGTTGACGCAATTGTCGCCCATGCCATGGCAGAAGGCCGTCGCCGATTTGCGGTCCTGGCCCCGTCCAACGACTATGGCAATGTATCGGTCGATGCCCTGCGAGTAGCCGTGGAAAAGCGCGGGGGTGAATTCACCCGTGTGGGTTTCTACACACCAGAAACGCTGGATTTTGGGGATCAGATCCAACGCTTATCCGATTATAAAGAACGGGTACAGGCACTGCGCCAGCAGCGGGCGGAACTATCCGCGCAAGGCGATCAGGCATCGAAACAAGCGTTGAAGCGAATGGAAGTTCTCGACACTTGGGGAGACCCGCCCTTTGATGCGCTGCTGTTACCGGTGTTGAACCCGCAGACCCTGCAAATCCTGTCGGCACAATTGGCCTATTACGATGTGGACCAGCCATCGGTGCGCCTGTTGGGGCTGCAACGCTGGGACAGTTTCCCCAATCTTTCGTCAGAGCCCGGTCTGATCGGCAGCCAGTTTCCCGCCGCCCGCTCTGCCTATCGTGAGCAATTTGAAACCAGATTTGCCCAGCTATTCGGCCATCCCGCTTCGGACCTCTCAGCGCTGTCTTATGATGTGACCGCAGTGGCAGCCGCCCTGGCAAGTTCTGGTCCGACCGGCCCCCGCTATGACGTTGCGACCCTGACCGATCCAAATGGTTTCATTGGCGCAGAGGGTTTGTTCCGCTTCCGCGAGAATGGCATCGCCCAGCGTGGCTTTGCCATTATGGAAGTGCAATCCAATGGCGTGCAGATGATCCAACAAGCCCCAAGCAGCTTCGATCAGCCGGTCACGACCCCCTATCCGCCCAAAACAACAGACGAAACAACCCCGGCTCAACCTACGTCATAAAAGGTCGTCGCCTAATCCATAACGGCGAACCAAAAGATCGATATATACCTGACACCGCAACGGAAGGTATCAAACATTTCTGTCCTGTTTGCGAAGATGAAGAAGCCAGAATACGGCATCAAGGCAGTGGTGGCCAACATCACCCGTCTAAAGTCAGGACAGCAACAGTTAGGAATGTAAAGAACCTGCCTTACCGTTGATCGTGTTCTGGGTCGCGCTTTAGCGTTCAGACCTACTTCTCTGCATTATTCTCACTTTCAAGCTTTTCCTTTAGATCCTGCATCACGCGGTGCGTGGTCTTAATGTCTTCAACAGAAAGTGCTTCTGCGAGGGCGTTGACGCGCGGATCGTATGCTCTGATCGCGGCCTCATAGGTTTCTCGCCCTTTCTGTGTCAACACGACCAACTGCGCCCGACGATGATGCGGATTGGGCTCGAACTCGACCATGGCCTCCTTTGCCAGATCGTTGACGATGCGCTGGACGTTCTGCCGGTTTGCACCGAGATCGCGGGCAAGCCATGAAACCGGCTGCGGTCGGTCGGCTAAGGCAATTGCACCAAGGATCTGCCATCGAGCGCTCGTCAGCCCAAGTGGCGCGACGAGCCGATCACCCCACGTTAGCGTCAGGTTGTTCACCCGAAACAGGGTGAGTATCAGATCGGTTAAGGCTTCAGCCTTCAGGCTGCGAGCAGCTGCGGTCATTGTCACCACCTATCTATATTGACATCATCATGTCAAAAAAGTATATGCATCGTACCAAATTGACATCATAGAGACGATTTGATCGGAGAGCCACTATGTCCCTTCTGAAACCTCTAGACGAAAGGTTTCCGATTGAGCGCGAGGTCGGAAGCACGGCCCGTCTCGCTCACACAATTGCCTATAGCGTGCCAAGCAACGCGACTTTCAGCGCCAAGGCCGTGCCAGCCGGGCAGGTTACCGGCAAGCTCAATACCCCGCTCATGATCCAAAATCTCCGCATCGCCCTTGAGGTTGCCGCTTCGGCGCTCGGTATGTGTGCGGTCAGTCGTTAAGGGAGGCCACGATGCTCAAGATCATCCATCCAGTTGCGGGCCTGACAGCCATCTTCACCGTCACGATTTTCTGGCTCTCAACGACGCTTTCAGAGCTTTTTGGCTCTGAAGCAACCGTGGTAGCTGTGAAGTCGGCCATCCCGTGGGGGTTTCTCATCCTGATCCCGGCGCTTGCCGCCGCTGGTGGTTCGGGTGTCATCTCGTCGAAAGGTCAACGCCAGGGTCTGGTTGGTACGAAGCTCAAACGTATGCCATTCATCGCAGCGAACGGCATTTTCGTCCTCATCCCGGCGGCATTATTTCTTGCCTTCAAGGCGCGCGTGGGAGAGTTCGACACCAACTTCTATGTCGTTCAGGCGATCGAACTGACTGCGGGCGCAATCAACATCGCGCTTCTCGGTCTTCAGATACGGGATGGACTGGCGCTGACGCGGTGGCGACGTAGAAGCTTCCTCAACAGATGAACACTCTTAGCACGGCAGCCAGTTAACGACCTATCTGCTCCACCCAACAAACAGAACAACCTTGACCCAGCCCATGTCATAAAAGCCGGTATCGGAATTTTTAGGCACATTGTTGCTGGAAATACCCGATGGAACCGTCTATAAGCCCCCTCGCGCGCCCGTAGCTCAGATGGATAGAGTGCTGCCCTCCGAAGGCAGAGGTCACAGGTTCGAATCCTGTCGGGCGCACCATTTCGCTACAGAACCATGAACGCTCCGGCTGAAGCTGGAACAGAAGAATGCCATGCTTCTGCATCTTGATGCGGGTGTTGAACTGGCTGACGGCGAGTGCATTTGTCGCGTGACAGAAATTCAAGTGTTTCGCCAACGCCATCATCTGAATGAATGCCGCCAGCGGAATGCGCATACCAAGAAGCAAGCAGTTGCCATCATCCAGCAACACGCTCCGCATTGCGGCGAGAAATGAAAATCATCTTCTCACCGCCCTCTCAGCCGATTTTCAGTCGTTTGTCAGGCTGTAGCAGACCCGGGATGCTCCAACAGCAATTTTTTGGCGATTACTATGCCCTCCTCACGGGACGAGGCGAGCTTCATTGGATAGCCCCAGAATTTGGCAAAGGCCACGCCAAAAGGTTTGAATGCCATACGCTTGGCGGCACTGGGCTCAATCACGATCATCGCCAGCACGAGTGACCGCAGGTCGGCCTTGTGCTTTTTCATCCACAAAGAGGTGCGCTTCTTTTGTTCCTGACTGTGATGGTGCTCTTCGGTTGGGGCGCTATCGGTCAAGATCACGAACGGCGCGCCGCGCTTCAGAGTCGCCTCGAACGCTTTGAAATCCTCATCGTGATCGTGGTCGGGCTCTTCATCATAACTCATCCAGACGAGCGGGAAATTGCTAGTATCCAAAGGCATGTAGTGTCTCCTTGCCGGGATCGATGCTCTCAATTCTTACGGATGTGCCGCCACGACATGATCAACGCGACCACCCCCGGAAGTGTGACTGCCAACAGTTCCAAGCCAACGAGATGACCGCCGTCACGCAAGCCATCCGATACGCCGGCAAGCGTGCTCATGATAAAAAGGAGACCACCGAGGATCAGCATGGCCCAGTCCGTCGAGCGACTTCCGACAAGCGCCAGCAACGGTGGAACCACCCATGCGCCGTAAAAAACTGAGACTCCCCACAACGCGGCAGGGTCGAACGTAATGGCCTGCATTGTCCCACCACTTGCGACATAGCCGTTCAGATAAGAGAAACACTGGATCGTGACGAAGATCGCGGCACCGACCGCGGGTACAAGCCATGCAAGTGCGAGCTTAACTGAGTAATTTTGGATCACGGTTACACTCCTAGCTAAATTTGATCGATGGGGTAGTTGAGCGCTGCCCCTCTGAATGACGAGCACGAGCATGAGCGCCGTGTGTCCCTTCTGCCTGAAAGCAATAAGTCAGTTGACGAATGGCGTCATTGCGCAATCATGCCATTATATGTTTCAATTCGGCCAAAGTTGGAAACGCAGGGGTCTTTGATGTATGTAGATGTCCGTAGTGATTGGCTTTCTTATGTCGATGAGATTCCTCGCGCGCTCGTCGCAGCAAACGCTGTCGCCAATCTTGAGGCCCTGGAGAAATCGCCACGGCACTCGCATCAGAAGGCACAGTTGCTTTTCACGGTCCGTGGAATCATTAATTGCGAGGTTGATGACGCTGTCTGGATCGTACCGCCACAATGCGCCGTATGGATTCCCGGCGGGCTGCCCCATACCGTTTTCGGCTCAGGCGCGGTGGAATGCATCTCCCTCTTCATCGAACCGCCCAGATTCCCAAACCTGCCGAACGAATGCTGCACGATCACGGTGTCGAGCTTCTTCCGTCATTTGCTCATGCGGGCCAACGCGTTGCCCGAGCACTATGATGTCGACGGTCCAGACGGCCGCATCGTGTCCGTTATCTTCGATGAACTGGCCGTAGCGCCGGTCGAAGATCTCCGCCTTCCGATCCCCAGCGATTCACGTTTGAAGAAGCTTACCGACCTGTTAATCGCAGCGCCTGCGGATCATGCGAGTGTTGCGGAATGGGCCTCCCGCGTCGCGCTTAGCGAACGCAGTCTGAACCGTATGCTGGCCGAACAGGTGGGGATGAGTTTCGGCCGCTGGCGTCGACAGTTGCATGTTGTCCTCGCCTTACGGCATCTAAGCGTCGGCCAGACGGTCCAGGCCGTCGCTATAGATCTTGGCTATGAAAGCGCCAGCAGTTTCGTGACCATGTTTCGAAAGATGGTCGGTAAGCCGCCAAGCCGCTATCTGCTCGACCGGCTAAAGCCTGCACTTCAAGATCATGGCGAGCGATAGGATTGCTGGATTTCATCCACGGTCGCTGCAGATCGAGAACCGGCTTACATCGTGATCACGTGCTGACCAATACAGATGACCACAAGTTGGGAAAATCATTCCGTATTGCCTGGTGGGTGCTTTGCAAACCACTCGACGATGCTGGGCATGTTGCCTTCAAAGGCGCCGGGTACAGAAATGTTCAGAACGCCCGCTCGCTCGGAACCTCGATTTTCAAAATCATGAACAGTCCCTGATGGCACCAGCACAAACCCGCCCTTTGTGAAATCCTGCCATGTCTCACCAATTAGGAAGCTCATTATCCCTTCCAGCACATAGAAAACATCATCCTCACCATGTGAATGCGCACCAGGACCTTGGGTATAAGGTTCAAGCCACCATTCCGAGATAGAGTACCGATTGGCGGTTTCGGAGCCATCCGCTTTAAAGACTGCCTGTATGCGACCCATGTCATAAACGCGGCCTGCATCTGGTTCGATCAAGATTGGTTGTCGCGAGTCTGAAATGGTCATTTTTCCCCCTAAACTTAGCCAGAATGCCTCTTCTTAATCACTCAAGCAGATTAGGTTATTCTGCATAGATCAACGGAAATGCCCCATACTTTTAATGCCAGTGCCTTTTTGCCCGTCCCTTACATATCATTTTTTAGAACGTTGATTTTATTTGAGTTGCTGACTGGGCCAACAGGATCGGCAACCTTAACAAATTAGCTCGTATGCGCTTTTATATTTTTTTATATGCTTCTTCGATATTATCAGCGATTTCAATTTTAACCTTACCAACGCGATAATCAGTGATTGCTTGAAACAGACGCGTCATTATCAGTTTTGGAATATCGCCGGGCACGATAATAGAGCGGGGATTTATCCGATAGGGCGCAAATTCATCCGATTGACGCAAGATTTCATTGAGAGAGTCGACCGTTATATTAGAAACACTGGCCGTCGTAAGATCCCAAATCGCGTTCGATGTCGGGTTGACGGAATAAGCGTCGTGAATTGCGGTGCCAAAGTCATGAACTGTTAGAGAGCTCGTGGCAGTAAAAATTGTCACATCCAACGCCTGATTGACGGTAATCTTAATCATTTAACCATCCCGAACCAGCGACGCATATATTGAATTCCCATGCCCCCAAACCAAAACTATAGTAATTTCATGCATTAATATCCGTTAAAGCATTACTAGATTCGTTGTAGTTAAAACCTTTAATCCTGAACGGCCCCGTCGAGAATTGCCATATTCCATCGATGAATTGTGATTTTTCCTCGCAAACCAGCTTGAGTGGCGGGATCGGCATCAATAATGGCCTGGGCCTCTGCACGGGTTGCGACGTTTACAATCAGCAGGCTGCCAATTTTGGTTTCACCATCATCACTGCGCAAGCTTCCTGCAGCCAGAATGCGGTCTTTGATGGACAATTCATAATCCCAATGGGCTGACATCAAGGCAGAATCAGCACGCAATTGAGGGCCGCTCTCGCTGTCCTCACTAACAATCATCCAGAGCATCTATGTATCCTCTTCTGATACAAAAAGGGCCCCAGCACAGACAGTCAGGGGCCCTTTTTCAATTTGATGTGCAGTGATCAGCTATACGCTTTTGCCATCATATCTGCCAGGTTCTTCGCAAATGCACTGGGATCGGGCAGAGCCTCTCCTTCAAGAATGCGTGCTTGATCCAACAACATAGTGGCGGCACATCCAAGATCACCCTTGCCATCTGTGCCGGCTTTTCCGGCCAGGGCTTTGATCAGGGGATGTTTCGGGTTGATCTCAAGGATGCGCTGGGCTTCTGCCTCCAGGCGATTGTGCTGTTTCAACAGCCGCTCTAAATGCATATCCATCGCATTTTCATCGGCAACCAGACACACCGCACTGTTGGTCAGTCGGTCAGTGCTGCGAATATCCTTTACCGTATCCCCCAAGGCCAGTTTCAGCGCAATCACCAAGCCGTCGACACTGCTGTCGAGCTTTTCGGCCTCGTTCTCATCTTTTGCTTCATCGGCCTTGATCTTCGACAAATCGGCACCGCCCCGTGTCACAGATTTGAAGGTTTTGCCCTCAAATTCCCCGACTGAGGGAATCCAGAATTCGTCGACCGGATCAGACATCATCAGAACCTCGACGCCTTTGGCATCGAAACCTTCCAATTGCGGGCTTTTCTTCAGAACAGAGGTGTCTTCACCAGAGATGTAGTAGATCGAGTCCTGACCTTCCTTCATATCGGCAACATAGTCCGCAAGGGAAATCATGCCATCACGCTTGGTGGAGCGGAAGCGACAGAGCTTCAGGAGAGACTCCTTGTCTGCCGTGCCTTCATACAGGCCTTCCTTCATCACAAGCCCGAATTTTTCCCAGAAGCTGGCATAGCCTTCCGGATCAGACTCGGCCTTTTTCGCCAGTTCCGCCAGAACGCGCTTCACAACACCGGCCCGGATTTTGGAAACAACCGGATTATTTTGCAGCATTTCCCGCGATACATTGAGCGGCAAATCCTCACTGTCAATCACACCGCGCAGGAAGCGCAGCCAGGATGGCAGCAGATCGTCGCATTCTTCGCTAATGAAAACCCGCTTCACATACAGTTTCAGCTTCGACATCCGGTCCGGGTGGAACAGATCAAAGGGACGTTCTGTCGGGATGAAGATCAGCCCGGCATATTCGATCACGCCTTCTGCCTTGAAATGCAGCGTCATCCAGGGTTCATCAAAGCCATGGGCAACGTGACGATAGAATTCGGTATATTGCTGGTCGTCAATTTCCGACTTTGGACGAGTCCACAGGGCGGACGCCTCGTTCAACCGTTCTGCATCTTCTTCCGTCTTGGCCGGATCAATGAATTCAATTGGGAAGGGGATGTGATCGGAATAGGTCTTCACCACCCGCTGCAGCGTCGACTTGTCCAGATATTCCAGCGCATCGTCCTTCAGCGACAGGGTGATGGACGTACCATGCGGGGCGGCCTCTGCAGGCTCAATCGTAAAGCCGGTGCGGCCATCAGATGTCCAACGCCAGGTTTCCTCTTCACCCGCACGGCGTGACAGAACAGAAATCTGAGTCGAAACCATATAGCCGGAATAGAAACCGACGCCGAATTGACCGATCAGGCTAACATCTTTTTTCTTATCCCCTGTCAATTTATCGACAAAAGCCGCCGTGCCAGACCGCGCAATGGTACCCAGATTATCAATCAGGTCTTCGCGTGTCATGCCGATGCCATTGTCGGTGATCGTCAGCGTCTTGGCCTCTTTGTCGGCCTGTAAGGTGATGCGAAATCCGCTGTCACCGTCCAGCAGGCCGGGCTTTTCAATCGCCAGATAGCGTAGCTTATCGCAGGCGTCCGCCGCGTTGGAGATTAATTCACGCAAGAAGATTTCGCGTTCAGAATACAGGGCGTTGGCAACGATATCGAGCAACCGCCCGACTTCTGCCTGAAAACCCATTGTTTCTGCGCCGCCAGAATTGGCCTTGTCGCCTTTGGTCTTTGTCGCCATGGCTTATGTCCTTTTTTTAAATTCTGTGTTGGATTTAGTGCCTTGGATATAGTTTCTTACCCCCCAACACACAAGAGCACCCCTTACAGCAAACTGGCGCATCCCAATGACTAGTCCGATTTTTGATCGCACATTTAACCCGCATTATGGAGAAGCGGTGACTCTGTCGCCTCTGATCCGGCGCGTGGTGGCACCCAATGCCAGTGCTTTTACCTTTTATGGCACCGGCACTTACATTCTGGGCAAGGGACAGAATGTTGCCGTGATTGATCCTGGCCCCTTGCGCGACGACCACTATCAAGCGCTCACCCTGGCCCTGACTGGGGACACGGTATCAGCAATCCTGATCACCCATACCCATATGGACCATTCCCCACTGGCAGCACGATTGAAAGCCGATACTGGCGCAGCTAGCTATGGCTTTGGGCCCCATGGCGGCAATGACGCTGTGCAGGTGGAGGAGGGAGCAGATCGTGACTTCACCCCTGACATCATCCTAAAGGATGGAGACCTGGTTTCCGGTGACGCCTGGACAGTGGAGGCAGTACATACGCCGGGTCATACCTCCAACCATTTATGTTTCGCCCTTCGTGAGGAAAATGTCCTGTTCAGTGGCGATCATGTTATGGGCTGGTCGACCTGTGTTATCTCTCCCCCCGATGGGGATATGGCGGCCTATATGACCTCCCTGCGGAAATTACTGGAGCGGCCAGAGGATGTGTATTACCCGACCCATGGCAACCCTATCACTAATGCCAAACAGCATGTCGAGGGCTTCATTGCCCATCGCCAGGACCGGGAAGCCCAGATACTGACCTGTCTAAAATCCGGGTTGCAGACGATTGGGGATATGGTGCCAGCCATGTATCGCGATGTTCCTGAAAAACTGCATCCTGCCGCTGCGCGGTCAGTTCTGGCGCATCTACTACACATGATGGCACAAGATGTGGTGGCTTGCAGCGATGCTAATCCCACATTACGGTCTCGCTTCTTCTTGCCCGCTTCTTCCTCTTAAGGGGTCATCATGAAAATTTATGAAACGAAGCAAGCAATTCGCGAAGAAATCGCGCGTCTGCGCAAGGATGGCAGCCGTATTGGCCTGGTTCCGACCATGGGCTATCTGCATGATGGACATCTAAAGTTAGTGCGTCTTGCTAAGGAACACGCGGATCATGTGGTGGTGACAATTTTCGTCAATCCGCTGCAATTTGGGCGGAATGAAGATCTGGACAGCTATCCCCGGGACGCGGAGCGGGATTTTACCCTGCTGCGCCAGGAAGGGGTCACTGCTGTGTTCTGTCCGACACCAGAAGAAATGTACGCGTACGGCTCAGATACAATAGTCGATGTGCCCAGATTGTCTGGCATTTTGCAGGGCCAGCAGCGGCCTGGTCATTTCCGTGGTGTCGCCACAGTGGTGACAAAACTGTTTAATATAACACAGCCGGATATCGCAATTTTTGGTGAAAAAGATTATCAGCAACTGGCAGTTATCCGGCGCATGGTGACCGACCTGGACATGCCTATTGAGATCATCGCCCATCCGACTGTACGTGAGGCGGACGGGTTGGCGATGTCATCACGAAATGTACGTCTGACACCAGAGGAACGCGCCATCGCCCCGATCATCAATCAGGCACTGGATCAAGCTCAGGCTTTGGCCCGTGAGACCTCAGATATAGAACGCCTGACCAAATGTATTTATACCATATTGCGAAAAGAGCCTCGCCTGCAGATCAGAACCGTTGATATCAGTGATGCTGAAACATTGGGGTCCATTACGCATTTAACCAAACCTGCCGTCATATTGATCACCGCTGGCCTGGGCTCTGTCATGTTGCTGGACCAACGCGTAATTGCTCCTGGAAAGGACGCAGTATGAGCATTCACAATGACATAAAACGGAACACCGTCCCCAAGATTGCCGCGATGAAGGGCGGGATTCCGATCGTCTCCCTGACGGCCTATAATGCCTATATGGCCGCCCTGGTTGACCCCTATGCTGATTTTATTCTGGTGGGGGACAGTCTGGGCATGGTCGCCCATGGCATGGAATCGACCACGCCTGTTTCGCTGGATTTGATGATCGCCCATGGCCGGGCCGTTGTTGCCGGGACCTCCAAGGCACTGATCATCGTCGATATGCCTTTTGGCAGCTATGAAGAAAGCCCGGAAGCAGCCTTTCGCAACGCTGCGCGCCTCTTGAAAGAAACAGGATGCGGCGCGGTGAAACTGGAAGGCGGGATGCGTTGTGCGGAGACAATCCGTTTTCTGGTCGATCGCGGCATTCCCGTTATGGGCCATATCGGCCTGACACCGCAATCCACCCATGTCATGGGCGGCTTCAAAACGCAGGGACGCGACCGTGATACATGGTCGGCGCATGAGGCTGATGCGCGGGCCGTCGAAGAGGCGGGGGCCTTTGCTGTGGTGTTGGAGGGCATGGTTGAAGAACTGGCCGCGAAACTGACCCAGATGATCGCGATACCTACAATCGGCATTGGCGCATCCCCTGTCTGTGATGGGCAAATTCTGGTGTTGGAAGATATGTTGGGTATCACTCAAGGCGCACCGAAATTTGTGAAACGCTTTGCAGAAATTGGATCCCAAATCGACAAAGCTGTTGCTGGCTATGCCAAGGCTGTCAAGGACAGGACCTTCCCGACCGCGGATCAAACCTATCGCTAGGATCAAACTGTGTCATAGTCGATCCGGCCAATGACCAGATCCATGCATCAACCGGAGAGAAACGTATGTCTACCCCAAAGACCCTTTTGGCCATGGCCGGTGCCGACCTGACCCCGGCGACATTATCCGCCTCTACCCTGCTTCTGATTGATTGCCAGGAAGAATATCGTGCTGGCCTGTTGCCATTGCCCGGTGTCAAAGCGGCCCTGTCGGACTGTAAAGTACTTCTGGCGCGGGCGCGTGATTTAAGCCGCCCTGTGGTGCATGTGCGCCATGTTGGCAAGCCCGGAGGGGCATTCGATATCACCGGTACAGGCGGTCAAATCATGCCGGAGGTCGCGCCCCAGCACAATGAACCTGTTGTCGATAAAGGCCTACCTAACAGCTTTGCCAATACCAATTTACAGGAAGTCCTGACCGCACATGGTGCAGCATCCCTGATCATCGTTGGTTTTATGACCCATATGTGCGTCAGCTCCACCGCGCGTGTGGCCCTGGATTTAGGCTATCGCACCACAGTGGTTGCCAGTGCCTGCGCAACACGGGATCTGCCAAAGCCAGGTGGTGGCACCCTGTCCGCCGCAAACCTGCATATCGCAGCCTTAACCGGCCTGTCAGACCGGTTTTCCATCATCGCGCCTAATGCAGCATCGATTTCGGACTAAGACCTATCCGCGCAGGATGCCGCCTGTGGCTTTATTGACGCTGGTGACAACTTTTTCCGCCAGAGCATCCAGGTCCTTGTCGGTCAGAGTCGCATCCACCGGCTGCAGTGTGACGGCAAGGGCGATGGATTTCTTACCCGCCATATCGGCACCCTGATAGACATCGAACACCGTCACATCGGTGATCAAAACCTTATCGGCCCCAATAACCGCTCGTACCAGTTTCTCAGCAGACACATCCGCATCAACCAGAAAGGCGAAATCACGGCCAACCGGTTGCAGCGCAGAGGCCTTCAGCAAGGGTCGAGTCTTGCCGCCGCCCTTCTTCGCCTTGGGCTGAGGAATAACATCCATGAATATCTCGAATGCCGCGACGCGACCGCGAAGATCATACTGCTTGGCGATAGCCGGATGAATCTCCCCAAACCGTGCCAACAGCATCGGGCCCAGACGCAAAGTGCCGAAACGGCCTGGATGATACCAGTCGGGCGCCACATCGTCGCCAACCTGCAAGCGGTCTATCGGCGCGCCACAGGCTTCCAAAACGGCCATGACATCCGCCTTCGCATCAAAGACATCGGGGCTGCGGCTGGTTTCCATCCAATGGCGCGGAATCTGCTTACCCGCCCGAATGCCGGTCGCCACCATATCCTGATCTTTCGGGCCACGTCCCCGGAAGACCGGGCCGACTTCAAACAAGGCCAGATCGGGATAGCCGCGACCGGTATTGCGCTGTGCCGCGGCCAGCAGATTGGGCAGGATCGACGGGCGCATCGCATCCAGATCGGCGCTGATCGGATTGGCCAAGGCCAAAACCTGCTGATCGCCACCAAAGGTAACGGCATCGGCCTTCGCCAGGAAGGACCAGGTCACGGCCTCAAACATGCCACGCTGGGCCAATTGCTTCTTGGCAAAGGCGACGCGGCGCTGACCCAGGGTCAGGATCGGCTGGGGCAGAGCGGTTTCCCGTTCCAGCGAGACCGCCGGGATGGCATCAAAGCCTTTCACCCGCAGAACTTCTTCGATCAGGCATTGTTCATGTTCGACATCATTGCGCCAGGTTGGCGTTACCGCCGTGATGACATCGCCATCCCGTTTCGTTTCAAATCCCAACCGATCCAGGATCGCCTGACACTCTTCTGCTGAAACCGCCAGGCCGCCAAAGCTTTCCAGGCGACCGGTGCGAAGGGTCAATGTCTTGCGATTGTCAGGAATTTCGCCTGCCGTGGTTGGGTGTGAAACTTCTCCACCGCACAGTTTCTGGACCAAACGTGCGGCCACATCGGGACCCCAGGCAGCACTTTGCGTGTCCAATCCCCGTTCAAACCGATAGCGGGCATCGGAATCAATGTTCAGACGACGCCCCGTCTCTGCGACGCGAATTGAGTCGAACAGGGCGACTTCCAGAAAAACCTCTGTCGTGTCATCGGTACAGCCGGACAGTTCCCCACCCATGACGCCACCAATCCCCTGAGGGCCCGCCGCATCGCCAATCACCGGCATGCCGTCTTCCAGGGTATAAGTCTTCTCATCCAAGGCCAAAATAGTTTCCCCCGCCACAGCCTTACGCATGGTCAGGGTGTTGCCTTGCACTTTTGCCGCATCAAAAACATGCAGCGGACGTCCCAGATCGAAGCTGACATAATTGGTGATATCAACCAGAGCGGAAATCGGGCGCAGACCAATGGCAATCAACCGCCGCTGCATCCAGGCCGGGGAGGGGCCATTCTTGACGCCCCTGAAATGCCGCCCGGCAACATAGGGAACATCGCTGCCGATATCATCAGCGCGCGCCCATTGGATCGGCGAGTCATAGCTGCCCGGAACCGGCGATAGGTCCAAGGGCTTCAACGTACCCAGGCCCTTTGCCGCCAGATCGCGTGCAACGCCGCGCACACCCAGGCAATCGCCCCGGTCTGGCGTGATCGCGATATCGATTACAGGATCGTTCAGTCCCCGATACTCGGCGAAAGACATGCCAACCGGCGCGCTCTGAACACAGCATGCCATTGGACTCTTCGCCCCGGATCACGCCGGGTTTCAGATCCACACCTGTGCCGGGAATATGACTGCCAGCGGGCGCGAAAACGCCCTTCATGCCGGTTCGCGCATTGGGCGCGCCACAGACGACCTGAACCACATCGCCAGAGCCGGTTTCGACCATGCAAACCCGCAGCCGGTCCGCATTGGGGTGCTGTTTTGCTTCGCGCACATAGGCGATGGTAAATGGCCCCAGCTTCGCAGCGGGATCATCGACCCCTTCCAGCTCCAGCCCCAAAGAGGTCAGCGCATCGGTGATCTCGCCCAGCGAGGCGTCGGTGTCGAGATGGTCTTTCAACCAGGACAGTGTGAATTTCATCTTTAACTACCTTCATAACCTGCAAAAATGAGGAAAATCTGCAAAACCATCGCAATTCCGGCACCTACAAGCGAGACCCCACCTTTTTGCCCCAGAAACTCAAGGCGGCGGGAATGCTTCATTCCCAATTCATCCGCTTCCTGAGCCGCACGAGAGGCCGAGTCCAAAACGTCCTTATTTCCCAACAAGGCAAAAATGAAGGAAAGAAGCATTGACAATCCACTACCATGTTTAGCCTGAGCACCCGCCCATGAACCAACGGTGAAAAAAAAGGTAAAGAAAAGAAGCAGGGCAATAATAGTTCGGTGTCTTCGTCGATACGCCAACCACACAAGCGGTAGAAAAAATGCCAGCCAATTCCAGGAAACCCCATACTGATTTTCTCCTGTTTTGATCTTCCTGAACAGGCTTACAAAATAATCACCACGCTTAACCACAAATGCGCGCAAATCCTTCTCACTGAGTGCTGGAAGATCTACCTCAAACGTCACGGCGTCAGACCCCGCACCAAGCTTGCCGCTTCCAATGGCACGAAGCCGTAGTGTTTCAACCAGCGTAAATCAGCATCAAAGAAGGTCCGCAAGTCGGGAATGCCGTATTTCAACATCGCGATACGCTCGATCCCCATACCGAAGGCGAAGCCCTGATATTCGTCGGGGTCGATGCCGGACATGGCCAGAACCTTGGGGTTCACCATGCCGCAGCCCAGGATTTCCAACCAGCCTTCGCCATGACCGATGGTCAATTCGCCGCCCTTGCGGGAACAGCCAATATCCACCTCTGCCGAGGGTTCGGTGAAGGGGAAATAGCTGGGACGGAATTGCAGCGGGATATCGTCGATTTCGAAATAAGCAGAGCAAAAATCCTGCAACACGCCCTTCAGATGACCGAAATGGGTCTTTTTGTCGATCACCAGACCTTCGACCTGATGGAACATCGGCGTATGGGTCATATCGCTGTCAGAGCGATAGGTGCGGCCCGGCGCGATGATGCGGATCGGCGGCTTCTGGCTTTCCATCGTGCGCACCTGCACCGGGGAGGTATGAGTGCGCAGCACGGTGGTCATATCCACCCCGCCCTGATCATCGGCCATATAGAAGGTATCGTGCATCTGCCGTGCCGGGTGTTCGGCGGGCATATTCAATGCCGTAAAGTTATAATAATCGCTTTCGATATCCGGCCCTTCGGCAACGGCAAAGCCCATTTCGCCAAAGATTGCGATGATTTCATCCAGGGTCTGGCTGATCGGATGCAGGCGTCCCATGGTTTCGGGTCGCGCGGGCAGGGAGACATCGACCGTGTCATCGACCAGTTTCGCGTTCAACGCATCGCGCTCCAGACCGAATTTGCGCGCCTCAATGGCAGCGGCCACGGTTTCCTTCAACACATTCAGCGCCTGACCGGCGGCCTTGCGGGCCTCAGGATCCAGGGCGCCAAGCCCTTTCATCTGTTCGGTGATGCGGCCTTTTTTACCCAGCGCCTCAACCCGAACATCATCCAGTTCTTTAAGATCTGACGCCGCCTCGATGCGCGCTAATAGCGCGGTTTTCAGCTCGTCTGCATCGCCTGTCATTCGTCCAACCACCCTAAATAAGAAAACGCCGGCTCTCCACAGGACCTTGAAAACAAGGATTAGGAGAGCCGGCGCTTTACAACTTCATCCGCCAGATGTCCCTGATCGCTCAGGGTTTAGGCGTCGCCGACTCACTTTGCGGCAAGAGCCTCTTGGGCCCGCCCGACCAGCGCCTTGAAGGCCTCTGGATCGTGCACCGCGATATCGGCCAGAACCTTGCGGTCCAGTTCGATATCAGCCTTGTTCAGGCCGTCGATAAATCGGGCATAGGTCATCAGCTGGTCGCTGGCATCGCGCACGGCGGCGTTGATGCGCTGGATCCACAGCT
>JARGPE010000007.1:0-9642 GCA_029212835.1 Alphaproteobacteria bacterium | reverse complement strand
AGAACTTTTCTGTGTTTTGCGTGGGTTGTTACACCCCGTTTTACGCGTGCCATGAGTGTGGCTCCTCGAAATCTAGTGTCTTACGATGTGAAACAGGGATGCTTACTGACCGCGAAGCCAGTTGCGCTTTACCACGGTGGCATCAGAGGCGCACATGATCTGGCCCCCCCGGTTCTGCCGCTTCATCTGCGTAGGACGGTTCGAGGTATTGTGGCGCAGGTAAGCGCTGTAGAAACGCACTTTCCCGGTGCCGGTGATTTTGAACCGCTTTTTGGCGGAACTCTTCGACTTAATCTTGGGCATTTTTAAACTCCATCTGTGGGCGGATGATCCGGTAAAGAATCAGGGCCGCTTCTTCGTAAGGCGGCCGGGCATACCCAGTGGGCCCGGAACGCGCCGCTTTTGCGCCCCAATCATACAATTGAGGACGCGGGCTTATAGACCCGCAGGCCAGTGCTGGCAAGGCCCAGACTGCAGAAAGAGACAGGAAAATCGTCAGGCCCGCTCCAACGCCGCAACCAGATCCGTCAACCAGGTGGTCAGATCATCCGTTTCATGATGCACAAAGTCTTCAGACGCACCATCACCGGACCAGGCATGATCGGTTTTCACCCAGACCGTCCGCATCCCCATTTCGGCAGGAACCTTCAGGTTTTTGGCAATATCTTCGACCATAACCGCGCGTGTCGGGGTGACGG
Source organism: Alphaproteobacteria bacterium (assembly GCA_029212835.1). Taxonomy (GTDB): domain Bacteria; phylum Pseudomonadota; class Alphaproteobacteria; order UBA8366; family Aestuariispiraceae; genus Pacificispira. The sequence continues at coordinate 8,944 of JARGPE010000007.1, read as the reverse complement.
TATGGGCTGCAACCATTTGATGATAGGGTGCTGCGCTGGGTTTGGGCACATAGTCGGCGGCGGCAATATCAAAAATACCGTCAAAATGTGCGGCAATGCCCAGGCGTTCCAAGACTGCCTCTGCATGGGCGACGGTGCCATTGGTAAAGATTAGCTTGCGCCCGGGCAGTCCGGCCAGCGCCTTGTTCAGCGCGGCATTGGCTGGAACCGGAGAATAGTCGATGTCATGCACAAAGCTCAAAAAAGCGTTAGGATCAACATTGTGGTTGTCCATCAACCCGCGCAAGGTAGTGCCATGCTGCCGGAAATAACCCTTCTGCAGCACCCTCGCCTCATCATAGGAAATTGACAGCAGTTCTGATATGAACCCGCCCATACGCAGGTCCACCTGATGGAACAGGTTGCAGGTGGCGGGATAGAGGGTGTTATCAAGGTCAAACACCCAATCTTGCGCGCCGCGAATGCCCGGATCATCCCAGGCGGTCATGACTGTTTTATCGCTCATACCGGCAAGATGGCGCAGGCGACCTAATTCGGCAATGGTAAAGGCGGCATCATGACGGTTCTGTTTACTGTTTATTCACAAAGCGGCGGTACCCTGCTATCAGTACATTATCCATGCGACATCCGGCATCTATAGGGAGGATGCGACGCAAACCACCTGCATGTAGTTTGAAAGTGGGAATAATGAAGGTCGTAGCGCCCAATAATAGCAATAAAGACAACAGCTTAAAGGATACTTTTACCAGTTACGCAGGCCCTGTTTTGCGACTGGATAATGATGTTCAGTTGGTTGCCTTAAATGACGCAGCATTTGAGATCGCCGACATCTTGAATGATATACAGGGCGTTCCCCTGGTTCCAGCCATCGTGCAAATGGCGGTTAAAACGCGCAGCGAAGGCAAGGCACTTACACGCACCTTTACCCTGCCTATAACCGGCCGCCAGATTGAATTCCTGATGCTGCCTCAATCCGATGGCAGCCAGCTCATGATCGGGCGTGATTCCACGCTGGAAACCAACATACGCACAGCGCTGGCGGAATCTCGAACACGGTTCAAAGATCTGGTCGATGTGGCCGCAGATTTTGCCTGGGAAACCGATGAGGACGGTTTGTTCAGCTATATCTCACCCCGTGGCGCGCTGGGATATCAACCGGAAGAATTGTTGGGGGAAGCGCCTGAGTCGTTGTTACTGGCCCCGGAGACTGCCCCCATACCGCTGCCATTTCAGGCTACCTGGACCCTACGCAATGTTGAGCTGTGGGTACGCACCCGAGCCGGAGAGCCTGCATGTATCCAAATATCTGCCATGCCGATACATGGCAAAAATGAACAACCTGCTGGCGCACGGGGCATTGCCATTGACGTTACGGAAGAGCGGAATCGCCAGAGTGAGCTTGCCCGACTCAAGATTCGCGAACGGTTGGTTACCTATATTGTTGATGCGCTGCGAAACGAGGTTTCCCCCACCGATATGCTTCAGGCCGCCGCAAATGCTCTAGCCAGATCAACATCAGCAGACTCCTGCGTTGTTCAGGTTCGTGAACATAACGGGCCGTCTTTAGAGTTTGTGGTCTATGGAACAGGTCCTGACCCCGATATGGTGGAGCATATACTGGCGCATATACAAAGCGAGCAACGCCTTGTAACAGGTCACGTTGATCGACATCACTACCTTGGAATCTCAACCGGCTATGGTGGTGTCAAGAATGGCTCCATTCTCTTGTGGCGCTCCGACGCATCTACCGAATGGGATGAAGATGAACAGGCCCTGTTGAAGGCCATTGAACCGCAATTTGGCATCGTATTTCGACAGATCACGGATCAGCATGAATTGGAACGCCTGTCGCGTACCGACGAACTGACCGGTTTGCGCAACCGCCGCGCCTTTATCGAAGATTTAAAACGCGAAATGCAGCGCTATGAACGGTATGGCACAAAGGGTGCCTTGTTGTTTGTAGATCTGGACAATTTCAAACCAATCAACGATCAATTCGGCCATGAAAAAGGCGACGAGGCCCTAACTGCGGTCGGTCACATCATGACCGCCAGCACCCGACCTTATGATCTTGTCTGCCGTCTCGGGGGTGATGAATTTGCCGCCTGGCTGGAAGGGGCCGATGCAGAGATTGCCAAATCCCGTGCGGAAAGTTTCCTATCAAAACTTGATTCCTGGCGACAGGAAGTTCTAGGAGATTCTAACAATTTTGGGATGTCGATCGGCATAGCGCTGTTTGAATCAGGTAAAAATGAAGACGTCGATGGCTTGATCGCACGCGCGGACAGCGCGATGTATGATGCAAAGAGTCAGGGTAAAAATGGCATCATCTTTGCGGCCAACTCGCATCAAGGCAGCACAAATGATGGAAAATAGTAAAAAAGCTTCAACCAATTCCATGAATGCGCAGGCGCTTAACGAGCAACAGCGCTCTCTGAGCATTTATGAAGATCAGAAAGAACGGGCGCGAAACCCAAATCCAAAAGTGCGGATGGATTTAGCCTGTGATCCGACCACGCTGCCAGAAATTCTATACTTCCTGGCCGAAGATTCCGTGGACGAGGTGCGTCGGCACGTCGCCCTAAACGAGAACTCGCCACGACAAGCTGATCTGTTACTCACCCGCGATAAAGACGGAACCATCCGACAGGAATTGGCCGCAAAGATTGCGCGCTTAACACCAGAACTGCCAGAAGACCGGCGAACAACCCTGTACAAGCTGACGGTCCAGGCCTTGGAAATTCTGGCAGAAGACCAAGTGGTTCGAATTCGGGAAATCCTGTCCCAAGCTTTAAAGAATGTCGCCAGCGCGCCTCCCCACGTCATTATGACACTGGCGCGCGACCCTATCCTGACAGTATCCAGCCCAATTCTGGAATTCTCGCCCGTTCTTTCGGATTCAGATCTTCTGGAGATCATCCAATCCAATCCCATTCAGGGCGCGTTGAAAGCCATCTGTCGGCGCAAGTCCTTGGAAGAGAGCCTATCCGAAGCAATTGTGAAAGCCGGCGACGAGGCAACAATTGCAGAACTCTTATCAAATAAAAGTGCACAGATTCGGGAGGATACCCTAGATTTTATTATTGATCGGGCGTCCGACCAAATGCCCTGGCATGAGCCACTGGCGATGCGACCAAAACTATCGCCTCGCGCGGTTCAACGTATCGCCAGTTTCGTTGCGATGAATCTGCTGGACCGCATGCAAAAGCGCCTGGACCTGAATGATGAGGTTATGGTCGCCATGGCAGAGGCGGTAGAGCAACGGTTGGCAAAAGATACCCATAAGAAATTGGAACAGCCGGAATGGGCGAATACAGACAATTTGGACGAGACAATTGCGAAAATGTATAAAAGCGGGACGCTGACAGGCAGCGCCTTGGAAGAAGCGTTGGCAAAAGGTGAAAAGCGTTTCGTTATCTTAGGATTATCGGTTCTGAGCGGTATTTCTTCTGACACGGTCAACAACATCATTGCCAATCGCAATGCCAAAGCCGTGATCGCATTAACCTGGAAAGCAGGCCTGAAACCGCATTTCGCCTCCCAGCTTCAGTCTCAATTGGTCGGCCTTAGCCCAAAAGATATGGTGCGAATTTCTGACGGTCGCTGGCCCATGTCCCCTGGTGACATGCAATGGCATCTTGATTTCTATAAAGCCTGAGCTTTAACCGTCCGACACCCTATGGATAAAGGGTGTCGGATCGCCAATGGTCACTCTTCTTCATGATGCACCAACTCATTTCGAGCGCGATTCAACTCGCTGGTTGTTAGAATCAAACGTCGACCAAGATCACGGGTCATTTCAAACGCGAAATGGGAATCCTGTCGTGCCATTTCCGAGAAAACTTCTCGGTTAAGCCGCAGGGCCGTCGTCTTCTCACGCGCACGAACCGTCGCTGTGCGTTTTGAATCACACAGCAGCGCCAATTCACCCACCAACTTGTTGGCTCCCAATTCAAACAAAACCTGCTCTTTGCCATTGGTTTCAATGACAACCTCTGCGGCACCCTTCAAAATAACGAAAGCATCTTCGCCATCTTCACCTTGGCGCATCAAGATTTCGCCTGGATTGTAGGTCAATCTTTCGCTGGTAAATGCCAGGAACTTCAGTTTTGTTGCATCCAAATTGGCGAACAATGGCAGTTCTCGCAAACTGCGCGCTTCAGAATTCAAGGCATCATCGCCATTGCTGCCATTCGCTTGGCGATCTTGATCAGACGTGGTTGCGCCGCCGTTTGCTGTGTCGGATATTTCGGAAACGCGCCCAGATTTGATCTCAAATCGACGGTCATAGGAAATACCATCCTGCTCCCCCGTCCCAATCCAGATTTGGGTAACGCCTGTCATCCGGTTCGAGAGGTTTACGGCAATACGCGAACGTTGTGTCGGATCAATGTTACTCAATCCGTCTGCAATAATCATGATATCAGGGTTCTTCAGGATTGATCGCACCAAATTCAACTTCTGGCGCTGGGCCGAAGACAACCGCCCACCGCCAATACCCACCTGAAAATTCAAAGCCGTTCTTAGGATTGCTTTTTCAATTCCCAGATCGCGGGATACTTCCCGAACCACTGCGGACACCTTCTCCAAAGCATCAGCTCGACCATGAACAATGCGCCCGAACAGAATATTGTCCAGAATGCTAAGCCCTTGGTTAATTTTATCGTCGCGATAAGGTTCGACTCCGCCACCAGGTTCGAACACCTCCAGGTGAGATTTCCTGAGATCATGACGCATCGCCAAAAGACGCTTTTGCATCGCCTCGTCGATCAAGCCCAAACGGTGACGTTGCACCGTCAGTTTAAAGGGTAGTCCCAGAACGATGCGCCGCTCTTCGGCATCCAGCTCTGTTCCTGCAGCGCGCTGTTCTGACTTTCGTGCAATCAGCTTCAAATCTGGCAGCAACTCTTCACTGACAAAGCTGTATTGATCGAAAAATGGATGCCCTGGTGGCAAATCCTTGAACAGATCAACGATAAGCGCTGCACAGCGCAAGCCGATTTCATAAAAATCATCCACCAATTTATGCTTCGTCATCAATTCGCGAATGATCGGATTGTTTGCCCAGTTCTCATATTGCCATTCATCAGATTGCGGCTTGCCGAAGATAATATTGCCCGCAACGGATGCGTATGTGTTGTAGCGATCAATGTCATAAGGCTGAACCAGATCGTCCATTCCGCGCGTATCCAGGATTTCCCGAATACTGCTTCGTGCCTGGATCATCTTTTCCGTCAGATCAGGCTCGTTGTTTGAATCAACCGTCATGCGCAGGCCCAAGGCGTAAAAATCGTCCTCCAGCTCGACGACATTCAACAGGTCCGTTGTATGCGCCATCAAATCAATGCGCGTGGCAACGCCAGCGGACAGATAATCCACCCAATCAGAGGTGTGACTGTAAGGACTGTTTCCAGATGCAACCGCTTCCAAGATTTCCGACAATCTATCCTTATCAGATTTCTCACTATCCAACTCTGACTGGGGAGGGGTGCGGTTCAACCCAACCAGTAAATTCTCCGCAATCGATCCTGCAAAAAAAGTTGCTTCTCCTGACACATAGCCAATTCGAGAGCCTATAGCCGCTTGGTGTAGCGACGAAACGCTATGGCCGCCCAAGACAAGACTTCCAGCCGTTGGCATCAGAATTCGGGCCAGCAATTGTGCCAGGACATCCTTGGCCGTCCCGCTGGAGGTCGTGATGGAGACCTTTTGCGCTGTTTCGATTGAAAAACTGGAATTGTCGATGATCCGCATACCATCTTCATCGGCCCAGGTCAGACCAGACGCCTGAACGGTTCCAACCAATTTCGGCAAATCCTTAGGTGGACCGGCAACCAATGCCTCATCCAGCATGCCGTCAGGTTCGAACTGACCAATCAATTGTTCGTATTTGATATTAGAATCAGCCAGCCGTTGATACCAGTTCAACAGTTCCTTCCAGGGTGCCGCTAATTCCTTATAAGCCGCCAGCGCCGCCACCAACGCCCCAAGAGACAATTCACCATACAAAACCAGATATCCACCGATGCCATAAAACAAAAATGGCGTCATCTGGTTGATGAAATTATTCACAAATTTCATGAAAAATTTGCGCTGAAAAATCTCCAACCGAACCCAGAATATCTGGCCTAAACGGCGCGAGATATCGGATAAGACATAGCCGGTATTGTCGTGCACACGAACATCCTGAACACCAATCACGACTTCGCCTACGCGATTGGACAGGCTGCGCACATGGCGTACCCGTTCTTTGCCCAGCTTATTAATCTTACGCTGCATTTTTGGGATGATGTAACCCTGCAACGGCACCAAAGCCGTGGCAGCAATTCCCATCATCGGGTCCTGCACGAACAGGAATAAAATGACGGTCAGGAACATGCCGCCCTGATAGACCGGCAAAACAATCGCATCGCCAAAGGGCTCCACCTCAGCGGTCACCATCGTCACGACCTCACCCGCAGACGTCTTCTGAAACTGAGGGATGGGAAAACGCAATGTGCGTTCGATCAAGATATACCGCAACCGCCGTAACAGCCGCTCCGCCATGACACCGGAGAAGGTGTTGATCCGCATCTTGAACATGCCGTTGATGCAAACCAGTATCAGAAAAAGACCGCACAACAGGAACAGATAGGGCAGACGCTCCATCGTGAACCCGAATAAATCGGTAAAGTTATAGCCAAAGATAACAACGTCTACGATTTCATGCGGCACGGGAATGCTGGCATCCGTGGCCTTGGTCGGGTCTTTGATTGCCTTATTGATAATTGTTTTGGGCAAATCAAAGGAGAAGTAAAGAAACGGAAATGAAACCAGCGTCAGAATAAGCGCTATGATCTGTTCGCGTTTAGAATACGCCCAGACAAATCCATACATTGTTTTGAACATTAAAGCCCTGCCCCCTTAGGCGTCGGTGACACTAGAAACTACATTTCCTCCCCATCACCAACATCATTGCGCCGCTTGTCCGACAACTAGTCAAGCCCATATAAATGATACCCTATTTACCGGGAAAGGCCGTGACAGCTAAAACATTCCAGTTTCTCTATGAAAACTCTAGGTCGCGAATTGTTCCTTTAGGATCCGTTCTTCTAAATTATGTTCCGGATCGAAAAGAATGATGGCGGCCATATCGGGGTCTTCAACAATTTCAACATGGCTCACATTGCGAACTTCCGTTGAATCCGCCACCGCACTGACCGGCCGCTTTTTTGTTTCCCGGGCATCAAATTCAACTTTTGCCGATTTTGGGAAAAAGGCGCCCCGCCACCGCCGAGGTCGAAAGGCCCAAAACGGGGTCAAAGCCACCCCACCCGCCCCCAAGGGCACAATCGGGCCATGAGCAGACAGGTTATAGGCTGTGCTGCCCGCCGGTGTCGATAACAAGACCCCATCACAGACCAAACCATTCAACCGCGCCACCCCATCAACACGAATATCAATCTTTGCCGCCTGTCTGGTTTCCCGAAACAGAGAGACTTCATTAATCGCCAGGGCTTCTTCAACAACACCATCCACCCGTGTCGCCCGCATCCGAAGGGGATGCAGCATTAATCGGCCAGCCGCCTCAATCCGCTCAAACAGATTGTCAGGACTATATTCATTCATCAGGAAACCGACAGTGCCCCGGTTCATCCCGTAAATCGGCTTCCCGATACCAATATAGTGGCGTAGCGTATGCAACATAAAGCCATCACCGCCCAAAGCGACGATGACATCCGCATCTTCAGGCGTCGTAATGCCGGGATAGGCGGCGCGCAACTCGCTGAGCGCTTGCAGCGCCCGCGGGGCATCTGATGACACAAAAGCAAGCTTTTGGTCCGCCATAAATCATCTCCCGCGCCAAAGATCGTTACCAGTGCTGTAAATCTTATGGCGGCGCGCTTGCCATAGACCCCGCTTGGCGCACACACTAGCCCAATCAATTGGACAGGGGAAAGCACCTATGTATCGTCGTGCCATTCAGGCTTCACTGGTTTTCACATTGGCACTGGCGCTGCTGCTGCCCCTAACTAGGATCGCGCAGGCTGAAGATAGCGAGCAGGAAGGATATTACTATCCAACGCCACAGACAGAAGAACGGTATCGGCCCCGCGTAAAATCGGTGGCAGAGGCAGATCGTCGCACGCGCATCGCCTTCACAACTGGTTTGACCGCGCAGATGCTGGCCTCGCCCAGTCCACCGCGCTTCGCGATTTTTGCCAAGGGGGAAGAAGCGAACAAACTGATCATCGTTAGCATTACCGATGATGCCTACAACACGCTGTATCGATTGCGCGCCCTGTTGGCGATGCTGACCGCCTATGCCCGCAGCAGCCCAGCCTTCAATGGGTTTCCCAATCCAGAGAATTTGACCTTTCTGGATATGGTCTATCTGATTGGGTTCAAAGAAATTACCGTATCGGATGGGCGCAACATTGCACATCGCATCTATCTGGATCCAAACACGAAAGAATGAACTGAATCGACATGAGCAACGATACCACCAAAGCCCGGGGCGACGCTGAGATACTATTCGCCAATGAACGGTTCTATGCCGCCTTTGCCGGCGGGGACGTTCAGGCGATGGCGGACCTTTGGGCGAAAGAGGGTGTGGTTTGCTGTCTCCATCCAGGGTGGGAACCCCTGCAACAACGACGCGAGATTATGGCCAGCTGGTCTGCCATCCTGCAATCACCACCCCCAGTTACCTGCGTTGGACCATCGGTTTTACCACTGGGACCTGAGGGCGCGGCGGTGGTTTGTTGGGAACAGGTCGGGGAAAACTTTCTGATCGCAACCAATCTGTATCGATGGGAAGAGGGCGCATGGCGCATCGTTCATCATCAGGCAGGGCCCGTGAATGGCCGTCCGCCAGAGACAGAGATCGCCGCGGCGCGGTCGCAAACGGCAAACTGAATGATACGCGTAAAACACCGGTGAGGCCTGAACTCACAAGCCAAGA
>JARGPE010000242.1 GCA_029212835.1 Alphaproteobacteria bacterium | reverse complement strand
GCAACATCTGCCGTGGATGACGCCTTGCGTGCATTGGCTGAGGAAGGCTTGATCCAAGGATGGCGTGATGAGCGCTATGCCGTTGCCGCTGAGTTTGGGGATAGGCCCGTTATGTCCATTGAGCGGGCCGGTTGCCCAATGCTGGGCATTCGTAGTTGGGGGTTCCACTTGAATGGCTATGTCCGCAAGCCCGACGGGATCCATCTGTGGATTGCAGAGCGTGCCCAGAACAAACCGTCCTATCCGGGCATGCTGGACAATACCGTTGCTGGCGGCCACCCAGAAGGCCTGACCCTGGCGCAGAACATCATTAAGGAATGTGCGGAAGAAGCCTCCATTCCAGCAGACTTGGCTGCAAAAGCACATGCCGTCGGGGCGATATCCTATCTGTATGAAAGTCTGGCGGGCCTAAAGCCAGATCAGATGTTCTGCTTTGATCTGGAGCTGGATGCGAGCTTTATCCCCGTTCCTGCCGATGGTGAGGTCGCAGCCTTTTATCTGATGCCTGCCCAGGAAGTGATGGAAATCGTGCGCGATACAGATCGGTTCAAATTCAATTGCGCCCCGGTCCTGATCGATTTTTTCATCCGCCATGGATTAATCGACCCGGACCACGAGCCTGATTATGTTGGACTGTGCGACATGTTGCACGGTGGTCCGCGGCTATAATCGCAGTGTTTTTGTCCCAGTGTCAGAGTTTGCGCTCGCGTTTATCCAGAAAGCTCTTCCACTGAACAGCAATGCCTGCTGCAGGTCTTTTCAGCCAATGAAAGGGAATCGGGCGCGGGGTTCCAATGGGCATGGGTAGATCTTGTTGTGGCACATCGGTTAGCCAGTCTGCCAGGACTGATCCCATTGATGTTGTCATGGCAACACCGCGCCCGTTCCAACCGACTGCTGCCCCTAGGCCGGGGGCGATCTGCATCAATCTGGGTAGTGAATCTGTCGTGACGGCAACGCGCCCGTTCCAGAAGCTTTCCATCGGCACTGAATCCAACCGGGGATACATTTCCTTCATCCGTTGCCGGGCGAGATCAAAGGCGGACTGATCAAGGGAGCCATTTAATTTGCCGCGCGCGCCCATGATAAACCGCCCCTGGCTGTCGATGCGGTAATAGCTTAGAACTCGCCGTGCCTCAGAAACCCCCAAGCCTTGAGCGGGGAGGGATTTAAGCAAATTGTCCGACAGCGGGGCCGTTGCCATTTGATAGCTGTAAAATGGAACGACGGATCGCGTGGTTGCATTTTGCAGTGGGGTCAAATCAGAATAACCATTGGTGCACAGCAAGACTTTCGCTGCTGTCACGGTCATGCCATTGGCTGCTGTCAGGACCCATCCCTGCTTGCCTTTAGATAAATTCGTTACGGGCGTTTCGCCATGGATTTGAGCACCCGCCGATTGGGCAGCCCGTGCCAAGCCGCGGGCCAGTTTTAAGGGCTGGACCGTGCCGCCAGCGGCATCCAGCAAGCCCCCGACATACCAGTCGGTGCCAACCCGTTCGATCATTTCTTCCTTGGACAGAATACTGACGGCGCGACCGCGCGCTGCCATTTTCTCGGCCTTTTTCTTTTGTTCTTCCAAAACACCAACGCCGTGGCTGGATTGTATCCAGCCGCCCCGCACTGCATCACAATCCAGTTTTAATCGATCAATAATCCCAAAGGCGGTATCGGCGGTTTTATCGGCAAAGCCAATCATGCGTCGGGCCATATCGGGGCCAACAAGGCGTTCCAATTCGGCAAGGTCATGTTTCAGTCCTGCAATTACCTGGCCGCCATTGCGTCCCGATGCACCCCAGCCTGGTTGATACGCCTCCAGCAGCACGACTGATACGCCGCGTTCCGCCAGATGGAGGGCGGTGGACAGTCCCGTAAACCCACCCCCGACAATCGCAATATCGGTTTGCTTATCTTGCTGCAAAGGGGGGCAATCGGGCGCGTCTCCGCCTGTTGCCGTCCACAGTGATTGTTTGAAGCCTTGATCGTCGACCGCGATAATTGTCATGGCACCCTCTGTCTGTGTTTTGAACAGTCTAGAGCGCGCTTCCCTCACCAGACAAACCCAACTTTGTCTGAGAAGACCAAAATATCCAAGAATCTGGTAAAGACTGGGCTGGGCCGGATCAGGTTTCCAGTTCTGTGTCCCAATACAGATAATCCCGCCAGCTTTCATGCAGGAAGTTTGGCGGGAAGGCCCGACCGTGTTCCTGTAATTCCCATGTCGATGGCTCGATGGGCGCGCGCAGTAACGGCATATTGGCCTGCTTGGGTGTCCGTCCACCCTTTGTCAGATTGCATGGGCTACACGCAGCCACAACATTTTCCCAACTTGTGATCCCGCCTTGGCTACGCGGCACTACATGGTCAAATGTCAGTTCATGGGCCGGGAAAATATCGCCACAATATTGACAGACCAGACGATCCCGCAGGAACACGTTGAACCGGGTAAAGGCCGGTCGCCGTGCCGGGGCGACATAGTCTTTTAGAGAGATGACACTGGGAAGTCGCAGCGCAAAGGTTGGGCTGCGCACCTCCATATCATATTCAGAGATGACATTGACGCGCTTGGCGACCACCGCCTTGATCGTGTCTTGCCAATCCCATACAGACAGCGGAAAATAGCTGAGCGGTCGGAAATCCGCGTTCAGCACCAAGGCGGGACTATTGTCTAGGGCGGTTAACATGGCCGCGCTCCGAACCTTCTGTGTCACCAGATCGGTTTCGTCAGAACCGATACAGGTACGTTACCTCATATTTCGTCTGCACCACAACATTTTGTGTAAGCCCGTTAAAACTTATCATTTTGTTGTCATGAAGACCCGATTACCCCTTCTCTCTATCTGATTTCGATGACAAAAATATAACGCTATGGACTTTTGGCTAGGGCTAGAATTTGAATGGTTGGCCTCACCCTTCTTCCATTTCTGGTTCTGGCACTTCTTTGTCCCCGAAGGCGCGCAGCAGAAATTCAATACCAAGGCGCAGGCCCGGCTCGTCAATTGAATGGCCCAGGCCTTTCGAGAAGGCGACTTCGGTATCAAACCCTGCCATTTTCAGCGCCTCACCGGATATTTTGGACATTTCCGCCGGTACAACCTGGTCTTCCGTGCCATGGATTAATAAGGTCGGGGGCTTGCGTATATCCTCATCCGCAAGAGATTCCGGGTCGATCAGCATGCCTGAAAACCCTAATACGCCAGCCACCAATCCTGAATATTTTGGCATCGCGTGCAGGGCGAGCATGGTGCCCTGGCTGAAACCAATGATCGCGACACGATCCGGGGTTAAGGAGAAGCGCGCTAATTGTTCATCCAGATAGCGATGTAGAACCGGGGTTACCGCGTCGGCACCTGACTGCAGCTGTTTGCGGTTCATATCCTGCAGAGAAAACCATTGCAGGCCCATTGGCGTCATATCGCAGGGGTCTGGTGCATTCGGGGCCAAGAACTGTGCCGTCGGGAATACTTGACTTAAAACCGGAGCCAGACTGATCAAGTCGTCGCCATTAGCCCCAAGGCCATGCAGGAAGATAATCAGTCGGTCGGGCTTGTTGCCATTTGTCGGGGCGTATTCTGGTCCAGTCAGAACTGTAGTCTCTGTCATATAAAGTATCCTCAAGCTTCACACAGTGTGGTCTGTACCTTGGACGATCCAACGGGGATGCGCAAATGGGTCTGAGGCTGGTTCAGGCCGGTGCGCCACGATAATAATGCCACAGAAAGACCGCCATAGCAGACCGATAGGGGGACCAGTTTTCCGCTATGATACGTGCCTGTTTTGCATCAGGGCGCGAGGGCATGCCTTTCAACCGCCGCATGGCTTCTTGCAAGGCAATGTCCTCGCCTGGAAACAGATCCTTTCGTTGCAGGGAAAACATGCAATAGATTTCCGCACTCCACCTCCCAAAACCCTTCAGGCTCATGATTGCAGCGATCGCCTCTGTGTCGGGCAGGGTTGCGATGTGATCCAGATTTAAGGTGCCACTGGCAATGGCGTCGGCCAGGCCCATTGCATAGGCGACTTTGGGGCGTGACAGACCTGCTGCCCGGATCGTATCTGGACCTAATGCCAAAAAGGGTTCTGCTTGGCCGGTTGGGTTCAGGGCCTCCAGCCGTGCCTGAATGGCCCCGGCGGCTTCCTTGGAAATCTGTTGGGAAACAATAATGCTCAACAGTGTATTAAATCCGTGAGGGCGCAAGCGTGGCTGTGGATAGCCAACAAGGGCCAGCCCTTTAGCGACTTCGGGATCTCGGGCGGCCAAGCTGTCCAGGGCGATTTGAATATGCAACATGTCCATACGTCTTGACTTACCCTGCAACCGCAAACTACGCCAGTGGGTATGGACAGCTTTCTGACTGCTTCAACCCGGTTTGCGCCCAGCCCAAGTGGTTTTTTGCATTTTGGACATGCCAATGGTGCACAATTTTATGCCCGTCACGCGGAAAGGATTGGCGGTCAATTCCTGTTGCGGATCGAAGATATCGATCCGACGCGCAGCAAGCCGGAATATGAGCAGGCGATTTATGAAGATCTGCGTTGGTTGGGATTAACCTGGCCGGAACCTGTAGTCCGTCAGTCAGACCGTTTTTCACTCTATGGATCATTTCTTCACACGCTGGAGGAGGGTGGCCTGACCTATCCTTGTTTCTGCACGCGAAAAGAGATTCGGGCCGAGGTTGCCAATGCCCCGCGTGCGCCACATGGACCAGATGGAGCGCTATATCCTGGCACATGTAAGAATCTGGATCCGATGATTGCAAGGGATCGTATCGCGGCCGGACAGGTCCATGCGATCCGGCTGCATATGAATAAGGCCGCCCATATGACCGGCCCGCTGACCTTTACAGATTTAGACAGGGGAGAAATCCTGGTGCGGCCCAATAGCTGTGGCGATGTGGTTCTGGCGCGCAAGGATGTGCCTACCAGCTACCACCTCTCTGTTACCGTTGACGATGCGCTTCAGCACATATCCTGCGTGACGCGGGGAGAGGATTTATTGCATGCGACCCATATCCACCGAGTCCTGCAAACCCTGCTGGGATTTCCAACGCCGGTCTATCGTCATCATCGTTTGTTAATGGACCCGCAGGGACGGCGTTATGCCAAGCGCGATAAAGCCATAACGCTTCGCACGCTGCGTGCGGCGGGCCTGACGCCTGCGGATGTTATTGAAAGGATCGGCCTTTAAATTGGCAAACGCACCCGTGCCCTCAACCCGCCATGGGGCGAGGTCTCCAGCAGGATCTCGCCGCCATGGGTGCGGGCGACGTCACGACTGATCGACAG
>JARGPE010000241.1 GCA_029212835.1 Alphaproteobacteria bacterium | reverse complement strand
CTGCTGTTCTCAGACAAAAAGCCATAACCTGGATGGATGGCCAGCGCGCCGCTGGTTTGGGCAGCCTGAATGATCTGGGCACCATCCAGATAGGCCGCAACCGGCGTTTCCCCATAAATCTCAATCGCTTCATCTGCCATTTGCACGAAACGGCTGCGACGCTCGCTTTGGTGATAGACCGCGACAGATGCGATACCAAGACGGTGCAGAGTATCAATGATCCGACATGCAATTTCTCCCCGGTTGGCGATCAGGATTTTTGCAAAATGAGGGGCATCATTTGCCATACCAAAGGCTCCAAACATAAGGAAATGATTGGCGACGGGCAGGGGAACACCCACCCGTCGCCTAGGGCATTAAAACTGTTCAAACTCTGTTACCGGGGTCACTGTTCCGGCCGTTGGGTCAACTTCGAGTACGCGTACAGCGGTTGCCGAGATATGGCGATCTGGTGCGAATGTCAGCGGCAGGGTGATCCCCGTCGTATCAAAGGGTTCGCCAGATGTCATTTTATCCACGACACAGGCACGGGTTGGCTCATCACCGCAGCGACGGATCGCTTCAATCATGATCTTCCCAGCAACATATCCAGTCAGCGAATATCGGTTTACCGCCCCTAGTTCTTCTTCTGTCAGGCTTGCTTTCGCAACCTCCGCGAAATGCGCGGTGCCATCCGATCCCATTGGAGAGATATAGTCGCCGCTATAGTAGTGATAGCCGGAAGGAGCCGACAATTTCATGATAGGTGGCAGGGTAGAAGTTGGAACGGTGGCGATGCGCAAGTCCATCTTAAATTTGCTGGCTTCCTTTAACATGGCCGGAATTTCCGTGGTCACACCACCGGCAACCAGGATGTTCACGCCATTGGACCGTGTGCGCAAGATTTCCGCGCCAAAGTCCTTTTGCCCCCGCTTATAGCGAATAGGGTCTGCTGCTTCGGGCTTGTATGCTTCAATCGCACGGTTGAAGCCTTCTTCCAACTGATTGCCGAAATCATCATCCTGACGAATGATCCCGTATTTCGGATTTTCCGGGACGTCATTGTCGTGGATGTATTTCATCTGGGCGAAAATCAGATCTTGATAAGATGCACCGATCATAAAGATCGTTGGCTTAATCGGATCGATAGAGGCCTTCACTGGAGAGAAGGAGACAATTGTTGGGATTTTCTCTTCTTCTAAGATGGGCAAAATTGCTGCCGTTCCAGCCCCGGCACCGGTGCCGATCAGGCCAAACAGGCCTTCATCCATCAACTTGCGCAGCCCTTGAACGGTGCGTGCTGGCACATATCCATCGTCTTCGGTTTTGATGATGATCTTTCGACCATTCACGCCGCCATTTGCATTGGCTTCAGCGGCAGCAATAACCGTCCCGAAATGGGCGGCACGACCTACAAGAGCTGCGGAACTGGTCATGGGCAGGACATTGCCGATAACAATCTCAGTCTTTGTAACGCCTTCTTCTGCGGATACAGGGGAAAGCGGTATAAGCATTGTCAGTGCGCATAAAGCGCCATACCTCAAACTACGCATCAGTTTTCCTCCTCTGGTGTGAAGACCCGTTTTTTCGCCCTTCTTGTCATTTTGACAGGGGCCAGTGGGTCCAGTAACGCTTTACATCGCGCCACAGACCAACCAGGCCTTGGGGTTTGATGCGCAGCATAATGATGATCGTGAGACCGGTCATAAGACCCCGAATCTCGTAGATATAGATAGACAGCGCCGAACTGATGCTGTCGGGCAGGAAGTCCAGAACCTCGCGCGTGGCTTCGGGCAATAGAATGATAAAAAATGACCCTAGAATTGCCCCCGCGACGGAGCCCAGACCGCCGACAATAATGACTGCCAATGCCTCAATCGAGAGCAGCACATTGAAGATGTCAACATTGATAAAGCGGAATTGAAAGGCCATCAGGCCACCCGCAATACCAACCATGAAGGAGGAGATTGCGAAGGCGAAAAGCTTATAGCGTGTCAGGCTGATCCCCATCACGCGCGCGGCGATATCATGATCGCGGATCGCGTTGAACGCCCGCCCGACCCGTGTGCGCAGAATGTTCAGTGCGGCCAATGCGGTCAAAATCGCAACAGCCAGCACGAACAGATAAAGCTGAACTTGGTCCGCGAGATCAAGGCCCAGGAAGTTCAGGTCTTCAATCCGAACGCCATAGGGGCCATGGGTGATGCTTTCCGCATATAACAGGAAATGGGTGACGATAAACGAGAATGCCATTGTCGTGATCGCGAGATAAAGCCCCTTCAATCGAAGAGAGGGTATCCCGACCAATAGGCTGAGCAGCGCCGAGACGACCCCTGCCGCTGGAAGCGCGAGTTCTGGGGGCCAGCCATAATCCGTGATCAGCAATCCGGTTGTGTAGCATCCCGATGCCAAAAACCCGGCCTGTCCCAAGGAGATTAGTCCCGTAGAGCCAGTTAAGATGTTCAGGCCAATCGCCCCGACCACCATGATCCCGACAGAGGTTACCATTGCGAGCAGATAGGTACTGGCCAGAAACGGGAACGCTAACAGCGCGATGATGAAGATGGCGACCCAACTCCATGTTGCTGGGCTATCGCTCAGAGCGACATGCTTTTGATAGGTCTCTACAAAATGGCGGGTCCGCATCACACGCGCTCCAGTTCTTTATCGCCGAACAAGCCATAGGGTCGGATCATGAGGACGATAATGATGACGAAGAACCCAGAAATCTCTTTCAGACCCTGGCCGATATAACCTTCGGAAAGTGCGCCGATAACGCCTATGATCAGGCCCCCAAATCCAGATCCCAGCGGGGAGTCCAACCCACCCAGAATGGTCGCGGGGAAGGAACGTAATCCTTCAAACCACAGGTCGGGTGCCCGCGAGAACATAAGCGCAAAGGCAATGCCGCCCAGGCCAGAGACCACGGCTGAAATTGCCCAGGCCAGAGAAGATATCTTGCGGACATCTACCCCCATCAGCAGGGCTGCTGTTTCATCCATTGCTGTTGCGCGCATCGCAATTCCAACGCGGCTGAAGCGGAAGAATAAAAAGACCACACCGCTGATTACGAAGAACAAAAGAATTGCATAGAGCTGTTCTGAGAACAGAACCACGGGTCCGATTTCGATGATCTCGTCCTTAATGGCGGCGTCGAAGGGGGCAGCATCAGGTCCCCAAATCATGACAATCATGCTGCGCAGGAAAACGGCCAGACCAATTGTCACCATGACGATGGAAAATACAGGCTGCCCAATCATAGGACGGATAAAAATCCGCTCTATTACGATCCCGATCAAGGCGGCCCCGATGATAGAGACCGGTATCAGGGCATAGAAGGGCAGGGACAGTTCCGTTCCTAAACTCCAGGACGTATAGGTGACCAACATCATCACCTCACCCTGGGCAAAGTTCAGGACGCCGGTGGTCTTGAATACAATCGCAAAGGCGACCGCAATGATTCCGTAGATCGAGCCTATGACCAATCCGGATGCCACGAAGTTTAGAAACAGATCCATACCGCTCTCCTTAACCCCCGTACATCTGGTCGATTAAATGCTTGAATTTCTTCTCAATAACCGACCGGCGAACCTTCATTGTCGCGGTGACTTCACCGTCGTCGTGATCCAGTTCTTTCTCCAGCAATTCGAATTTCCGAACATTCTCAACGCGGGAGAATTCCTTGTTCACGGTGGTGATTTCACCCGCAATCAGGTCACGAATATCAGGCAGTCCAGCCAGGCTTTTGAAGGTGGTATAAGCAAGGCTGCGTTCCTGTGCCCATTTTCCAACGGTTTCATAATCAATCTGGATTAAGGCGGTCAGATAGTTGCGGCGCTCTCCGATCAACACGGCTTCGCGGATATAGATCGAATCCTTGATCCTGTTTTCGATCAGGGATGGCGTAATGTTCTTTCCGCCGGATGTGATGATCAGGTCTTTCTTTCTGTCAGTGATCAGGATCGACTGGTCATCTGCAATCCGACCGACATCGCCAGTATGCATCCAGCCATCAACGACAGTTGCCCGCGTCGCTTCTTCATTATGTAGATAGCCAGGGAAAACGGATTTCGACCGGACCAGTATCTCACCATCTTCCGCAATTTTCTGCTCGAATGTTTCCAGCGGTGGGCCAGCATTGCCAAGCGCGGTGTGGCCGGGATACTGGCTGTGGGATATCCCAGACAGCTCGGTCATCCCATAGACTTGATAGACCTTCAGACCGATTGTCCAAAAGAATTCCAGCACTTCGGGTGATATTGATGCCCCGCCGCACAGCATTGTTTTCGCACGATCCAATCCCATCGCCTTTTGCAAGGCGCGAAAGCAGGCGACCCAAAGCACGAAATAGGTCACGCGATCCTTCAGCGACGCGCGTTGCCCGCCATTGGCCATTTGTCGGCGGGCAATGGGTCGGCCAAGTTTCAAACAGGTCTCGACCACCTTTTGCTGTAGCGGGGATGCATCCTTCAACTGGACCATGACGCTGTATTGCATCTTCTCCCAGATGCGTGGGACACCCAGAAAACCGGTTGGCGCAATCTCCCGCAGATTCTGGGCTACTGCATCAATGGATTCTGCAAAGTTCACGGGGGTCCCATTGACCAATTGCATCACGGTTGAACACAGTCGTTCCGCGACGTGGCACAGCGGCAGGTAACACAGAACTTCCCAATTGTTCTCGGTGACTCCATGACGCTCTGACAGACGCAGCGCGCCCCAGATCAGGCCCCGATGGGACAGCATGGCCCCCTTTGGCATGCCGGTGGTTCCAGATGTGTAGACAACCACGGCAATGTCATCTGGCGTTAATGCGTCGATGGAGCGTTCAAAACGATCACCATAGTCTGCCCGTTTCGCGCGACCGAGTTCCGACACTTCTTCAAAGCTCATCAACTTATCGCGGGGATAGTGGTTCAACCCCTTCATATCGACACAGATGATCTTCTCCAGATTTGTAAATTTGCCTTCATGCTTGATCGCATCAAAGACTTTATCGGTCTGTTCCTGGTCGCCGCAGACAATGATCCGTGCTTGAGAGTGTTCCAAAATGTAGCGCAGTTCCGGCCAGGGATTGGTTGGGTAGATTCCAATGCAGGCCCCGCCTAATGCCCGGATAGCAAGGTCACAGAACATCCATTCGGGCGTATCTTCGCTGGCGACAGCCAGGAAGTCCTTCGCTGTCACCCCCAGCGCCAGAAGACCAAAGGCGAAATCCTTTGTGCGCTCGTAATAGTCACGGTAGGTGAAACGATTCCAAATGCCTAAATCCTTCTCACGAAAGGCAAGCCGGTCCGGATACCGTTCCGCCCAATGCCGCAGCAAGCCGGGCATTGTCGTTTGTT
>JARGPE010000240.1 GCA_029212835.1 Alphaproteobacteria bacterium | reverse complement strand
ATTGGCTCTGGCAGTGGCGTGTGCGGCGATTGTGGCGGGGGCCTTGCTGGCTGCTAAGGATATGATTCGCCGCCGTGCGTAAGGACCCCTTGCGGTCTGTGACAGAACCGGCTCAAATTGCGCCATGACAAAAGAAACCTCGACAGACAGTCCGGCTGCAACCTGCCGCAAACTCTTACGGGCGACAGACCGTGCCGTACTTTCCACCATATTGGCAGAGACCGGCGAACCCTATGGCTCCCTGGTTTTGATTGCAGCGACGCCCCAGGGCGAACCGCTCTTGCTGCTCAGCGATCTTGCGGATCACACGAAGAATTTAAAGGCAGATTCCAGTGTTTCCCTCTTGCTTGACGGAACGGACGGATTGGACAACCCCCTGACCGGTGCCAGAGCCAGTCTGCAGGGGCGTATTGAACCCTATGACGACCTGTTGGCGCGCACCCGCTATATCCGGCGGCATCCGTCTGCCAGACTCTATGCCAGTTTTAAGGACTTTGTGCTGTATCGCTTGATCCAGGACCGGGCGCATCTGGTCGCCGGCTTCGGGCGCATTCACTGGACCGATGACCTTCTTTATGATGGAGAGTGCCAGGATCTGGCAGAGTCGGAAGCGGAAGTTCTGGCGCATATGAACAGTGACCATCTGGATGCAGTGGGCCTGTATGCCAATCGCTTATTAGGGCTGCCCGGGGTTGGCTGGTTTCTGACGGGGATAGACCCAGAAGGCTGTGACCTGCGTCGGGGGGGACAGATTGCCCGATTGAATTTTACCCAACCAGTGTTGGATTCAGAAGGGGTGCGGCGGGAATTCGTGCGGCTGGTCAAACTGGCCCGCGCGGCATAAGAAAAACCCTGAAAAGCGGCATTCCAGACTCGCCAACCGGGGTTGCGGCTAGTATAAACATCGCCCCGGGATAAGGCTCAAAAGAGCGGTGAGGCACCAAGGCACTCACACAGTCTGGGGATGGCTTCTGCCAGGGGTTGGTCCAACGGATTGGTACAGCTTCAAAATCGACGCGTAGGCAACAATAAGCGCCGGCTTCCGGCTCGCATGCCATTCGATCCGCCCCGGAATCGAGGCATATTTTCCAAAGCGAGACCCAAGTCAGGTGCGACCATGGAGGAAACTTTGGTGTCCGAAAAAATCGTCTCTCGCAGCTCTTATGGGCTTGGTAAGCATGGCATCGTCAATGCCGCCGTCCAGCATTGGAATCTTGGGCCGGAGGCGCTGTATGAAGCGACTGTGCGTCTAGGACTGGGCACGATTACCAAGGGCGGTGCACTGGCCTGTCAGACCGGCAAATATACCGGGCGTTCCCCCAATGATAAATTCATCCTAGAAGAGGCGAATACGAGAGACTCCATCTGGTGGGGCAAGGTTAATAAGCCGATCAACCAGGACCGTTTCGACCGCCTGCATGCGATGACCTCGGTCTATCTTCAAAACCGCGATCTGTATGTTCAGGATCTGTATGCCGGGGCCGATCCAGCCTATCGCCTCAAGGTTCGCGTAATTTCCGAAAGCCCGTGGCATGCGCTGTTTGCCCGCAACATGTTTATCGTGCCTGAGGCGGATGCCCTGGCCGATTTCGTGCCGGATGCGACGATCCTGCACGCGCCTTTCATGAATGCAGTGCCTGAACGGGACGGCACCAATTCTGAATGCTTCATTCTGGCCGACCTGAACCGTAAACTGGTGCTGATCGGTGGCAGTCAGTATGCAGGCGAGATCAAGAAATCCGTCTTCTCCTTGATGAATTACATCCTGCCGGAAAAAGGCGTGCTGCCGATGCATTGCTCCGCCAATATCGGCGAGAAGGGCGATGTTGCAGTGTTCTTCGGCCTCAGCGGTACTGGCAAGACAACTCTGTCGGCTGACGGATCGCGCACGTTGATCGGTGATGATGAACATGGCTGGTCGGACAATGGCGTCTTTAATTTTGAAGGCGGCTGTTATGCCAAGGTGATCAATCTCAGCCAACAGGCAGAACCGGAGATTTTCGCGACTACCCAGCGCTTCGGCACGATCCTGGAAAATGTCGTGTTCGATCCCCTGACCCGCGAATGTGATCTGTTTGATGGCTCGTTGGCGGAAAACACCCGCGCGTCTTACCCGATCGATTTCATCCCAAATATCGAAGCATCTGGCATGGGGGGACAGCCGCAGAATATCGTCATGCTGACCGCCGATGCGTTTGGTGTCCTGCCACCGATTTCACAATTGACGCCGGAACAGGCAATGTATCACTTCCTCAGCGGTTATACCGCCCGCGTGGCGGGGACGGAACGGGGCGTGACCGAGCCTCAGGCGACCTTCTCCACCTGCTTTGGCGCGCCCTTTATGCCGCGCCATCCGACCGTCTATGCCAAGATGCTGGGCGAGAAAATGGCAAAGACCGGAGCGCGCTGCTGGTTGGTCAATACCGGCTGGTCCGGCGGTCAATATGGTGTGGGCAAGCGCATGTCGATCCAATATACCCGCGCCATGCTCAGTGCTGCGATTGAAGGAAAATTGGCCTCCGTCGCTAAGGTTCAGGACCCGAATTTTGGGCTGCTGGTCCCGGAAAACTGCCCCAACGTCCCCAATGACGTACTGCAACCCAAGACCACCTGGACAGATGGTGGAGCCTATGACTCCACCGCACAAAATCTGCGGGGTCTGTTCCAGAATAATTTCAAACAGTTCGAAACAGACGTTTCCGACGACATCAAAAAGGCCGGCATCTACGCCGCCTGATTGGTGCCTGACCCGTTACAGCAAAACGCCCGGACCAAGGTTCGGGCGTTTTTGTTAGGGTGTCACTCCAACTCCAGCCTTCAGCGGTTCTTGAGGACGTCGACCAGATCATAGGGCGTCTTGCGAGGGCCGCCGATGAAGTCGGGAACTTCCCAGCCGGCACATTCATACATCCAAGCCAAATTTTTTGGATGCTCGCATCTTTTAGAGGATCTCCCCCAATAGGCATCCAGGTCCTGGATCAGCAGATCCAATCCGCCTGAAAGTTCGATAATACGATCAATGAAATCCGGTTCACCGCCCAACATGGTATAGAAGTCGAGATCGGTGCAGATTCCCCAGCTTTCCTCGCGCGAGAACATGAAGCCGCCTGCACCTTTCGTAATGAGAAGATCATAGGAAAAGGCCATGTCGCCATTTATGGAACCGGGTGGGGTGGCGATCGCACCAATGTCTGACCATCGCGTGAAGATAGGCAGATGGAGAACCTCGTCAATTTCTCGCTCTATCAGGGCGATCCAAAGCGGGCGCATAACATCCCAAACCTCAAAGGATTCCCCGTCATGAAATGCATAAACCGTTGCGGCAAATCTTTAGGGGCCCCTGTTTGGGGTGCTTCGCTCAGCATCGATTCATAGGCGCACCCGCAGATCGCGATGCATTTCCAATCTGGATTGTTAAAGAACGGCAGCAGGGAATCATTCTTTGTGAATAGGCGCGATTGATCCTGCGGCGCGAAAATGCGCTCCTTTGCCGCCCGAAACAGCCCATCCGCCTCGTCGATCGTATAGGCCCGAAAGTAACGATCATTCTCAAACTCGACTTTCATTCTCCGGCCCTTTCGTACCGTATTTTCAGATGGTGTTTAGCGCACAATAGGTGCTTTCGCTGAACCAAAAAGAGAGGTGATAGAGCAACCATCCTTAACGGCTATTGTAAGGAATCGCGGGCAAAGCGCCCGCCTTTGAGAATGAGTTCTTCGGCAAAACCGCATTCGTCTGGGTCCATGAGTTCTGGGACAGCTAATTTTTTCCTGTTCTTGCCAAAGGAGACCATGAAATCAGAGAAGTCTGCACCCTCTGCTTGGCGACGCTTAAATATTATGTACGTTATTTCTCGAGTCATGAAGAAAGCGCGTTCTTCAAATTCACCACCATGTTTTGGAAATTCCTCATAGGGTAAGTAATAACTAATTTGTACATATACCTTCTTATTTTTTATTTTTATAATGCCGCGATCTTCAAAGCGTTTTAGGTCATCTCCGTAAGACTCCTTCACAAGTTCCCAAGCCTCATCAGAGAGATCGCCATATATCAAATGCAAGTCATCTATGGTCTGAGGCGGCACTCGGAAATAGGTTCTGCAGGCGGGATGAAATGCTATAAGGGGCACATTATTTATAATCCATTGAACTGAGAAGTATCCTGAAACAAGAATAGTGCCAAGGAACAGCAAGAACCCTGCGCGCCCAGTATCTGTTTCAGGATACAGTCTCATAGAATACAGCCTTTCTTAGTCCCGGTCCGTCCAAACGAATGCTTCCGGTTCCAGTTTGCCCTCTTTAATTTTAAAGGTGGCCTTCAAATCTTGCTGCCATATGGCGGAATTGCGGTATTCTCGGGCCGATCCGTGATCGCGTGCTGTCTCTGGTAACAGCGAAGAACTGCCGCCATGGAAATCATAGTCGTCGCCCCATTCATGCGTAACTGTACCTTCGATTGTGATCGTATCGCCTTCTCTCTTTGCGGTAAAACCATCATACGCCTTAGATGCGATTTTCTCAGATCCATATGCCAAGGCATCATCGATTTTCAGATTCTTTAGATGATCCCAACTGGAGCGATCAACATCGAACACATCCTTTGGGTCTCCTTTTTTTGCTGGCCCCTGAGGAAGTTTTACGATGTCCCCATCCTTTAGGTTCTTTAGATAACTGCCGTACTCATAAATATCATTGCGACGATCCTTATCCCCCAGCCGATCCATCAAGAACCCCTCTTCAAATCGCTTGCGATTTTTGGCTTCTGCTTCACGGATGTGTTCTCTGGCGCGGGCTTGGTCGCGGGTGAAGGTTTGATCCTTACCACTGCCCTCCAAGAAGTGATCCAGATTATCGGCTGCTTGATCCAGGCCGAGTCCCCGACCGACGGAAGACGCAGCCCCCAGAATACCTTCTGCGGCGACACCTTCGGCATTCTCGACACCCTTTTTGATATGTTCGGGTGTCCCTGCGATCTGCTCGCCCGCCTTCCCGATGGCCCAGGCGGTTGGATTGCCCCATTCTCCAGCAACCTGCACCCCTGTTTCTGGCGATTTGGGGATCAGGCCGAGGTGTTCGGCGACGCCTTTGGCGAAGGCGTTGCGGGTTTCTGGTGTGGAGGGCGCGCTGGTATTCGGGTTCTGTGGCAGGGCGGAATTGTTTCCCGCTGTCCGGCCTAGTGCCTGGCTGGGCGACGCAGCGTTCCCAGCCTGTTCTGCCTGTCCTGAAGGAGCGCTGGCCTTGGCGGAAAGCGGGATGACCTGCATGAGGTCCGGTGCTTGATGCGGGCCTTGTGGCAGCACGCGCTCTTTTTCTTTTCGCAGCGTTTTCAG
>JARGPE010000006.1:9023-37560 GCA_029212835.1 Alphaproteobacteria bacterium | reverse complement strand
AGGATGGCAGCCACCTTGTCTGCAATCAGGTCCTGTCCAGCCTGGATCCAAAGACGACCATGCAGTTGTCCCATATCAGCCATTATGATGCGGAAATGGTGCGTCGTGTCCGCCATATTCGCAGCAAGGGCGCGGTGGCAAAGGTCAATCTGGCTCTGTCGAAAGCCCCAAAAATTCCTGGACTGGACGCCCATTTAAACGGAGCCCGCTGGGTTATGGCGCCGTCAATGGATGCGCTGGAACTAGGCTATAACGGCGCAAAATATGGTCGCCTGCCAGAGGATGTGATCTTTGAAGCCGTGGTGCCCAGCCTGAATGATCCCTCCATAACAACGAGTAACCGCCATGTCCTTTCTGCCATCGTGCAATATGTCCCGCACGGTCTAAAGGAAGGCTGGAACACCAAGAGCAATACAGAATTGGGCGACCGTGTTATCGCCGCCCTGGATAAGGTTGCGCCTGGATTGGCTGACAGTGTCACCTCACGCGAAGTAATCAGCCCGCACGATATTGAGGTTGAAACCGGAGCACCGGGCGGCCACTGGCACCATGGGGAATTGATCGCCGATCAAATGTTGATGATGCGACCCGCCCCAGGGATGGAGCGGTATGCCCTGCCAATTTCCGGCCTGTTTCTGTGCGGTGCCTCCGCCCATCCAGGTGGAGATGTAACAGCGCTGCCAGGTCTGAACGCGGCCCAAGCCGTCCTGTCAGGCGTTAAAAGGAAGGCTGCGTAATGAATAAAGTTTTAAACAAAGCACCCACACAGCAGGAGCCTGCTCAAGTGCCCCGCGGCCTGGTTCCAACCCCATTCCATCCCCGCTTGGCACCGGCGAATATTGCACAGGCTTGGATGGGGTGGTCCGGTTTCCTATCTGCACACAAGTTCCAGTCGGTTGAGAGTGAGTATTTTGCAATCCGCAATCAATCCACCTTGTTCGACCTGTCACCAATGCACAAATACAGGATTGAGGGACCGGACGCGTTGGCTGTGGTTAACCGACTGTTGACCCGTGACGTGCGTAAACTGAAAGACAACCGCGTCGGTTATGCCGTTTGGTGTGACGAAGATGGCAGCACCATTGATGATGGCACCATCTTCCGCTTCACCGAAACGCATTTTCGTCTGTGCTGTCAGGAACCCCAATATACCTGGCTATGCGATGTCGCCTGGGGTTTTGACGTCACCCTGACCGATGAGAGCGAGACCGTGGTGGGCCTATCGATGCAGGGGCCGACCAGTTATTCGGTTCTGAAGGCTGCGGGTTTCACGGGAACGGAAACCATGAAGCCCTTCGACATTCGGCATTTTGATGACGAGATTATGATTTCCCGAACCGGATTTACCGGCGACTTGGGATATGAGCTTTGGGCAAATGCAGACCATGCCCTGCCACTGTATGATCGACTGATGGCGGCTGGACAGGATTTAGGTCTGCGCCCCACCGGTTATGACGCATTAAACATGGCGCGTATCGAAGCGGGCTTTATGGTCACGGGCGTTGAATTTCAATCCATCCATCATGCCCTGAGGCCAACACGAGGGCGCACGCCATTTGACTTGGGCCTGGATCGGCTGGTGCATTTCGACAAGGGTCACTTCAATGGCCGCCGCGCCCTGCTGGAGGCGAAAGAAAAAGGGCCACGCTATGCGCTGGTTGCCCTGGAAATAGATGGAAACAAACCCGCCCATCAGGCCCTGGTTTATCATAAGGGCAAGACTGAGGCGGGCCTGATCACCTCTGCCCTATGGTCGCCAATCTGCAAACGCAATCTGGCATTGGCAATGCTGAAGGCGCCCTATGGCATCAACATCACGTCGGATCTCAAGGTCGAGATCTATCATGACAAAGAAGGGAAATATGATCGCGCCATGGTTCCGGCAAAGATCGTGGAGCGTCCTTTCTTCAACAACCCGCGCCGGTCGGCGACACCACCAGCCCTATCGTAAAAAACACCCGGGGCGAAAAGTATAGATTCACTGGAGATATTTTCATGAAACCGCTTAGCAACTCTGCCACCATAATCCGCGATTACGACAACACTCATTTCATGCATCCTTGGGAAGGCATGGCGGAATTTGGCAGCGCGGATCGCACTATTTCAGCCTCAGCCGAAGGCATCTATGTCTATGACCAGCACGGCCGCAAACTGATCGATGGCCCTGGTGGCATGTGGTGCGCCCAGATCGGCTATGCCCGCAAAGACATGGCAGACGCCATTTCTGATCAAGTGATGAAGCTGTCTTACAATTCCCCCTGGAACACGGCCAGCGCACCCCCCGCCTTGTTGGCGAAGAAACTGGCTGATTTGGCACCGGGTGATTTGAACACGGTCTTTTTCACCACCGGCGGATCAACAGCTGTCGATACTGCTATCCGCTTCATGCATTTCTATAACAACCGTCTGGGTCGTCGCGACAAGAAGATCGTGCTGTCACGGGTCCGCGCCTATCATGGATCAACCTATCTTTCCGCCTCTGTCACCGGTCGGGATCAAGGGACCAATAACCTGGATGTCGAACGGGAACGGGTGCGTCTGCTGCCGGATGTAAACCCCAATCTGCGCCCAAAGGGAATGTCTCTGGACGATTGGTGCGATGCGAAATTAGCAGAAATGGAAGCGCTGATCCTGGAAACCGGCCCGGACAAAATTGGTGCCTTTATCGCAGAACCCATTCTGGCATCCGGTGGCGTAATCATTCCGCCCCCCGGCTATCACAAGCGGACGCTGGAACTGTGCCACAAATACGATATCCTCTACATCTCTGACGAGGTCGTCACCGCCTTTGGCCGCTTGGGACATTGGTTCGCATCCAAGGATGTATTCGACATACAGCCGGATATGATCACCTGTGCGAAGGGTCTGACGTCAGGCTATCTGCCCCTGGGAGCCTGTCTGATTTCTGACAAGCTGATAGAACAAATCAGCGGCGAAGGGCACGAGAATACCTTTTTCAACAATGGCTATACCTATTCCGGTCACCCGGTATGCTGTGCTGCAGCCCTAAAGAATATTGAAATTTTCGAGAATGAGAAAATCCTGGAGCATGTTCGGGCCCTATCCCCGATCTTCATGAAGAAACTGCACGCACTGCGCGATTTACCGAATGTTGGCGATACGCGTGGCATGGGTCTGGTCGGCTGTGTCGAAGCAGCCGTTGATTCCACCGGTGATCAAGACCGGGCAGAACGCCTGCAGGCTTTCGGCAGCAAGGTCGATAAAAAATGTGAAGAATTGGGTCTGATTGTGCGTCCTCTGGGGCATATGTGCGTTTTTTCACCGCCCCTGATTATTACCGAGGGACAAATTGATGACATGTTCGCTATCCTAGCGGAGGCGATTCGTCTGGTCGCGAAAGAATTTTAAATGCGACCATAGAATCCTGCCGACAATCGGTCGACGGGACTCAAAACAGGGAACTACAATAATTGGGAGACTTAATGATGCGATTTAACACTCTTAAGGTAGCACTGGCTGCCGCTTCGACAGCTTGGATACTGGGCGGAACTGCACAAGCGGCTGACCCTGAATTGGTCGTTTTTGATTGGTCCGGTTATGAAGATCCAGAATTTTATAAGGGCTTCACCGAAGCCAATGGCGACGCTCCAACATTCGCCTTTTTTGGGGATGAAGAAGAAGCCTTTCAGAAATTACGTGCTGGGTTTAAGGCCGATCTGGCCCATCCCTGCTCACAAAGTGTACAGCGTTGGAAAGATGCCGGTCTGATCAAGCCGATGGATGCCAATCGACTAGATGCCTATAAAGACCTTAATCCCGGTCTGCGCGACATGGAAGGTTTCCATGATGGTGACAAGGTCTGGATGGTACCAATCGATTGGGGTAACACCGCGCTGACCTATCGGACCGATTTGATTGACGAGGCTGATGTTCAATCCTTGAAGGCTTTTGCCAATCCAAAATTTGAAGGCAAAGTTTCAATCGGCGACAATGTCGATGATGCCTATGCCCTGGCCTTTTTGGCGACTGGCGTGACTGATTGGACAAAAGCCACGGATGAACAATTCAAGGCCGCGTCTGACTTCCTGCGGGAAGTGCACAAGAATGTTCGCTTCTATTGGCAAGATGGGGCGACCCTTGCGCAAGCCATGGCGTCTGGTGAGGTTGCCTTGGCTTGGGCCTGGAACGAAACCCCCGTACGGTTGATCGCGGAAGGGCATCCGGCTGCAATGAAACGCGACACAGATGAAGGTCTTTCGACCTGGGTTTGTGGGTATTCAATGATGGCCAATGG
Source organism: Alphaproteobacteria bacterium (assembly GCA_029212835.1). Classification (GTDB taxonomy): domain Bacteria; phylum Pseudomonadota; class Alphaproteobacteria; order UBA8366; family Aestuariispiraceae; genus Pacificispira. The sequence goes on along the minus strand of JARGPE010000006.1, from coordinate 33,305 downwards.
CGGCGGCAACGAAGATAAGGCTTATGCTTTCCTGAATGCCTGGCTGTCTAAACCCACTGCCGAATATCTGGTCAATGCCTGGGGTTATGGACATTCCAACCAAAAGGCGATGAACGAAATGGATCAGGCAACCCTGGCCAGCATGGGTTATGACAATGTCGAATCCTTCCGCGACAAGACCTTGTGGCAGGCCCCAGTGCCAGCGAAATTACGTGAGAAGATGATCGCAGAATTTGAACAGATCAAGGCTGGGTTCTAATCACCCCCTGTCTGTTTTGGTCAAATTGAAATTGCTGTGGGCGCGAAGGGATCATACCCTTTGCGCCCATCGTGTTTGGGGGAGAGGACAATGTTAGATCAAGACTTGAACTATGATGATCGCCACATCGCCTTTCTGGAGGCCTTATGGGGCGAAGGATTTTTAAGTCCCGGTGGACCAGAAGAAGTGGCCCGTATCCTGTCAGGATTGGATCTTGCCGGTAAAACCATCGTCGATATCGGCAGTGGTGCGGGCGGGGTCACCATAGCCCTGGCCCGGGACTATCAGGCCGGACAGGTGATTGGCCTGGATGTGGAAGAACCCGTCTGCGCCCATGCCAGACGCCGTGTCACCAAAGCAGGTGTTCAGGATCGCGTTGATATCCGCCAGGTCACGCCAGGCCCCTTCCCCTTGTCCGACAGCACCGTCGATATTGTCTTCAGCAAGGATTCAATCGTTCATATTCCAGACAAGCATGCACTGGCACAGGAGGCCTATCGCGTATTACGTCCCGGCGGTTGGTTTGCCGCCTCAGACTGGCTGATTTCCCATGATGGAGATCCATCCCCAGAAATGGCCGCCTATATTGCTCAGGAAGATCTGGGATTTGGTATGGCATCACCGTCTCGATACCAGGATGCATTGGAATCTGCAGGATTCACGGACATCCGACTTACCAATCGAAACCCCTGGTATCGCCATGTCGCACAGGGGGAGCTAGCCCGATTGATCGGGCCGGAACGCCCAAAATTTGAGGCCACCCTTGGCGCAGAAGACCTGCAAGGAATGATCAATACCTGGGAGGCGATGCTGATCGTCCTGGAATCAGGGGAACATTGCCCCCATCATTTCCGCGCCCGGAAACCCTGATCTACAGTCTGGACACAGCCTCAACAGCGATCCAAAGGCCTAAGGCAGCCGTGGCCGTACCGGTGATTGATTGCAGCCCCCGATGGGTCCAGGTCAGGGCGCGCGCAGACCAGGCCAAGGGCACCGCCATCAGGGACGACAACAATGCCATGCCCACCAGGGACCCGACACCAAACAACGCGATATAAGCAAAGCTGAGGCCACTGGACTGCATTCCTGCCGCCGTGACGACCAACAGGGCGGCAGACCCAGCCATGCCGTGGGTCATTCCGATCAGCAAGGTGCGCCAGGGCAGGCCAGCCGGGTGACCATGGTCATGTTTCGGAGCGTGGGCTGTTTTAGGATGGGTGTCTTGAACCGGAAGCGAGTCTTTCGCATGCGAATGAGCATGCAGATGAACGGTACCATCTCCATGGCGGTGACGGTGGAAATGCAGTCGATCCCGAACCAGCCGATAGATTACCTGTCCACCAAGCCCGACCAGCATCACGCCGACCAACACCTCTAACAAAGTAGAAAAACGATCCGGCAGGGCCGATCCAAACAAGATCGCGCCGCCCGCGACAACAATCAGCGTCAGGCAATGACCAAAGCCCCAAACCACACCATGCCGGACGATCCGACCAACGGAGCGTTCGCGCGTGGCGATACAGGAGACGGCGGCGACGTGATCGGCCTCCAGCGCATGCTGCATACCGATCAACAGCCCGACAGAAAGAATCCCAAACATGGATATAGGCTCCGGTGATCCCATGACCCAATTGGTCAGGGAATATGACCTTTCCCCGGAACAAGCCTCCGGGTCAAGTCCGAAGCAATGTGGCGCGAAAAATTATGCAGGCAAGACCGCGGTGGCTTCTATTTCTACCTTTGCCCGGTCTTCCACCAGGGCAACGACCTGTACCATGGTCATGGCCGGGAAATTCTTTCCCAAAGTATCGCGATAAGCCTCACCAACTTCTTTCAGGCGGGCCAGATATTCGCGTTTATCGGTTACAAACCAGGTCAAACGCACCAGATGTTCAGGTCCGGCCCCGGCTTCAGCCAAAATAGCGACAATGTTTCTCAGGGTTTGTCGGACCTGTTCGATAAAGTCATCACTTTCAAACACCTGATCCCCGGTCCAGCCGATTTGGCCGCCCAGAAACAATGTGCGTCCAGCAGGGGCCGCAATGCCATTGGCGTAGCCAGAGGCTTTCTTCCAGGTGCTGGGGTGCAATTTCTCATGCATGGTCTGTATCCTTACCCTAAGTGCTTTTTAAAGTTTGGTTCGTTCCAAGCCGATGCGCAGATCATCTGGAAAAGGTGTTGGCTTCATCACCCGAAGATCAACATGCACCAGGACTTGTTGGCCCGACAGGCGCAGGCCATCCGGCCCATGAATCTCAAACCGCGCCGTCAGGCTAGAGCCGCCCAGCTTCTCAATGCCATATTTAAAGGTCACGACATCGCCCAATCGGCTTGGCTTTTTAAAATCCGCCTGCAGGGACACCGTCGGGATACCACTGTGCCGTTCCCCATGTAGGGTAGCGAAGGAAACGCCCAGGAAATCCTCGAACCATTCCTCGACTACATTGTTCAGCATTTCAAAATAGCGGGGATAAAACACAATGCCCGCCGGGTCACAGTGCTCGAACAAAATTTTGCGCGTTGTCTCGAAGGCAGCCATCGGTATCCTCATCTCAAGTTGGCCTGAGTGTCGGGCTTGGAAGAAAATATTTCAAGCTTAAAATGTTTTTTGGGAGACGTTTGGAATGCAATTTGTGACCGTTAATGGATACACCCATCATTATCACCTGAATGTACCGAATGCAGCCGCGCCAGATGCGCCGGTTATTGCCTTTGCGAACTCGCTGGGAACGGACTTCCGGATTTGGAACGATGTCATTGCGCGCCTGCCCCAGGACGTGCGTACCCTGTGCTATGACATGCGCGGGCACGGCCTGACGGCCTTGTCGGATGGGCCGGTCAGCATTTCGGATTTGGCCGATGATTTTATCAGCCTTCTGGATGTGTTGGGGATCGCCTCTGTTCACATGGTTGGCCTGTCGGTCGGAGGGATGGTTGCGCAAAGCGTCGCAGCAAGAGCCCCTGATCGCATTTCAAATCTGGTCCTGTGCGACACGGCCCATAAGATTGGCACGCCAGATGTTTGGAACCCCCGCATTGCTGCAGTCCAGAAGGATAGCCTCTCTTCTATTGCGGAGGCTGTCCTTGCGCGATGGTTTGATCCAGCTTTCAAGGCGCGCAGCCCTGAAATCTATGATGGGGCCTGGGCGATGCTGACACGCACTCCGTCTAAGGGCTATACAGATATCTGCGCCGCTATCCGTGATGCGGACCTTACAGAAGCAACCGCACAGATTGAGGCTCAGACCCTATGCCTATGCGGCAGCGCTGATCTGGCGACCCCACCGGATCTGGTCAATGCTCTGGCGGACCTGATCCCCAATGCTCGTTATGAGGTGATAAAGCAGGCAGGCCATCTGCCCTGCCTGGAACAGGCAGACGTCTTGGCCCAGAAGATCATAGATTTCCTAAAGCTTTAAATTAATCCAGTCCCAGAACGTCGCGCATGGAATACAGGCCATAGGGCTGGCTATGGGCCCAACGGGCGGCACGCAGGGCACCAGCGGCAAAGACCTGGCGGCTGGAGGCTTTGTGGCCGATTTCGATGCGCTCGCCCTCTCCGGCAAAGATTACCGTGTGATCGCCAACAACATCACCACCCCGCAGGGTGGCATAGCCGATGGTTCCTTCTTCCCGCGCGCCTGTATGGCCCTGGCGAGCATAGACAGCGGCAGCGTCATGATCGACAGCACGCCCCTTCGCAGCGGCTTTGCCCAGGCCCAGAGCGGTTCCAGACGGTGCATCAACTTTATGGCGGTGATGCATTTCCAGGACCTCGATATCATAGTCTGGGCCCAGGACAGACGCGACTTTCTCTGTCAGCGCCATTAACAGCGTCACGCCTACAGACATATTGGGGGCGTAAACCACTGCTGAATGGCGCGCGGCCAATTCCAGGGCTGCTTCATCTTCTTTGGAAAGCCCGGTCGTGCCAACAATATGGGCGGCATTGGCCTGGGCACACAGACGGGTATGTTCGACCGTCGCAGCGGGGGCTGTGAAATCAATCACGGCATGAGCACGGGCAATCACCGGGGCCGGGTCGTCTTCAATCACGACACCCAGAGCCTTGATCCCGGCCAGAGTTCCAGCATCTTCACCGATATGGGAGGAGCCCTCACGATCCGTCGCCCCAATGACATGACAGCCCTTGGTCGCGGTCACTTCGCGCACCAACATCTGCCCCATGCGGCCACCGGCCCCCATGATCGCGATGTTCAAGATTCCCTCTGTCATGTCCGTCCCTTCCATTTCCAATCACACCGGTTCCCTTTAGAGGGAAATCCGGCGGATTGGTCAAGGGGACAGCACAATCTAGAGACTACTCCGTCAGATCATCCCAGAATTCTTTAACCTTGGTAAAGAAACCGTCAGTTTCAGGGCTGGTGTTTTTGCCTTTACCCTCGTCTCGGAATTCTTTCAGCAGCTCTTTTTGCCGCCGGGTCAGGTTCATCGGGGTTTCGACCGCCAGTTCGATATACATATCGCCCCGGTTCTGGGTGTGCAGCACGGGCATGCCCTTGCCGCGCAGACGGAACCGCTGCGCCGTTTGGGTGCCTTCCGGCACCTTCACCTTGGCGCGGCCGCCTTCAATGGTGGGGACTTCAATTTCCCCACCCAGAGCAGCGTCTGCCATGCTGATCGGCACGCGGCAGAACAGGTTTTCGCCGTCCCGCTCAAACAATTTATGGGGACGGATCGACAGGAAGATATACAAATCACCCGGGGGCGCGCCGCGCAGGCCTGCCTCCCCCTCACCGGTCAGGCGAATGCGGGTGCCTTCCTCAACGCCTTTCGGTATATTGACGCTAAGCGACTTATCCTTATGCATGCGGCCTGAGCCTGAGCATTTCTTGCAAGGCTTATCAATAACCTGGCCCTGCCCCTGACAAGTTGGACAGGTGCGTTCGATAGTGAAGAAACCCTGGCTGGCGCGAACTTTTCCATCGCCGCCACAGGTGCTGCAATTAACCGGTTTTGCGCCGTCTTCTGCGCCATTGCCATTGCAAACGTCGCAGGTAACAGCAGTCGGCACCTTGATTTCAACAGTGCGTCCCTTGAAGGCATCTTCCATCGCGATTTCAAGATTAAAGCGCTGGTCGGCTCCCCGAGAGGCGCGTTGGCCACCACGACCGCGACCACCGCCGCCGCCGCCCATGAAATCACCGAACATTTCTTCGAAAATATCAGTAAATCCACCGAATCCAGCACCGGCCTGGCCCCCGCGACCGCCCATACCGCCTTGCTCAAACGCTTCGTGGCCGAATCGGTCATAGGCAGCGCGCTTCTGTTCGTCTTTAAGGACCTCATAGGCCTCGCCGACTTCCTTGAACTTCGCTTCTGCCGCAGCGTCTCCCGGATTGCGATCGGGATGATACTGCATGGCCAGCTTACGATAGGCCTTTTTCAGCTCGTCAGCAGACGCGCCTTTCTGGACCCCAAGTGTTTGGTAAAAATCTGTCTTAGACATATCCCTCTCCCCGGATAGGGTGAGGCCCCGCCGCCGTTAAGCGACGGGGCCTTTTCCCGCGTGATGGTTAGGATTTGTCTTTCTTATCGTCGTCGACTTCCTCGAAATCAGCATCGACAACGGTTTCTTCCTGGCCGCCGGCCGAGGGTCCATCAGACCCCATATCGGCATCGCCACCTTCAGCCTGAGCAGCCTTATACATGGCTTCACCCAGTTTCATGGACGCCTGAGTAACCGCATCGGTCTTGGCTTTGATGTCTTCCACATCGTCGCCTTCCTTGGCTTCCTTCAAGGCTGCGATGGCTTCCTCGATGGCTGTCTTCTCATCTCCGGACAGGGCATCGCCGTGATCGGCCAACGCTTTTTCCGTCGTGTGAACGGCGCTGTCTGCGGCATTCTTGACTTCAACCAGGGCACGACGCTGTTTGTCAGTATCGGCATTGGCTTCAGCATCTTTCACCATCTGATCGATCTCATCATCTGAGAGACCGCCAGAGGCCTGAATGCGGATTTGCTGTTCCTTGCCTGTGCCCTTGTCTTTAGCGGACACATTAACAATACCGTTGGCGTCAATGTCAAAAGTGACTTCGATCTGTGGCATGCCACGTGGTGATGGTGGGATGCCGACCAAATCGAACTGACCCAGCAGCTTGTTATCAGCCGCCATTTCACGCTCACCCTGGAAGACCCGGATCGTCACAGCGGACTGATTGTCCTCAGCCGTAGAGAAGACCTGAGACTTCTTGGTTGGGATCGTCGTGTTGCGGTCAATCAAGCGGGTGAACACACCGCCCAGGGTTTCAATACCCAGAGACAACGGGGTCACATCCAACAACAGCACATCTTTAACGTCGCCCTGCAGAACACCGGCCTGAATGGCCGCGCCAATGGCAACAACTTCATCCGGGTTCACACCACGATGCGGGTCTTTGCCGAAGATTTCCTTAACGGTTTCAATCACCTTGGGCATGCGGGTCATACCGCCAACCAGGATGACTTCATCGATTTCAGAGGCCTTCAGACCGGCATCTTTCAGCGCCGCTTTGCATGGGCCGACGGTGCGCTTAACCAAGTCACCAACCAGGCTTTCCAGCTTGGAGCGGCTAATTTTGATGTTCAGATGCTTAGGACCAGACGCATCCGCCGTGATAAAGGGCAGGTTCACATCAGTCTGGGTCGAAGAAGACAATTCGATCTTCGCCTTTTCCGCGGCTTCCTTCAAACGCTGCAGCGCCAATTTATCGGTCCGCAGGTCGATGCCTTGCTCTTTCTTGAATTCGTCAGCCAGATAGTCGATGACAGATTGGTCAAAATCTTCCCCGCCCAGGAACGTATCCCCGTTGGTGGATTTCACTTCAAACACGCCATCGCCAATTTCCAGCACGGAAACGTCAAACGTCCCACCGCCCAAGTCATAAACTGCGATCGTACCGGAACCTTTTTTCTCCAGGCCATAGGCCAGAGCAGCGGCAGTCGGCTCGTTGATGATGCGCAGCACATCAAGCCCTGCAATCTTACCAGCATCCTTGGTTGCCTGACGCTGGCTATCATTGAAGTAAGCAGGAACAGTGATCACAGCCTGATCAACGGTCTCACCAAGATAGCTCTCAGCGGTTTCCTTCATTTTCTGCAAGATCATCGCGGAAATTTGCGACGGCGCATATTTCTCGCCACGCACTTCAACCCATGCATCGCCGCCATCGGCTTTGATGATCTTGAAGGGGGCGTTCTTGATGTCTTTCTTAACTTCCGCATCGGTAAAACGACGCCCGATCAACCGTTTGATCGCATACAGCGTGCTTTCCGGATTGGTCACTGCCTGGCGCTTTGCAGCCGGGCCAACCAGGCGCTCACCATCTTCGGTGAAAGCCACCATAGACGGCGTCGTGCGCGCGCCTTCGGCATTCTCAATCACTTTAGCATTGGACCCTTCCATCACTGCGACGCAGGAATTCGTGGTGCCCAAGTCAATACCAATAACTTTACCCATGTTAACCTCCAGTGTTAAGCGGACATCACCCAGCCTGATCTCAGCGCTTTGCGGATGCCCCTTCAGATGTGTGAACGGATCGCCTTGAAATATGACGCCGTGGTTTCGTCTTCAAGGGGTATATAGGGTCACAGACCCCAAGCTGCAACCGCCAGAAGCTGGCCTTAACGCCGCGACAAAAGATCACCACGGATCAAGTTGGCTTTGCGACCGCTCCAAAGGACTCGGCCCCATCCCATTCCCAGGGCGGCGGGTCCCCATAACTGTCTGCCATATGGTCCACAAATGCCCGCACTTTGGGGGATAGATTCCGTCGGTCAGAATAAACTGCCAAGATATCGGAGCCTTCATCGGCGTGATCCGGCAAAACCCGCACCAAGCGCCCAGCCCGCAGATCCGGACCGATCAGATAGGTTGATAGGCGCGAAATACCAATCCCGGCCAGGGTTGCGTGATAGACAGCATCCGCACTATTGGCTTCAAAATTTCCCTTCACCCGATAGATTTTTGGCCCATCAGGCGTGCTGAACTGCCAGTCATTCCAGCGCGCCACCGTCGACAGGGTCAGACAATTGTGTTTGATCAGCTCATCTGGCGTTTCCGGTCGCCCATGCGCTGCGATGTAATCCGGGGCGGCACAAAAAACCCGCCGATTTCGGGCCAGCTTTCGCACGACCAATGTATCATCATCAATCTGTTCCGTGAACCGGATGGCGACATCAACCTGTTCCGCGACGAAATCGATTGGACGATCTGAGAGTTCCAGCGCAACGCGCACATCCGGGTTCTTTTCCAGAAAGGCCGGCATAAGCGGCAGCAATTGCATTTTCCCAAAGGCAACCGTCGAGGCAACCCGCAACGTCCCCTGTGGATGGCTGCCCAGAGAGACGATGGCCGCCTCTGCATCTGCCACCTTTGTCGATATCTCAACACAGCGGTCGTAGAAGACCTTACCTTCTTCCGTCAAAGACATGCGCCGGGTCGACCGGTTTAAAAGACGGACCCCCAGGCGATCTTCCAACTGGCTGATCTGTTTGCTGATTGCTGACGGTGTCAGACCTTGTCTGCGCGCAGTCGCCGAAAAGCCGCCATCTTCGACGACTTTCGCGAATAAAAGCATCTGCGGGGCAATATCCATTTCTATTTGTTCCTAAAATGCACAAGGGATTTGAGGCATACCCAACTTCACAAGGTGCTTTCTTTGTACCATCTTATTGTGCAGTGCAATATGAAATTGTGCATCGCAATATCAACAGCAACTCTCTGAGGAGCAAAACACCATGAGCAACCCAAACAAAGACCTTAGCTTCGAACCAATCGATTACGACGAAGTAATGCGCATGGCCCGCGAAGGCCGTCGTCTACAAAGCATTGCTGTACGGGACATGATTGTCCGTGGCTATAAAGCCCTGATGCACGTCCTGCACATCGATAATACTGCGTCTGCAAAGGCTGGCCGCTAAACTTTCGGCTCACACCGAAACTCAGCACATTATCGCGCAAGCAGCAGCGTTGACCAGCCGTCCCGTCGTTGTTTCGCGCACAAGCTGAGGCCCTGCATGCGATAAGCACCCAGGACCATGGATTCCTGTTCGGTCAACAGACCAGACAGTATGATTAAGCCACCAGGTGCCATTGCGCGGATGATATCGCGGGACAGCATCATTAACGGGCGCGCCAGAATATTGGCGACGATTAGATTATAGGGTCCACCCCGACGGATCACAGGGTGCTGCAGGCCAGCAGCGGTTGTCAGACGCAATCTTGGTGGTAAAACGCCATTAATCTGGGCATTTTCCTTCGCCACACGAACGGCCTCAGGATCAATGTCACTGCCCACGACCTGGGCCTGCCGGACAGTTTTGCACAGGGCCATTGCCAGAATCGCTGTGCCACAGCCCAAATCCAGGGCGCGGTTCGGGCGTAGGCCCATGCGCAGCAGATAATCAATCATAACCAGACAGCCCCATGTCGTCGCATGGGTGCCGGTTCCAAAGGCTGTGCCGGCATTGACGACCAGCGGCACGGCCCCTGCGGGAATAGGGTCTTCGTGAAATTCCTGATGGACGAAGAATCGACCAGCCCGGATGGGCTGAAAACTCTTCTGATTTTCCGCAACCCAATCGATATCTGGCAAAGGCGCAACGATAGGGTCAGGGTTTGAAATCCCTGCCTGCTGCGCCGCCTGTTCTAATCGGGGTTCCAAATCTACCATTTGCGGCAGACCATCGGTATAGAACTCAAGTGACCAGTTGGGGCCCCCTTCCCATTCGAACGCCGCAGTGCCTAAAGAATAGTCTTCAACTGCGTCCTGAAAGGGGGGGACCGATGCCTCGTTGGGCAGGATTAAAATCGTTTTGTATATTGGCATAGCGTCTCCATAACCATGAAACTGCCTATCGGCAAGTGCTCAGGTTTGTCCGACGCTCCAACTTCAAGACATCCCGCCACTGCCCCGCCATTGGCCCCTGGGGCATGATACCCGCCCCTCTTTGACGCCCCAAACAGCGGAAACCATGGGCGGTGTGCAGGATCAGGCTGGCCTTGTTTTCCGGAAATATCCCGGCAGTCAGAATCCAAATTCCCGCAGCATCGCTTTGTGCTACCAATTCGCCCATCAGCGCATGCCCGACCCCCTGTCCGCGGGCCGTCTGCGCGACATAGACCGAAACCTCACAAATACCGCGATAAATTGGCCTGGCCGATGTCGGCGATAGCACGGCAAAACCTAAAAGACTGCCATCCGATGCTTGCGCAACCAAGCGGGGGGTCGCCAGCTTCCCAGCCGAAAAGCCAGGCCAATCACCAGTTTGATCCTGAAAAGTAGCGTGACCTGTTGCGATCCCCTGAGCGTATAGATCCAACACAGCAGGGCCATCGGCATCGACCATTGAACGGATATTCCCAGCGAAAGGACGGAGTGGAATTGGTCCGACTAAATCAGCAAGGTCACAAATATGTCCGAATAAATTATCTTCGCTGGCGATCAGATCCAAGGCGCGGTCATGATCATCCAATTCCAATGCCGCACAGCAATCGGCAACGGTTAGGCATTCATATCCCAAATCCACCGCAGCCCGCATGGTCGACTGAACACAACAGGAGGTCGTGACCCCACAAAGGATCAGATGCGTGATCCCAAGGTCCGTCAGGCGTGACTGTAGGTCCGTGCCATAAAATGCACTAAATCCAGGTTTATCAATCACTGTTTCAGACGGCTTGGGCGCAAGCGTGGGGATAAAGTCATGTCCCGGCTGTCCTCGAATCAAAAACCTGCCCAGTGGCCCCTGGGTGACCGGCCCCCAACCCGCACGTTTTGCGGCATGCATGTCCGACAGGTCCGGTGCATAACCTTCTCGCGTGTGGAACAGGGTAAGACCTTGCGCCCTGGCCCAATCACACAGACGGCCGACACGGGGAACGATGGCTCGCAACAGGGCCGGATCATTCCCCAACACCGCACACATACCCTCTGGATCGATGAAATCCCGCTGCATATCGATCACCAACAGGGCGGTACGGTCAGGCGGAACAATTAATGTGTTATCACCGCGACAGGAGATAACAAGATCGGTGCTCAATTCTGGCTCTCCTCGAAGGCTGTATCGAGCTCTTCTTCAAGCTGCCCTGGCGTTTCTGCCTCGATAACATGGCGGGCAATGTCATATCCAAAACCCTGTCGCCCCAAAGCCGCAAGATCTTTTTCCCGGACATCCTCTCTGCCTTCTCGTCGCCACGGGCCTAGACGACGCCGCCTAGCATATTGGACGGCGGCACGCAGATCGAGATCAGGCCCAACTTCTTCCTTTAACGCCTCCAGGGCGGCCCCGACTGTATCCCCATCGACACCCTTAACAGACAGGGTTTGTTGAATAGCCCGTGTTGATTTCCCCTGTCGATGCAGGCTGACCGACCGCCCCACGGCATAAGCAGTGTCATCTAACAGTCCGGAAGATTGATACCGCAGGATCAGGGCATCCACCGCTTCCGCCCCGGCCTGACTATCCGTATCATGCAACTGCGCAGAGCGTTGAACACGGCGCATCAGCACCCGGCGCAGATTTTCGGCGCTGGAGGCATAGCGCTCCAAATAATGGAGCGCTATGTTTTCCAGGCGTGCTGGCGTCACCGGTTTGGGGCCGGTCAGCTGTCGGATTTTATTGAGTTTTTGCTGGCGGCTGTGGCGGTTCTTCTCTTCCATGGCAAAAGCCTATCAGAGATTTTGGGTGATCCATACATTGAGATAGTCCGCAAAAGTAAACCCCCGGCTGGCATCATATGGCCAATCCGGAGGCTGCGGAGCATCAACCCATGGGCCTATTTAAGCAGCGTGACTGGTCGCAGACGGCTCTGTTAACAGGCCATACAAGGCATCAGACCGGTCAGAGCCACGCAATTTTTCGCAAATATCGCGATCCCGAAGCAAACGCGAGACCCGCGCCAAGGCCTTCAAATGATCCGCACCAGCCTCAATCGGGGCCAAGAGCGCGAAAATAATATCAACCGGCTGGTCATCAATCGCATCGAAATCGATTGGTTTCGCCAAACGGGCGAAAATACCAACCGGATGCTCAATCCCCTGTAATTTACCATGAGGAATCGCGATGCCATGGCCGACACCGGTGGTTCCAAGACGCTCACGCTCCAACAAAGTATCGAACACAGCGCGCTCATCAAGGCCTGTAAGGGTGGCCGCCCGGCGCGCAATTTCTTGTAGGGCGTGTTTCTTTGACGTGACGTTCAGTTTTTCAATCACTGCATCGGCAGACAAAAGATTGCACAATTCCATGACGGTTCGCTCTATTTCGTTTGTTTGACCATGCAGCCGACCGCGCAAAATAGCGCAGCCGACGCGATGATCCATGATTGCCAGGGGTTTTAAGCACCCAACTTGCGAATTAAAAGCCCTTTTACGTCAAAATCTGTTCAGTCCGTCCCGCGCCAGATGTCTTCACTCCAGATTTTTTCGCAATTACCCCCGTATCAGACCTAAGCACCAGATTGAGGGTCTACCCAGCCAATATTACCATCAGGGCGTACATAAACCATATTTATTCGCCCATTTTTTGTGTTTCGGAACATATACGCCGAGTGGCTGGCCAAATCCATCCGCATCGTCGCTTCCCCCACGGTCATGCTTTCGACCTCTGTGGGCATTTCTGCGACAATGATCGGCTCATCCTGCTCGTGTGATTCATCTTCCTGCGGCTCTGGTTCAGCTTGTAGCACATATTGCAACGCCGGCAAGGCATCGACGGTGCTAACCCGGCTTTTATGATCCCGCAAACGGCGCTTATAGCGGCGCAATCGCTTGGTGACGTGCTCAGTTGCTTCTTCCAGAGCACCATAGGCGTCGCTGCCGGCACCATGGGCATGGACCAAGACTCGCTTGGAGACATGCACTTGGATATCAACGGCAAATTGACCACCATCCTTGGAGACTGTGACAGTCGCATCCGTCGTATTGTCGAAATACTTCCCAATCGCATCGGGCAGTTTTGTCTCGATATGTGTGCGCAATGCATCGCCAATATCGACCTGTTTACCTTTGATGGAGAGTTGCATGGTGCGTCCGTTGCCCTTTCACGGTTCTGATCGCGCCGTATAACCGGCGACTAGTTTTGACGACCTGCGTATCGAAGAGACCCGATACTGATCTGGGCCGTCCTTTGATCATGAATGCTACTGCGAATTTACGTCGCACTGCATCCTATTTTTTTCATATTTTGCATTTGGGTTGGCACCGACATCATTTCAACAGGCAACCAATAGCGGGAAATTAATCAGACGGCCTTTTGCTGTCAAACCTTCCCCAGCATCATCGAAACACACCTAATATATTGATAAATAATTGTAATATCCGAACTACAAAGTGGCACGCTTTTGCCGTCTACGTTGTACAGAAGAAGCGATCTTCATGGCCTCGCGGTATTTTGCTACCGTCCTTCGTGCAATGTCGATTCCGTCATCATTCAGCAATTCGACCAAGCGATCATCTGATAGAATCGCGTTAGGTGCCTCCGCATCGATCAAAGTACGGATACGATGGCGCACGGTTTCGGCAGAATGGGTATCTCCTGTCGTCCCGGCAATCGCTGTTGTGAAGAAGTATTTCAACTCAAATAATCCGCGCGGTGTCGACATATATTTGTTGGAGGTCACGCGGCTGACTGTTGATTCGTGCATCTCAATAGCCTCCGCAATATCGCGCAAAATCAGCGGCTTTAATTGACCCACACCGTGATGCAGAAAGGCCGATTGTTGGCGCACGATTTCCGTGGAAACCTTCAAGATCGTCGTGGCGCGCTGCTGCAGGCTTTTCACCAGCCAGTTCGCTGTATGAAACCGTTCCGCCACAAAGTCGCGGGCTTCCTTGTCACGCGTACTTTTTGACACGCGCGCATAATACCGCTCATTTACCAGCACTTTGGGTAGAGAATCTTGGTTGAGCTCAATCGTCCAATCCCCGTCCGGGGCGATTTTCACAATGACGTCTGGGATAACGGTTTGGGATGGCTCGAACCCGTATTCTGCGGTGGGGCGTGGGTTTAAGGATCGGATTTCAGCGACCATGTCGGTTAAATCTTCTGAATCGACGCCACAGATTTTCAGCAGTTTCGATACTTCCTGGCGCGCCAAGAGTTCGAGATTATCCAACAGCGCGGCCATGGCGGGATCATACCTGTTTTTATCCTCCAACTGCAGACGCAGGCATTCCTTCAAATCACGGGCAAAAATGCCGGGCGGGTCAAATTTCTGCATCTGAAGCAGAACCGATTCGACTTCTGCCGCACGGCACCCCAGGCGTTGAGCGACATCATCCAAATCATCCGTAAATCGTCCATTTTCATCCAGTGAATCAACAAGATACCGGCCAATCAGTCGATCCCTTGGCGTTGCCAAATCCACCTGAATTTGCTCTTCCAGATGCTCAGTCAGGGTTCGTCCGCGACTCAGTGTCTCTTCCAGGTCTGGTAAATCCTCGTCCCCGCCGCGCCGCGAGAAGTCAGTTCCACCACTGGATGCGGTATAGGCGCCGCCAGGCTCAACACCCGGTCCAGCGATCTCACCATCATAATTATTGGAATAATCCGTATCCAGCGGGCTTTCAGAGCCTGCACCCGGCATTGCATCTGGAGATAACAGATCCGCGCTGTCCGTGCGAGAAACATCCCCCTGCGCCACGTCATCTAACGGGGTGCTTTCTTCACGCCCAGCCGCTGGCCCCTCGTCGCGTTCCAGCATAGGGTTTTGTTCCAGCTCGGTCTCGACATAGGCAGCGAGGTCCATACTGGACAGTTGCAGTAGCTTGATCGCCTGCTGCAATTGCGGCGTCATCACCAGACTTTGGCTCTGCCGCAGATCCAAACGTTGGGTTATTGACATTCCCCGCCCCCAACTGCCCCGCTACAAAGAGAAACGGTCCCCGAGGTAAACCCGCCGCACCTCCTGGTTTGCGACGATTTCATCGGGGGTCCCTTCCATCAACACGCTGCCATCGTGAAGGATATAGGCCCGATCCACGATATCCAGTGTTTCGCGGACATTGTGATCGGTAATCAATACACCAATGCCACGATCCTTCAAATGACTGACCAATTGGCGGATATCACGCACAGCGATTGGGTCGATCCCAGCCAAAGGTTCGTCCAGCAATACGAAATTCGGTTGGCTGGCCAAGGCACGGGCAATTTCCAATCGGCGACGTTCGCCCCCAGACAAGGCAATTGCCGGTGTTCGGCGCAGGTGACTGATTGAAAATTCCGCCAGCAAGGCATCCAGTGTCGCATCGCGCTTTTCGCGATCTTTTTCGATCAGTTCCAGCACGGCCATAATGTTCTGCTCGACTGTCAATCCGCGAAAAATCGACGATTCCTGAGGCAGATACCCAATACCCAGCCGCGAACGGCGATACATTGGCAATTCAGTAATATCGGCACCATCCAGCACGATCTGACCGTAATCAGCAGCAATCAATCCGGTAACGATATAAAAGCAAGTCGTCTTACCCGCCCCGTTCGGGCCCAACAGACCGACAGCCTCTCCCCGCTGCACGCGCAAGGAAACGTCTCGCAAGACAGGTCGCTTCTTAAACTGCTTACCCAATGAGGTTACAACCAACCCTTCATTCTTTGTGATCAGAACGGGCTTGGTCGGCTTGGGTTTTGCAGCCACACGATCGAACGAAACCACGGCGGGCTTCGGACCGGTATTGGTACCGTCCTCTGCACTACGTGCCTTAACGGACATGCCAGTCTCACGACCTGATTGAATTTCGGGACGCTCAGACATCCGTTGATCGTCAGGGCGTGGGGCAGAGTCACCCCGAATGCGCGGCCGGGGCGGTTCTGGTAAATTGCTGAAATCAATCGGTTTCCGAGATTCAACCTTTGGATCAACCTTGTTCGAGAATTCAGGACTCGCCTGATCCGAGGGTTCCCGTCGCTGTGACGGTTGGGACACGGCAGAAGCCTGATTGCCCCTAAGGGACTCCTGCTGAGGAGCAGACGTCTTTTGCTGCGGTTCGTTGGGCACGGGTCGGCGCAAAACCGGCATGGCCTGAACCCGAATAACAGGGCGTTCCGGTGCTTTCAGCGGGGTTTTATTGTGCGCCGCAGAATCCAAACCCGATGATTTGCGATCGGGTGACGGCGCCAATGGCTCGCCTGACTGCTTGGCAGGGGCTTCCCCCAGCGGGCGGCGTGCCACCTCATTATCTTCTGATCGAGAGTCTACGGGTAAAGGCGGCGGCTCTGACGGGCGTTGAGGCGCAGAAGAAGTCGGACGACGCAACGGCGGCGGCTGGCGGCCAAAATTCGTGCCGATGCCAGGGCGACTGGTTACCCCTTCCAATTTTGGTGTTGTACCTAGGCGAGGCTGGCGCAATTGCGGCTCGGATCCACGCTCATCCAGATCCCGTGATTGGCTGGGATTGGCATGCGGAGTGAGTCTGGGAAACCGTTCTTGTCGATCTCCCTGGCTTAGCGATGGACCTTCGCCCTCGCCTAATCTTTTTTCATCATCGTCGCGATCCGCCATACGCAGTTCCCGCGCCTTTTCTTGTTCCACCCTAACATGCGCATTCCGTGCGCCTATTGAAGGAGTCTAAACGCATTTTTTCGATTCGCCAAGCCGCGAGAGCGAATTTGGCACCGGAATTGCATAATTTTGGTTTATGCAGCGGTTCTCTTGAACCAAACAAACACAACAATAAGGCCTTATTGTGTCTGTAGGATCAGACCCTTAACCTTATCTCCGGCTGATTTTCCCTGGAGTGTGCTGCGGCCCGTTAGCATGTTGACCACGGCACATTCGCCGTTCAATTGGTTCTGTCCCCGCGTGATTTTCACCTTACCGCAGATTGTCGCCTTTTCTTCGGGAACGTTATAGACGCCTTCCTTCCCAGTCACGATATCAGTTGGCGTAGAGATATGAACACCGCTGGTTGCATCGATGCGGGTTACGCGAGAAGTCTCGCCATTTTTCCCGGGTTCGATAAAAGCGGTCAGAACACCGGCCTTTATGCGGCGTTCGTTTTGGATTGCCAGGGCATTACCACGGGCAACAACGATGCTTTTTTCTTCCCAATATTCCATGCTTTCATCGGCAGTAATCGTGCCACGATCAGTGACTACCTGCAGGTCCTTACCCACCAGAACCGCGACCTTTTTATCCAAGTGATACACAGCCTTGTCGCCAAAGGCTTCTGAACCGTCCGATTTGATAATCACATGCCCCTCGGCATCCAGACGGAAAATCACTTGGCGGCCATCTTCTT
Source organism: Alphaproteobacteria bacterium (assembly GCA_029212835.1). Classification (GTDB taxonomy): domain Bacteria; phylum Pseudomonadota; class Alphaproteobacteria; order UBA8366; family Aestuariispiraceae; genus Pacificispira. The sequence goes on along the minus strand of JARGPE010000006.1, from coordinate 15,808 downwards.
CCCGGTAATAAGCAATCAGAGTGTCCGCAATCACCGTTACTGTGCCGCGGGTCGCTGTGGCATTGCCGTAGGCACGATATTGCTGAAGATCGCGAAGCCATTCGATACCGTTATCTGCCTCGATCTCAATTGCACCATCTTGACTGCCGGAAACCAATCCCTCTTGCGCGTAGCCATAGCCGGGTAGGGCCACAAGCACACAAAAGGCAAACAACATGGCATAAAAGACTGAAAACAAACGGTTCGGCATTGAGCACCCTATCTTAGTCGGTATCATCTTAGTCAGCTTTATAAATTATCACACGGGCCTTGCCGGTAAGCTGCACTTGTTCCCCGCGATTCATCATTTGAAATCCTTCCGCTTCCAGATTTCCAAATGGGCCTTGTCCCTGCACCGGATCAAAGCCAAAAGCATTGCCGCCCATCAGATCAAAGGTCGCACTTTCAGAATGGAACTCATAACCAAGATCATGGAACAGGTTGACCTTACCATGCAATTCCAACACCTGCGTTTCGCGGTTCAAGGTGCCTGTATCAGCAGTTACCAAGGCCCAACTGCCATCAGTTAAATTGATGTCAGCCCGGGGCTCGATGAAATCAACCATAATGGCTTCGGTATTGGCCTGCTGCACGGTTTTGGCCGTCACTGTATAGCGCTGACCATCTTCACTGATTCCGGAATAGCGGGCCTGACTGACCTCCATATGCTCGGTAATCAACTGTCCTGCACCGGTCAGCGAATCTGTGATGCGATGGCCTTCCTGTTGTAAATAGGGCCATGCAATCACCAGTGTGATCAGCGCTACAGCAATCGTTGGCAACAACACTTTCAGCCAGCCCACCATGCGCCCATAGGATTGGTTTAGGGTCCGGCGGCCAATGGATACAGGAATGCTGGCCCCGCGGACCGGCGGCGTTTCGGGCGGTGGGGTCGTCCCGGCATTGCTGTCAGCGCTCGCCATAGCGCTCGCATCCTCTTTCATTTCAGTCGGTTTCGCAGGCCCGGCGCTCAGGCGACACCGGCGCGCAGAAAATCATGAATATGAACGATCCCGACCGGTTTTTGCGCATCGTCAACCACGAACATAGCCGTAATCTTACGCTTGCCAGTATTCATAATGTTCAATGCCTCGGCCGCAATCATGGTCGATGGGATCGTGATCGGGCCAGCCGTCATAACATTTGTGACCGGTTGTTCCGTCAACTTGTCAGACATGTGACGCCGCAAGTCACCATCGGTTACGATACCAATCAAAGCACCGTCATCATCCAAAACCCCGGTACAGCCAAAATGTTTCGATGTGATGGTCAAGACCACTTCATCCATCCGCGCCTTATGTGCGACCAGGGGAATATTTTCCCCGCGATGCATCAGGTCCGCGACCTTCAACAACTGACGCCCCAACTTGCCACCGGGGTGCAGTACGCGAAAATCATTGGCGGTAAAGCCCTTGCGCGCCATCAAAGCAACCGCCAGAGCATCCCCCATCGCCAAAGTCATCGTCGTTGACGTAGTCGGCGCCAGACCGATCTCTCCTGCTTCTGGATGCTGTGGCAGGACCAGCGCGACATTTGCCGCCTCCGACAGGGTTGAACCCGCACGCCCAGTAATACTGATCATAGGGATCTGAAACCGCTTCACATGGCCAATCAGGTCGGTTAGTTCCTGGGTTTCACCGGAATTGCTGATCGCAATCACTGCATCGCGTTCTGTAATCATCCCCAGATCGCCGTGGCTGGCCTCAGCGGGGTGCACAAATTGCGCAGGTGTTCCCGTAGAGGCAAAAGTAGCGGCAATCTTGCGACCGATATGACCACTTTTCCCCATACCACTGACGATAATGCGCCCTGCACGATCTCCAACTGCGGTTATCCCCATCAGAATGTCCAGCGCAGCCACAAAGGCGCCGTCCAATTTCTCTGCCATATCGTTCAAAGCCGCAGCCTCAGCGCGCAATACAGCGCGTCCTGTCGCCAAATCTAACGCACCCCCGTCATCAGCAGGTTGCTGATCCGAAGTACGTGCCTGTATCGAGTCTGGCATCTGGGTCACACTGGCTGTCATTGTCACGATTCGCTTTTCCTACGATGGCACCTCAAAGGCCGCATAACTGCCTGCCATTCGTATTTAGGGTCGCGCAGTCAGGAATGCGCGAAAATATCTGTTTCGGCCCAGCCCATCAGGTCCAGTTTGGCCCGTGTCGGCAGAAAGTCGAAGCAGGCCTGTGCCAAATCGCTTCGCCCTTCCCGAACAATCATGCCATCCAACACGTCTTTGATACGGTGCAGATACAAAACGTCCGATGCGGCATAAGCCAATTGTGCGTCACTCAAATCCGCAGCGGCCCAGTCCGAGCTCTGCTGCTGCTTAGACATATCGACACCCAACAGCTCTTTCGCAAGGGTAGAGAGTGAATGACGGTCTGTATAAGTACGCACCAGCTTGGACGCGATCTTGGTGCAGTAGATCGGCCCCATCGTCACCCCAAGCCATTGCTGGCAGATAGCAACGTCAAATCTTGCAAAGTGCAGGATCTTCAACACGGACCGATCAGCCAGAAGGCGTTTGAGATTCGGAGCATCATAAGCACCCGGCGCGAATTGCACCAAATGGCTGACACCATCCCCGGCAGATAGCTGTGCCAAACACAATCGATCCCGCAATGGGTTCAAGCCCTGCGTTTCCGTATCGATTGCCACCGAAGACCCAAAATCCAGATCCGCCGGTAAATCCCCTTGATGCAAATGAATGCTCACCCGTCACACTCCTTAAACCAATGCCCCGGGCATACACCTTGGGCCTATAAATCACCACCCCAGAAAGATCAGGAAACATCAGACTTGCGCAAAATCAAGCCCATGCCAGAACAGCCCTTCCAGAAGGTGCTGATTCTAACAAGAATCGCGGTGTAACGTACAGTCTTTTGGCGCGACAGCAGCCATTGCGGCTTTGAGATGACAACGAAGACAAAAACAGAGACCGTCCGGATCAAAAAATGATCCGGCTAAAATCTCAAATTTTCAAGAAATGGTGCCCAGGAGAAGACTCGAACTTCCACGTCCTTTCGGACACAGGTACCTGAAACCTGCGCGTCTACCAATTCCGCCACCTGGGCATTTCCGATGGTGCGGGGCCGGAACATGTCCATTTGCGTGTGGCTTGTCAAGCGGTTGATTTGGGGGGAAGTATTAAGGGCTGGCAATGGCGGAAAACATGGGTTTTATTAAGGAGCCAGGGGCTGCCCTGCAAAGGGCAGATTACAGAAATATGACCCGGCCTGAAATTACTTGCGACAGAGGGTCTCGGCAGGGTCGCTTCGGAGCGCTTGGAACTGGGGCAGGCATTCGCTATAACACGCCAGTAATTAGATTTGGCGGTTTTAGAGGGGAGTACATCACATGGTGCCCATGGTTGTGACGGTTTTTGGTGGCTCTGGTTTTATCGGGCATCAAGTAGTGCGCGAATTGGCACGGATCGGCTGTCGTGTGCGCGTCGCAGTGCGGTTTCCAGAATCGGCCAGCGACCTGAAACCGATGGGCGATGTAGGACAGATTGTGCCCATCGCCTGTAACATCCGGCAGGATTCCTCCGTCGCGGCAGCCCTGGATGGTGCCGATGCGGTGATCAATCTGGTTGGCATCCTTTATGAAAGTGGTACGCAGACTTTTGATGCCGTGCATCATCAAGGCGCGGCCCGTATTGCAAAGGCAGCGAAGGCAGCAGGCATTACCAATTTCATTCAAATGTCAGCCCTGGGAGCCGCACCGGATTCGAGCGCCAAATATGCGCGCAGCAAAGCGGCGGGAGAAGCCGCTGTGCGGGCGGAAATTCCAGAAGCCGTCGTCGTTCGTCCCAGCATCGTTTTTGGCCCGGAAGATTCCTTCTTTAATCGGTTCGCGTCGATCATGCGCATCGCCCCGCTGTTGCCGTTAATCGGGGGCGGGGAGCAGAAGTTCCAACCCGTCTATGTTGGGGATGTCGCCGATGCGATCGTGAAAGTGATTACAGATCCTGGCGCAGCGGGTCGCACCTATGAACTGTGTGGTCCGACGGTCTATAGCTTCAAGGAATTGATGCAATTGGTCATGACCGAAACAGGTCGCCATGTCGGCCTGGTCCCGATCCCGTTTGAACTGGCGAGAATCAAGGCATTCTTCCTGGAATTGCTGCCTGTGCCGCCGCTGACCCGCGACCAGGTCGAATTGCTGCGCAGCGATAATATCGCCACTGGCAATCTGCCGGGCCTCAGGGATTTGGGTATTGCACCAACTGCTGCGGAAGTGATCCTGCCGTCCTATCTGGATATCTATCGCAAGGGCGGGCGGTATAATCCGGCGCAACCCGTCTGATACGGATTGCGTTAGACGGCACCACCGCTATAGACCCAATAGAGCAGGCCCGCGCCCATGATGATGCGATAAATCACGAAGGGCGCGAAGCCAGAGTGACGCAACCAGGCCATCATTGCATAGATTGAAATCAATGCTGTGATAAAGGAAAAGAAAACGGCGATGGCCACGTCGCCGGTCAGGGCCATGCTGCCCGACTTGTAGACATCCAACCCTGCCAGCAAGCCTGCGCCCATAATTGTCGGAATTGAAATCAACATCGAAAAGCGGGCAGTGGTCATGGTGATACCGGATCGACTGGTGCCGGGAACCAGCGCCAAAATTTGCGACAGGCCGATAACAAGAGACGTCACCCAGGAGAGATGCTCGATCCGGCGGATCGTCATGCCAACACGATCGGCGATAAACAACAGAATACCATAGCCCAATGTCGTCCAACCGATGATCTCAACCGAGCGAAACACGGTTTCCACATAATCTTTTAACAGAAAACCGGCAATAACGATAGGGATCGTGGCGACAATCACATTCAGAACCAACTTCGCAGGCGCCCCCCCGCGACCTGTTGCCACACGACCAGCGCCCACGATCATTTGCCAGACATCGCGCCAGAAATAGAGACAGACTGCGGCCAAACTGCCGATATGGACTGCGACGTCCATTTCCAATCCCTGATCCGGCCAGCCCAGGACATGGCCGGTTAAAATCAAATGCCCAGACGAGCTGATCGGCAGAAACTCAGTGATTCCTTGAACAGCAGCGAGAACCAGAATGTGGTGAAGAAGCACAGGAAACCCTCACAGAATTGGATAAAATGCTTATACCATTCCCCGCAATTCCTTGCATCCTTATCCTATGACAATTTTGATACCGAAACGGTACTAATTTTATTGAGGGTCTGATTTTTCCAAACCCCTTTTAGTCGTTTTCGCATACTGATCTGAAAAATAGGTCAATTTTATTGACTAATTTTCGAAATATTTCTGGTCATTCTGCGCAACAAGCGATATAGATAGATGAAGTATAGGGGCATGCCTGCTTCGCCTTGCGCCGCGACCCCGTCGCGACGGCAGGAAACAGCGCCTAATTTTCGACTTTTTTAACCACCAACATCTTTGTTGAGAGAGCTTGAGGACTTAACCATGACCACTGGCCGGATGCTTCAATTTGTGGATCGCGCTCAGGCGACTCCAGACAAACGCGCGATTGAGCAACGCCGGGCGGATTTCGACGAAATCTATCAGGGCTACAGCGATGAAGCCGCCGCGTCTCAATCCGGGCGGTGCAGTCAGTGTGGTGTACCTTTCTGTCAGGTTCATTGCCCGCTGCACAACAACATCCCCGATTGGCTGATGCTGACTGCGGAAGGCCGCCTGCAGGAAGCCTATGAAGTTTCCAGCGCGACCAACACCTTCCCGGAAGTCTGTGGTCGAATCTGTCCGCAGGATCGCCTGTGCGAAGGAAACTGTGTCATCGAACAGTCTGGCCATGGCACGGTCACCATAGGGTCCATTGAAAAGTACATCACTGATACTGCGTGGGAAAATGGCTGGATCACGCCGATCATTCCACGGCAAGAACGCAAGGAAAGCGTTGGCATTATCGGGGCCGGTCCTGGCGGCCTTGCTGCGGCTGAACAATTGCGGCGGCGCGGCTATCAGGTCACGATCTATGACCGTTATGACCGTGTCGGCGGTTTGATGATCTATGGCATTCCGAATTTCAAACTGGAAAAAGATATTGTTCTGCGCCGCACGAAATGGCTTGAGCAGTCGGGGGTCACCTTCAGCCTGAATGTTGAGATTGGCCGCGATATCAGCTTTGCCGATTTGCGGGCGAAGCATGATGCTGTTCTGATTGCGACCGGCGTTTACAAGGCCCGTGATCTAAAGGCACCCGGCGTAGGCCAGAAGAATATCATTCCCGCAATGGACTTCCTGACCGCATCCAATCGAAACGGCTTGGGCGATACAGTGCCCGAATTTGAAGACGGAACCCTTCATGCAGAAGGAAAGAACATCGTCGTAATTGGCGGCGGGGATACAGCCATGGACTGTGTACGCACCGCTGTCCGTCAGGGTGCGAAATCGGTAAAATGCCTGTATCGCCGGGACCGCGCCAATATGCCGGGCTCCCAACGGGAAGTCGCAAATGCAGAAGAAGAAGGCGTTGAATTCGTCTGGTTGTCTCAGCCGGAAGCCTTCACCGGCGATGATGCGGTCACTGGCGTAAAGGTGCAACAGATGCGCCTGGGCCAGCCTGATGCGACCGGTCGCCGTGCCCCCCAGGCAATCGAAGATGCGACAATGACCCATGACGCCGATATTGCGATCCTCGCATTAGGCTTTGATCCAGAAGACCTGCCAACCCTGTGGGGTGAAGTGGACTTGCCGGTGACTCGCTGGGGTACCGTGAAGATCGAGCACAAAACCAAG